>CASDRY010000103.1 GCA_949283235.1 uncultured Spirochaetales bacterium | reverse complement strand
CGAGGATTGCCTGTATAGAGCCCATCGATATCTGTAAGAAGCACAAGGAGATCCGCATCAATCTTGGAAGCAACTAGAGCGCTCATCCTGTCATTATCTCCGAAGACATCCTTAAGCTCCGCTGTTGAGACAACATCATTTTCATTGAAAATCGGGATAACACCCATCGCAAGGAGCATCGAGACAGAGGAACGGAGGTTGTTATAGCTTTTCCTGTTATTAAGTATCGATTTGGTTATAAGCACCTGAGCACATAGCATATTGTGTCTCTGAAATTCCTCGCGATACGCACTCATAAGAAGAGGCTGCCCGATTGCAGCACATGCCTGCTTCATAGCTATATAGACAACAGGACTATTATGACCTAGGGCTTTCGCTCCAAGACCTACAGCTCCGGAAGAGACTAGTATCACCTGATAACCAAGCTCACGAAGCGTAGCTATCTGATCTACAATGCTCCTTATCCTGTCTTTATCTATTCCTGTAGAGGATGAGAGGAGATTCGTTCCCGCTTTGATAACTATTCTCTTTACTGATGAGAAATCACGCATCACATAAGCTCCTTATGATGGAAACTCTTCCCATCAGGACCGGAATAGTCTGCAACTATCTCTCCATTACCAGATAAAAGCCACTTGGTTGTCATCAGGCCATCAAGCCCGACAGGACCTCGAGCATGTATCTTCGATGTTGATATCCCGACCTCAGCTCCAAGACCGAACCTGAAGCCATCTGCAAAACGTGTCGAGCAGTTTGCAAAGACATCCGCGCTATCAACAGAGAGGAAGAAAAGCTTCTTAGCCTCCTCTGAAGAAGTGACTATGGAATCTGTATGATGGGAACCATGCTCAGCTATGTGGTCAATAGCTTCTTCTATTGATCCGACGACTTTAACAGCACATTCAAGAGCAAGGTATTCGGTGTGGTAATCATCCTCAGTCGCAACTAAAGCTGAAGGAATGAACTTCCTTGTCTCCTCATCTCCATGAATCTTCACCCCCTTCTCTTCCATTGCTTTACCAAACTTGGGAAGGAAAGCTAGTGCAATATCTTTATGAACAAGGAATGTCTCAGCTGCGTTGCAGGCTGCTGGATACTGAGTCTTACTATCTACAGAGATACGTACAGCCATATCAATATCAGCGGAGGCATCGATATATACCGAGCAGATACCATCCGAGTGCCCTATGACAGGAATGTGGGTATGGTCCATTACATAACTTACGAACTTATTTGAACCACGAGGAATTATAAGGTCAATATCCTTCTCCATGCCGAGAAGCTTATCAACATCCGCATGGCTCTCGATACCAAGAATCCAGTCTGCACCGACAATGCTCTCAGTCGCCTCCCTGATAATCTCAACAAGGATACGATTGGAGCATTCAGCTTCCTTACCGCCTTTGAGAACAACACAATTTCCAGAACGAAGCGCGAGCCCTGCTATCTGGACAAGTGCATCTGGCCTGGCTTCAAAGATCATTGCAATGACACCAATCGGGAATGATACCTTCTTAAGGACAAATTCAGGGTCAAGTTCCCTCATCTCACGGACCTTCCCTATAGGATCTGGAAGGAGCTCCAGTTCCTCAAGACCTTTTACAGCTGAAGCGATTTTATCATCAGAAAACTTGAGACGATGAAGAAGAGATGATGAAATACCCTCCTTCTCAGCCCTCTCTAGGTCTTCCTTATTTGCCTTCTCTATCTCAGAACGCCTTGAAACAATAGCATCAGCCATGCTCTGCAGCGCCTTCTTCCTTGTATCATCACTGGTTCTTGAAAGAATTGATGCACCCTTTCTCAAACATTTGATTCTTTCCTCTAATGCATCCATAGCTTCAGGATGCCCCAATAATGGAATTGATTCAATCAGGAATGTGCTTTCTTATTTCATCTGCTGTTGGAAGTGAATCTGGGTTGGAAGAATCCACTTCAAGGAACATAACCATGTAAAGAGGCAAAGAAAGAATATAATCGCTCTCTCCTACATTATTCCTTGAAAATCTTATCGCTTGCTTTACACCATATTTTTCTGTTGAAAGTACAGTATTAAGCGACTTTGATTTCTTGTTTTCCCCGCTTTTTACTTCGATAATGCAAGGAGAATTTCTGTACATGATCACAAAATCAATCTCAAGAGATGAAGATGGAGAGAAATAAAACAAAGGGAAGCCATTTGCTTTCAAACATTGAGCAATAATATTCTCATAAAAAGCACCTTTGAATAATCCCAGTTCACCCTGCATTATCTTCATAGCTGTTCCATCTTCAAACATAGAAACCAGAAGACCTGCATCATTCATATAAGTCTTGAATTCATCTCCAATGACGAACCCTGATAAAGGAACCTGCAATGAGGAAAGATTCTTGCAGAATGAAATGATACCAGCATCTTTCAGCCATAAAAGAGCCGTACCATATTCTCTGCTTCTTGACCCCTGACCTATTACAGAATACTGAAATTTCTTGTTTGCTTTGGAAAGCTGTGAAGGAATGGAATCAAAAGTTCTGAGGATTCTTGCTTTCTCATTGTCTTCCGCATATTTGACAACATCCTTTTTATACCCTGCAATAATATCACGCTGAATATGCAGAACAGATGCATAATCCTTATACTTTGCATAATCCTGGACAACAGCAGGCATTCCTCCTGTCACCATATAAGTAGTGAAATATTTCAGCATGGTTTCATGAATGAAATTCTCCACGCTTTTCCTATTCTCATAACAATCCCTTAGATAGCGAATGATATCCTCTCCAATCCCCATAGCCCAAAGGAATTCTTCAAAATCCAGAGGGAAAAGTTCCATCGTCTCAATGTAGCCGACAGGAAATGATTCTTCCTCAGAATGATTCAAGCCTAGAAGTGAACCAGAGGCAATCACATCAAACCTTTCATCTTCAGCAAGAAATTTCAATGATGTTCTTCCATTCGGACAATGCTGTATCTCATCAAGAAAGATAAGGGTGCTTCCATCTGTTCTATTCACAGAAGGAAAAGCAAGTGAAAGCTTTGTGAGAATTGACGAAGCGTCCAAATCTCCTGAGAAAATAGCAGCATAACCACTGTTTTCAAGGAAATTCAGCTCATAGAAAGTCTTATAGTTATTTCTTGCAAATTCACGAACTGCAGTAGTTTTTCCAACCTGGCGGGCACCATCAATAAGTAAAGGGTGTCTCTTGCTGGAATTCTTCCATTTAATGAGTTTATCTGTAATCTTTCTCTTCAGCATCTTGCCTAAAGAATATCATAAGCAAAGTAATATATCACGTTTTAATGACGAATATTTTTGAATTTCACACGTTTTACTGACGAATAATTCGATAACTTACACATTTTAATGACGAATAATCCCAGAATTCACACATTTTACCGATGAATCACATAAGAATAGGAGAAAATTCTACCATCGGAAATGCGGCAAACCTCAACATCCATACGCCCTACAGCGCTAGATGCAATATCTGAAGCAAGGGAATCTGGAAGCGAAAGCTTGATATAAAGCTTGGTTCCATCATGCTCTTCTGATATCAGATGAATAGTCGAGGATTCTCAAAATTCCTATTGAAAGAACTTATCCTTTCCTCTTGGCTGCTATAAGGATTTAGGTTCCTTATCCTGCCCCACATATTATCTGCAAAAAGATGCGCAGAATTGGAGAATAATTCCAAATTGCTAAACACGATTTTCAACCTGATTCTATCAATTTCTCTATTCATATTAAAGAAAACTTTTGAACAAAAGGAAGGCCCACCTGAAAACCAGATGGACCAACAGATAATCTTTGGAAGAGACGAATACGTTATCGTCGCTTCAACCTAATTCATTTGGGAAGCACTGCCTCCCCTTGCTGCCCAGGACATATCTCCTGCAGCGAACTTCCGCTTGTACTCCCTGACTGTATATGTATTCAGTCCTGCAAGCTGAGCGGTCTTTTTATATCCGTATCCCTGCTCAAAGAGCTTCAAGCATTCCTGACGCTTTGCATTTGGAATCCTTTGACGGAGGGACGT
>CASDRY010000102.1 GCA_949283235.1 uncultured Spirochaetales bacterium | reverse complement strand
TATATGTCATGTGTGCAAATGGGCTCTCAATAACATGGCGAAGAGTATCGACAACACCATTGAGCACAAATGATGAGAAGAACTCCATATCCTCAGCATTCTTCTCCAGAACTGCTGAGAAGATATATTTAAGGAATTTTTCTGCACAGTCCATATCACCTTCAAGTGTGCAGAAAGCCATCTCAGGCTCTATCATCCAGAACTCAGCAAGATGCCGAGCTGTGTTTGAGTTTTCTGCTCTGAATGTCGGACCGAATGTGTAGATATTCTTCATTGCTGTGGCATATGTCTCGCCCTCGAGCTGTCCAGAGACTGTAAGGTTCGTCATCTTGCCAAAGAAATCCTTCGAGTAATCCACCTTTCCATCTTCTGTCTTAGGCACATTCTCAAGATCCAGAGTTGTTACCTGGAACTGTGCACCAGCTCCCTCGCAGTCGGATGCGGAGATCAGAGGTGTGTTCACATATACAAATCCATTCTCCTGGAAGAATGAATGGACAGCATATGCCATAGTATTCCTTACTCTAGTTATAGCTCCGAATAGGTTTGTCCTTGGTCTGAGATATGCTTTCTCCCTCAGGAACTCCACAGTGTGTCTTTTTTTCTGAAGGGGGTAGTCAGCAGGGCATTCTCCTACTATCTCGAGCTTCTCTGTTGCCATCTCCGTCTTCTGGTTACCGCCCTGGGATGGAACTATCTTTCCCTCCACGATAACACTTGCACCTGTTCCGATTCTGTCAAGAATCTCATTGCCTATTACAGCTTTGTCTATAACGCACTGAAGTCCTTTCAGGCATGAACCATCGTTAATTTCAAGAAAGCATACATTCTTGCTGTCTCTTTTGGTTCTTACCCAGCCTTCAGCTTTAATGGTTTTCTCAGATGGCTCCATCTGGAGTATTGCCTTTATTCTTTCCTGCATCATCTTCTCCTAGAATACTGGGATTATGCTCACTCAGGCGATGAATTGCAATAAACGAAGGAGATTCTTGGTAGTAATAGATAGCTATAAGACAGAAAATGATGAAAAAATACCAGATTTATATAGTTGTCTGCTTCAACGTTTAAGCTTTACTATTTCCATAGGATCTGAAAAAGGGGATTGTTATGCATTATCTTGTTATCACAACTGGCAGTTGCGGTAATTGTTATATTTTCTCGACAGGAAAGGATACCATCATTATAGATGATGGGGTCACATACAAGAAGATTACAGAGAAGATGGCAGAGCATGAGATGGATATAAACACTGTTCGGGGCCTTTTTCTCACCCATCTTCATCCAGATCATTCCAAAGGTGTTGGAGTATTGCAGAGGAAGCTTGGTATTCCGGTATTCATCTCATCGTTATCCAAAGAGAAGAACGAAAGCATAATGCTTAAGCAGAAGATAGAGATGGATGATGTCCTCACATATGAGTATGGCGAGAGCATAGAGCTTCCAGGATTTACAGTCGTTCCCTTCAGAACGAGTCATGATTCAGATGGCTCTGCCGGTTATGCATTCAATTCAGAGGGTGTTAATTATTTTCTTATGACTGACACAGGCCTTGTTCCAGAAGAGGCTTGGGATTACGCCATCAAAGCCAAAGTCAAATTCATTGAGTCAAATTATGATGAGGAGATGCTCTCCTCTGGTCCCTATCCTGAATTCCTGAAGAACAGGATAAGCGGACAGTTCGGGCATTTATCAAACAGGGAGGCAATCGAGTTCGCGAAGAAGACATCCCGATTAGGGGATAGCCTTTATTTCGTTCACCTGAGTGCCAATAACAATACCCCTCAGATAGTGAGGGAACTAGCGAGAAGAGAGATACCTTCAGGAATTTTCTGCAAGGTATGCGAAAGGGGGGAATTATTTGAAGGATTCCAGGATGGAGAAGAAGTTTACTGAGAAAGCATGCAGGAGGGTAAAGAGATCTGATGGACTCAGAATGAAGACTGTCAGAGGATATACCTTCCCTGATTTTCTGGAAGCAATCTCTTCCAGATATTCAAAACGTATCTGTTATCGTGTATTCAGAAAGGGTGAGGAGAATGATATAAGCTATAGCCAGCTTTCATGGCATTCAGCGGCTGCAGCTTCATATCTGCTCTCAATCGGTATTGGTAAAGGGGATAAGGTTGCAATCATTGGAGAAAGTTCTCCTGAGTGGATGGAGATGTACCTTGCTGTTGTTATAATTGGGGCAATAGCTGTACCTATCTTGCCGGATTTCCCTTCCCGCGACATGCTTTCGATACTGAAAGATAGCGGAGCAAAGGCTGTTGCTGTCAACACTAAGCATTACCAGAAGATAGAAGAGGCTGAAGGCCTTATTACAATTCGTCTTGATGATCTCGTTCATGTCCCTTCTGTGGATAATGATTTCGCTTCATCTCCTGGTTTTGCGCTAAGGATGCAGAAGATAAGGAAGAAGGAAATCGAGGCTTCAAAGCCTTCTGAAGAAGATACAGCCTCTATAATCTACACATCGGGAACAACAGGAACCTCAAAGGGCGTGGAGCTTTCCCATCTGAATATCCTTAGGACAGCAGATGAGGCAACTGATGTCTATGTAAAGCTCAAGAAGGGCGAGAAGGTGCTTTCGATTCTTCCAATGGCACATGTTTATGAATTTACAATAGGGCAGGTTCTGCCATTGATGAAGGGACTGGAGATTAACTTCCTTGGGCGTCAGCCTGCTGTCTCTATCCTTCTTCCAGCGCTTGCAGAGATAAGGCCCCATGTAATGCTTTCGGTTCCTCTCTTGATTGAGAAAGTATATAAATCAGCAGTTCTTCCTGTGCTCAAAGGAGAGGGAAGGATTGCAAAGCTTGCCAAGAATCCTCTTACAGGCTCTTTTGTCATGAGGACTATCGGAAGAAAGCTAAAGAAGACATTCGGGCATCGCCTGAAGTTCTTCGGGATAGGTGGTGCTCCTCTTGATAGAGAAGTCGAGGATTTCCTGCATAAAGCTCATTTCCCATATGCTCTTGGCTATGGTCTTACAGAGACTTCACCTCTTGTTGCAGGATGTGGGTCAAAGCATTCCAGACAGAAGCCAGGCTTCATTGGTCCTGTTGTTAAGGACGATACAGTGAAGCTTATTGATGTGAATGAGGAAGGAGTTGGAGAGATTGCTGTAAAAGGCGTCAATGTCATGAAGGGCTATTACAACCGACCAGATCTCACAAGCGAGGTATTCACTTCTGATGGATTCTTCCTTACAGGAGATCTTGGCTATCTTGATAGAAAAGGAAGGCTTTCCATACGAGGAAGGGTAAAGACCATGATACTTGGTCCTGGTGGAGAGAATATCTACCCGGAGATGATAGAGACTCTCATAAACAATCAGGATTTCGTAGAAGAGTCCCTTGTCGTACCTGCTGATGGTGGTCTTCTGGCTCTTATAAGGATAGATATAAATCTCATGGCTGAGAGAATGAAGATTTCATTCAAGGAAGCTGAGAAGGAGGCTGAGAAATACATTGCATCAATAAGAAAGAATGTGAACTCACAGCTTTCTGCTTTCTCCAAGATATCAAGTGCGGAGCTCCAGGAAGAGCCTTTTGAAAGGACTCCCACGCAGAAGATAAAGAGATTCCTCTATTCCCGCAGGAAAGGGGACAAGAAAGAGGAAAAGGACTAGAATCGGGGTATGAATAAGATACAGGATGTAAGAATCAAATCGATTGAGCCTCTCACTTCCCCTCGGGAGATGGAGGCTATCTGTCCGGTTTCCGATGAGGAAGCTGCAAGAATCTCATCATATAGAAATACAGTGAATTCGATAATCAAGGGAGAAGATGATAGGCTTCTTGCTATCATAGGGCCATGTTCGATTCATGATCCGGAGGCTGCTCTTGATTATGCAAAAAGACTTAAAAAGCTTGCGGATTCCGTTTCAGATGTCTTTTTCATCGTCATGCGTACATATTTCGAGAAGCCTAGGACAGCTTTGGGATGGAAAGGTTTCCTGATTGACCCTGATATGGATGAAAGCTGTGATATCGAGAAGGGGCTTAAGCTCGCGCGTCGCCTGCTTATCTCGATAACAGATATCGGGCTTCCAGTTGGCTGTGAGGTTCTCGACCCAATAGTCCCCCAGTATACAGATGAGATCATGAGCTGGTCTTCAATAGGGGCAAGGACAACTGAAAGCCAGACACATCGCTCACTGGCTTCAGGTCTTTCCGTTGCTGTAGGTTTCAAGAATAGCACCTCCGGTGATCTCACCGCAGCTGTCAATGCTGCCAAGGCAGCTTCAAATGGAGCTTCCTTCATTGGTGTGGGAAGGGATGGAAAGCTTGCTGTTTTCCGTTCATCTGGAAATGAGGTTGCGCATCTTATTCTCCGAGGTGGTGATCAAGGTCCGAATTACTATGAGGATGATGTTGAGGAAGCTTCTTCAATGATGGAGAAGGCAGGACTTAAGCCAAGTATCATCATTGACTGCTCGCATCAGAATAGCCACAAAGATTACAGAAGACAGAAAAGAGTTCTTAGAAGCGTGATCGATCAGGTGAGATGGGGCGAGAAGTGCATAAGGGGCTTCATGCTTGAGTCAAATATAAATGAAGGATCTCAGAAGATTCCTTCAAATCTTTCATCGATGAAATATGGTGTTTCTGTTACCGATGGCTGCATAGGCTGGGAGGAGACGGAAAGAATCGTTACGAATGCCGCTGCTCTTGTGAGAGAAGCTAAGATGAATGGCGGAAAGGTTGAAATACTATGAGAGTGATTGTTTTCCTTGCAGAAGGATTTGAGGAGACAGAGGCACTCTGTCCTGTGGATGTTATGAGAAGGGCAGGTCTTGATGTTGTTATCGCTGGTGTAACTGGTGAATATGTCAAGTCCTCACATGGTGTGACTGTTAAAGCAGATATATCTCTTGATGATGTCCATGATGATGAAAGATTTGCAGCAGCTTTCTGTCCTGGTGGAATGCCTGGAAGTGTTAATCTTTCCCAGTCATGGAAGGTCAATAAGATTCTTGTGGATACAGCTCAGACAGGAGTCGTTGCAGCAATATGCGCTTCTCCTGCTGTTGTGCTTGCGCCTCTTGGTCTTCTGAAAGGAAAGAATGCTACATGCTTCCCTGGCTGCGAGAGCTATGCTCCTGACTCTGTATTCTCTGCAGATGGCATCGTTGTCGATGGAAATATTCTTACAGGAAAGAGCGCGGGCTGGGCTTTTGATTTAGGCCTTAAGCTTGTTGAGATGCTGAAAGACAAGGAAAGCGCCGAGCAGGTACGCTCAGCCATCTACTATAAGGATTAAGCTATGAAGCGTGAGAGGAGGGCCCTTATTCCATGGGCCTTTCTTAATGCTTCCGTATCCACGGTTTCCCTATTGAATGAGAAGCCATTATTTTCTGTCGCGTAAAGTGCGGAGAAGAAGGCTTCATTTATATTCTTTCCGATTGCAAGCGATACAGCTTTGTTGTTTCTGAGTTCTGAGATGATAGGAAGGAATATCCTATCCTCCCATTCCTCTGCAGCTTTTCTGAAGGAAAGATTTCTTCCTTCATGGCGCATTGCCATCCTATAACTCTGGATGCTGCCGCATATCGCCATATCCTCACCCTGGATATAATCATCAGCGATGCTCTTTACTAGGACTCTTTCTTTCTCTGTCATTCTGACTCCTTAAGAATCCCTCTCTTTTGTCGTCGCATATGATGGAAAAATGAAAAGGTATTGTCAAGATGATAATCAAAATATTTTTATAATTCATTGATAACTCTTTTTATATTAAAGAAAAATTAACATTAAAACCAATGATTGCAGATTAATTGCCAATGCTCTAAACAATGTTCTTTGAAAATGCAATAATCAAGGAGGAGGCAATATGTTTTTCCCAGAAGACTATAAACCGCTTTTATCTCAGCATGAGACTGAGAAGGCAATAAAGGATGCCAAGGATACATTTGAACGTTCGCTCTCAGGCGCGCTAAGACTTTCCAGAGTTACATCTCCTCTCTTTGTTCCCGCTGGATCAGGTATCAACGATGATCTCAATGGTGTTGAGAATCCTGTTCGTTTCAGCGTGAAGAATCTAGGAGCTGAGAAGATGGAAATCATCCAGTCACTGGCAAAGTGGAAGAGAATGGCACTTGCAGATTATGGTGTTAAGCCAGGACGTGGAATCTACACAGATATGAATGCTCTCCGACCAGATGATGATATCGATGCAATTCATTCAATCTATGTTGACCAGTGGGACTGGGAGAAGGTGATGGATGAAGGAGAGAGGAATCTTGATTATCTCAAGAGCACTGTCCGTGATATCTATGGTGCGATAAAGCGTACAGCATTCCTTCTTGAAGAGGATTATCCTGTGCTTCATGACACGCTTCCGGAGAACATCACATTCATTCATACAGAGGAAGCTGCTGCAGAGTATCCTGATCTAACTCCGCAGGAGAGGGAGAGAGAGCTTGCAAAGCGCTATGGAGCTATTTTCCTTATCGGTATCGGGTATGGAAATCCTCCTCACTCTGGAAGAGCCCCGGATTACGATGATTGGTCTACAGAGACAGAGAATGGTTATCATGGGCTCAATGGAGATATCATCGTGTGGGATACTGTCAGATCAGACTCGCTTGAGCTTTCCAGCATGGGAATCCGTGTAAGCAGGGAATCCCTTCTCAAGCAGCTTGAGATAAGAGGGTGCATGGAAAGGAAAGAACTTTATTGGCATAAGAGGCTTCTTGGTGGTGAATATCCTCAGACAATCGGGGGAGGTGTTGGACAATCCAGACTCTGCATGTTCCTTCTTCATAAAGCACATATAGGGGAGGTTCAGGCTTCTGTATGGCAGAGTGAAGCTAGAGAGGAGGCAAGAGCAAAAGGTTTTG
>CASDRY010000101.1 GCA_949283235.1 uncultured Spirochaetales bacterium | reverse complement strand
GTAGAGAACAATGAAGCATAGGATCGGATTCAACGCGCTTTCGCGCAAATCCAGCGAACGCAAGGCGCTTAAGCGCAACATGGTCACATCCCTTTTCAGATATGAGAGAATTGAGACCACAAAGGCAAAGGCTCTTGAAGTTAGAAGGATGGCTGAGAAGATGATCACTAGGGCTAAGGTTGATTCAGTTCACAACCGCCGTATGATTGCCCGTGATGTCTACGATGAGGCTATCGTAAATAAACTCTTCAAGGAGATCGCACCGCTTTTCACAGATAGAAATGGCGGTTATACAAGAATTCTCAAGACTGGCAACAGACTTGGGGACGCAGCAGAGATGGTAATCCTCGAACTCGTTGAGAAGACAAAGAAAGAGGAGAAGGCTGATAAGAAAGCTGCAAAAGACAAGAAGGCAGAGAAGAAAGCCTGACACGTTTCCCGGGACTGGGGAAGCACAAGACAGACATTATGTCTGAAGCCGTCACAGAGTGTGGCGGTTTTTTGTATTTAAGCAGGTGTGCATGTGTTTTTTGCTGATCATGATGTGAAAATACCAGAGATAAAGATTCTTTCATGTTTTTCATTGCCTGAAGTTGCTTATTCTGAATAGTATTATTCATTTCTTGCTCTCTCAGGCTATTATTTGCCCATGATTATTGACACCTGTCTGTTATGTGGCAATAATCATAACATTAATGATTCATAAGGAGGAATGATATATGGCTACAGTTATTATTTCCCTCCTATGTTTTGTTGCTGGTATCGCAATAGGTTTTGTATGCCGTTGGATATATGCTAAATCAAAGCTCACATCAGCTGAGCAGACCGCTCAGAGAATCAGCGAAGATGCTGTTTCAAAGGCGGAAGCTCAGGCAAAGGAAATTGAGCTTGAGACTCGTGATAAGCTTCTGCAGGAACAGCAGCAGCAGGAACGAGAAGCTAGAGAGAGACGATTTGAACTGCAGAAATCAGAGAGAAGACTTCTGCAGAAAGAGGAAAATCTTGAACACAGGCAGCAGGAGCTTGAAGCTGTAAAGCGACAACTGGGAGAAAGGGATGCCGCACTTTCCGCTAAGGAAAAAGAAGCTGAAGAGATGCATCAGACGCTGACTTCAGAGCTTGAAAGAGTCGCGGCAATGACTAGGGAAGAAGCTAAGAACGCTATCATCGAAGAGATGAAGAAGGATGCTGAGCATGATGGACAGGTCTATATAAACAAGATCGAACAGGAAGCTCAGATCCAGGCAGATAAAGTTGCCCGGGATATTATCGTTACATCCATTCAGCGTCTTGCTACAGAGGTTTCAGGAGAGATTACAACCGCATCTGTATCGCTTCCAAGCGATGAGATGAAGGGCAGAATAATCGGTCGCGAGGGAAGGAATATAAGGACTCTCGAGACTCTTACCGGTGTTGATATCATCATTGATGATACTCCTGAAGCAGTTGTTATTTCCTGTTTTGATCCTGTCAGGAAGGAAATCGCGAGAGTTGCTCTTGAGCGTCTTGTTCAGGATGGAAGAATACATCCTGCACGCATTGAAGAGATGGTCAACAAAGTATCCAAGGAAGTTGGAAGAATCATTGTTGATGAAGGCGAGAAGGTCGTGTTTGATCTTGGCTTCCACAATATGGGACCAGAGATGATAAAGAATCTCGGACGCCTCCATTTCAGAACAAGCTATGGTCAGAATGTTCTTCTTCATTCCAAGGAAGTCGCGATTCTTGCTGGTATGATAGCTTCTGAAGTCGGAGCTGATCCTGAGATAGCTAAGCGTGGAGGTCTTCTCCATGATATCGGAAAGGGTGCAGAGACAGAGAGCGAAGCTAATCATGCAGAACTTGGAGCGGAGCTTGCAAAGCGCTTAGGAGAGGATCCTAGGGTTGTCAATTGTATACTCTCTCACCATAACGATACTGAGCCTACCTGTCCTGAGGCTGTTATTGTGCAAGTCGCAGATGCGATTTCAGCAGCAAGACCTGGCGCACGTCGTGAAAGCCTCGATAACTACATCAAGAGACTTGAGTCGCTTGAGAATATCGCGAAAGGCTTCGAGGGTGTCGATAACGCATTTGCTATCCAGGCTGGTCGTGAGCTCAGAATCATGGTGAATAGCGATATGGTATCTGATGAGAACGCAAAGAAGATTGCACGAGGGATTGCTGATAGAATCGAAGCAGAGCTCAGGTATCCTGGTAAGATCAAAGTAACAATCATCAGAGAAACCAGAGTAGTGGAGTACGCGAAGTGAAAGACCGTATCCGCGTCCTTATGATAGGAGATGTATCGGGAAGCGCTGGAATGGGAGCCCTTTTTCTGGGGCTCTCTTCGCTTGTCCGTGATGAGAAAGCTGATTTCGTTATTATAAACGGAGAGAATGCTGCTGGAGGTTTCGGTATTTCCGTTGAGGATTACCAGAGCCTTAAGAAGATGGGTGCGGATGTTATCACGAGTGGAAATCATATCTGGCAGAAGGAAGAAATCTTTGACATCCTTGATAAGAATGATGATATCCTCCGTCCTCTGAATTACCCGGATCCATGCATCGGACATGGTTATACTGTTAAAAAGAAGGGTAATATCTCTATAGCTGTCGTAAACGCACAGGGAAGAATCATGATGGCTCCTATAGATGATCCTATTAAGAGAGTTGAGAAAGTACTGAGGGAAATCAGGAAGGAGACTAACCTTATCTTTGTTGATTTCCATGCAGAAGATACTCTTGAGAAGGAAGCCTTCGCCTTTGCTTTCGATGGAAAGGTCACAGCAGTTGCGGGAACACATACACATGTTCAGACAGCTGATGAGAAGATTCTGCCGCAGGGTACTGGCTATATAACTGACTTAGGGCTCACAGGTGTAACGGATGCTGTTATTGGATCGGATCCTGCAAAGAGCATAGAAAGGCAGCTTACACAGCTTCCTATGAAGAGTGAAGTCGCATCCGGTGAAAGTCATATCCAGGGTATTGTCATAGAAGCGGATCCTGAGACCGGAAAGACTCTGTCGATTAAAAGATTCACTCGATAATCTCATCATTGATGATGAAATGAAGCTCTCTGAAATCAAAGGAGAGCTTCATGCTTTTCTCTATTTGCTCAAGGGCTTTGCTGTCTTTCCCTGTCATATCTCCAGAGAGGTGCATATAGATATAACCATCCTTTTCCGAGATTCCTATTAGTCTGGTGTTGGCAGGGATGAGTGTTGTTAAAGATGGTGTCTCTTCCGGAACAGGAGCAATGGCAGCTTCTGCTGCAGCGTGTAGCGCATCCCTTCCTTCAGTTGGGATTCTGACTGCGCAGATAATCTCATTGCCGCCCTTATCATAGAGAATCCTCTCAACCTCTGCAGCCTGGGGTTCTTCTGCTTTCTCAATCTCCTCTACCATTCTCAATACAGCTGGCAGATTCGTTATGATGATAGCCCCTGATGCTGCGATTATGGCAAAGAAAATCATGAAAGGTATAAGAAGTCCATGTCTTTTTCCCATGTATACTACTATAGCAGGCCAGAAACACTTTGTATCCTCTTTCCTCTTAATCCTGCTATAATGAGCTGATTGGAATTATGATAGAGAAACGAGGTATAGGGGTATTCCCTGGGATAGTAACCGGAAAAGCTGCTGTTTTCAGGCATACTGTTCTGGATAATGTGGAGCATTCTCTCTCGAATGACTCTGATAGAGAGCTTTCTGAATTTGAAGCCGCTCACAAGAGTGTGCTTGAGGAAGTACGTGCGATAAAACCCTCTTCTAAGGAAGAGCGGGATATGCTTAGTGTTTATGAAAGCATGCTCTTAGATCCTGATTTTCTGTCACTTATCAGGGAGAATATAAAGGACAGGAAATATACAGCTTCCTGGGCTGTCGAAGCTGCAACAGAGAAGTATACGGCGGCTCTTGCCGCATTAGGGGATACATACTTTGCAGAGCGTATTGCTGATATCAGAGACGCGGAAAGCCGTCTTCTTTCGGCAATTTCAGGAATAGCCACTGAAATCATAATAACTGAACCCTCGATAATAATCGCTGACTATCTTCTTCCTTCTGAGCTTATCCAGATGGATAGAAGCAATGTGCTGGGACTGCTTCTTGATACAGGAGGCTCTACAAGCCATATAGCAATCCTTGCCCATTCAGATGAGATTCCGACAGTCCTTGGTCTTGGTGATATCTCCAGAATTGCTGAAGATGGCTGTACTGTGGTGATGGATGGAAGGGAAGGACTTGCGATTGTAGATCCCGATGAGAAAACACTCAGAAGCTTCAGAGCCAAGAAAGGTGTTGCCCTTAGAGCTGAGAAGGAACTCAAGAAGGAAGCGTCTCTCCCTGCCATAACCACAGATGGGGTGCAGATTCATCTGATGTGCAATATAGAGGGCCTTGAAGGAATAGAGGGCGCTGTAGCTGCAGGAGCTGAAGGTGTGGGCCTTTTCAGAACTGAGTTCCTTGTCCTCAAAGACAATGAAGATAGAGAAAAGGATCATATCTATGAGGAAGCTGCAAGGGAAATGGGACCATATGGACCTGTCACTTTCCGTACCTATGATCTCGGAGGAGATAAGATAGCGGAAGGAATGGATAAGGGTGAGGAGAATCCCATCCTTGGCTGGAGAGCTGTCAGATTCTGCATGGAAAGGAAGGATATTTTCCGCTCACAGCTTATCTCGATTCTGAAAGCCTCCGCTGTTTCTCCATCTGTTCGTATTATGTTCCCCATGATTTCCGGTTCAGAAGAGCTTTTGGAGGTTCTTGCATTCTTAGAGGAAGTCAAAGCAGAGTGCAGGGAGAAAGGGATAGCGTTCGATGAGAATATGAAGATTGGGACGATGATCGAGACTCCTTCTGCAGCAATAACTGCTGATATCCTTGCAGATCATGTTGATTTCATGTCCATAGGAACCAATGACCTGATTCAGTACACGATAGCTGTAGACAGGGGTAACGAGAAGATTGCGCATCTTTACAGACCTCTGCATCCTGCTGTGCTGAGGCTTCTGAAATATGTCGTGGACTCTGCGAAGAAGAAGGGCGTGACAGTATCTATATGTGGCGAGATGGCTGGGCACGCAGAGTATGCGCCTTTACTTGTTGGATTGGGGTTTGATGAGCTATCAATGTCATCGCACTCGATTCTTGAGGTAAGGAAACGGATAAGAACTCTCAATAAGGAGAGTTGCGCTCATTTTGCTGATAATGTACTCTCTCTTCCCGATGCCACATCGATAGAGAAGGCACTGGATGAATACAATGGAAAAGCTTGATATTAAAAATAAGGCAGATATTGACACATCGCTTCCGCTCATATCAATAATAGGGCGGCCCAATGCAGGAAAGTCCACACTCTTCAATCGTCTTATAGGAAAGAGAAGGGCTATTACAGATCCGACTCCGGGTGTTACCAGAGATCCTATCCCTGAGCGCTGGCTTCTTGGGAACAACGCTGTAACGCTTGTTGACTCTGGTGGTGTCAAACTCGACAAGGAAGGGATAGATTTCGCTGTCACTGACAAATCCCTTTCCCTCCTGTCTGAAAGCGATGCCATCATCTTCCTGATGGATTGCACGGAGGTCACAGCTGAGGACATGATGCTTGTAGAGGAGCTCAGGCCTTATACTGACAAGGTTGTGCTTGCTGTGAACAAGGTAGATGATCCTAAGCGTGATGATCTTGTTTGGAATTTCTTCTCCTATGGTTATCAGAGGGTTGTAGGCATCTCCGCAGCTCATGGAACAGGAATAGAGGAGCTTGAGGATACGCTTCTTGGTATGCTGCAGCTTGAAAGGACTGAGGATATTCCTGAAGAGCCTGATACGATAAAGATCGCTATTCTCGGTAAGCCTAATACCGGTAAATCCACATTGATGAATCTTCTTACAGGCCGTGACATCTCAATAGTAAGCCCTATAGCCGGAACTACAAGGGATGTCATGCGAGGAACCTTCGTTTACAAAGGAACTGAGTATACGGTTCTTGATACAGCTGGTATAAGACGAAAGTCGAAAGTCGAGGAGGATGTAGAGTATTACTCAGTCAACAGGGCTATAAAGACCATAGAGGATGCAGATGTGGTCCTTCTCATGGTTGATATCATTGAGGGTATTACTGAGCAGGATAAGAAGATCGCAGATCTCATCGTTCGCCGTGGTAAGGGTGTAATAATAGTTCTCAACAAGACAGACCTCCTTAGAGGTATTCCGAATGAGATTGATGCTATTAAAGACAGGGTGAGATTCTTGTTCCCTGTGCTCTCATTTGCTCCTTTAATGCCTATTTCCGCATTGAAAGGTATTGATATCGGGAAGCTTCTCGATATGGTCTGGAGTGTGTGGAAGCAGCTTACAAAGCGTGTGGATACATCTGCTTTGAATGCGGCACTGAAGGAATGGACAAAGGACAATGAGCCTCCACGTGGTTCTGCAGGACACTATAAAGTGCTCTATGGAACACAGGTAAGTGCTGCTCCTGTACGTTTCCTTTTCTTCGTGAATAGAGTCCATGCTTTCCCTGAATCATATATCTCATACCTGAAGAATATGATCAGAAAGGATTTCGGTTTCACATATATCCCTGTTGAAATCTCATTGAGGGAAAGAAGGCGTAATCCTAGCCTCAATGACAATGGTCCATCGAAAACAGAAGCTAAGATCAAGAGTGTGATGAAGGCTTCTGAAGGTAGTGGAAAGAAGAAGGCTAAGGGAACTGCGAAGAAGCCTGGCGGAAAAGCCAGAATGGGCAAGGCCAGGGAGCGCGCGGAGACTATTGTGCGCAATTCAAACCAGAAGAGAAGAGCGGGGAAGAAGTAATGGGATACGCTGCGGATAATGGTATAAAGGCGCTCATTTTTGATATCGATGGTACTTTCTACCCGAAGAGAGCCATGATGCTTCGCCTTGCTACTTCATCGCTTCTGCATCTTCCGTTTGCACTGAAATACAATAAAATGAGACAGCGCCTAAGAGAGGAGACTGGCCTGGGGGAAGGTGACACTTCCTCCCTCATTGAGCTCCAGAGGGTAGAAAGCCAGATGATGTATCCTGGAAAAACTCCAGATTACTTCATAGAGAAGGAGAAACATGTTTTCCGGGAGCCCTGGGAGAGGCTGTTTGCTACAATAAAACCATATCCTGGAGTGAGGGCTGCGCTTGTAAAAGCAAAGGATGAGGGCTTTATCCTGGCTGCTCTTTCAGATTTCCCCATTGGAACCAAGCTTAAGGCATTGGGTATAGAGGATCTCTTTGATAAAGCCATTTCCACAGAGGAATATGGAGCGCTTAAGCCTTCTGTAAGGCCATTCAGGGCAATTCTTGAGGAGCTTGGGATCAAAGCGGGCGAAGCTCTCTATACAGGAGACAGCCGTTCCAAGGACATCGATGGGGCTAAAAATGCAGGGATGCACACAGCTCTTATCTCTCGCTCTGTCAGTGTGTATAATAATACTGATATCATCTTCTCTTCCTGGGATGAGTTTGGGAAGATGGTGCTATAGAGGTTGCTATGCAGATAGATTCCCAGATGCTATTGTTCGGAGCTCTGATACTCCTTGTTTCGTTTCTGATAAACCTTATTGTCGTGTTCCTTGTCAGACGCAACATCAAGAATGACAGAATGTCCAAGATGATAACAATGCAGCAGGCAGCATTCCGTACAGAGTCTGCCTCCACACTTGATAGAATGAGGACGACTGCAAAGGAATGCCAGCAGAATGTGGAGCTTTCCACAGCGCAGGCTGAAGATATGGTCCGTCAGATAAGTGACTCTTTGAAAACTCTTTCGGATTATCAGGAAGATCTTGCAGCGCTGCAGGCTGTGTGCGCGGAGTATAAAGCGGCGCTTGAAAAACTCAGGATTTCCACAGATCAGGCAGAGGCCAGGATTCTTGCTGTTCAGCAGGAGGTAAGGAAGGTCGAGGCTGTGAATGATCGGATGGATAGCTTCCGTGCCGAATCTGAGCGCAGCATGAATCAGCTTCAGGATCTTAAAGCTGAATATGTGCGTCTTGTAGCGGCTACTCAGGAAAGCCTCAAGAATGCGGCAGAGGCCCAGAAGAGCGAGAATCAGGATATGCTTTCTGCTTTCGGACAGCAGATTGAGAGGGCGAAGGAGCTCTTCAGCTCGTTTGTCACCCAGGAAAGGATGGATTTCAAGGCATTCTCAGATAGCGAGATCAAGAAAGCTGAGGATATGGCTGTTGATACTGAAAACAGACGGGACAGCATAATAAAGAGCCTTGAGGATGGAAAGTCTGAACTCGATACATTCCGCACTGATCTTACAGCCTCGATATCCTCACTCGAGAATGTAAGGGATGGAATAAAGAAGGAAGGAGAGGAGGCATCCGCTTCCTTTATATCTGAGCTTGAGAAGAGAAAGAGCGATGCCCTTGCAGAGCTTAATTCAGAGCTTTCTGCGATAAGAGCATCCCTTGAAGAATTCTCCAGGAATGCTTCTGAAAGCTCAGAGAAGATGAAGGGTGAGCTTTCTGATAATCTTGATGCACTCTCTGGTCGTTTTGATGAGTTTGTCAGAGAACAGAAGAGCGCGCTCGAGTCCTATGCTGAGGAAAGGAAAGGCGAGCTTAACAAGGAAGCTGATGCGGTGCTTGCCCGCATTGCTTCAGAAAAGAGCGCGATGGATAGTGCAGTTGAGTCCTTTGGAAAGGAGCGTACAGAGGCAGAGGAGAATACCAAGCTTGCTGTATCTGAGGCGCTTAAGAATGTTGAGAGCGCGCGTCTTGCCCTCGATGGTGAGAGAAGCTCCTTCATTGAGGCTTCAAAAGATGCTCTTTCCAAGAGTTTCTCAGATATGCTAGAGGGTGTTAATCAGCGCTATGACCGCATAAAGAGCGATGCCGACAGCTTCGTTAAGGCAATTGCTGACAGAATCAATGATACAAGAGAGACGATAACACTTCTTTCTCAGGGAGAGCAGGAGAGGATACAGGACTCTGTTGCCAGACTTCAGGAGCTTGACAGGAAGATCAAAGGCTCTGAGGAACAGCTTCAGAAGCTTGCGGAGACTATTACCGCAACCCGTGAGGAGCTTTTCTCTGCACAGCAGGACCGCGGTCGTCTCGATAGTGATATCGAAGAAAGGAACAAGGAGCTTGAAAGGCTCAATGATGAGATGCAGAAGTCGAAGAGCGCAAGGCTCGGAGAGGAAGCTGCCCTTGTCCGCCTGAAGCTTCAGATCTCCAACCTCGAGAAGGAGAGGAAGCAGGCTGAGATGAAGAAGGAAGAAAAGAAGGTAGAAACTGAAGCTCCTAAGGATCCTGAGATAAAAACAGAGGAAAAGAAACCGGAGGAGATGATAGAGGAATTCCCTGATGACATCTTCACAGGGAATATCGAGGAAGTTAACCTTGATGACGACGATTAAGAGATAATATTCTTAGGCGTTCCTATCATAAAAGAGACAAGGTTATCGAGGGTGCAGTTCATAAGCCGCATCCTCGTTTCTTTTGCGCTCCATGCAATGTGTGGGGTTATGATGCACTCTGGTAGCTCTATAAGAGAAGAGCCATGGCGTGGAGGCTCCTCTCTCAGGACATCAAGCCCAGCTCCTGCGATTCTCTTCTCTCTCAATGCCTCTGCAAGCGCTTCCTCGTCTATCAAGCCACCACGCGCAGTGTTGATGAGAATAGCGTTTTTCCTCATCTTTCCCAGGGTATTCCTGTTAATCATATTCTCGGTCTCTGGAGTCAATGGAACATGGAGTGAGATATAGTCAGATTGGGAGAGAAGAGTATCAAGGTCTACAGGCTTAAAGCCTTTTTCCTCAGCTTCTTCTTTCCTGCTTCTTGTTGTGTAAATGACACCCATTCCGAAAGCTGCCGCAATTTCAGCTGTCCTCATTCCTATATGCCCCATTCCGACAATTCCCATCGTCTTCCCATATAGCTCCTGAAGAGGATAGAGGGTATATGAGAAGAAAGGAGAAGAGGACCAGTCACCATTTCTTACACTCTCTGCATGCTCTGCTGTGCGATGGGTGAAGCATAGAATGTGGGCAAATACAGATTCTGCAACTCCCTCTGTGCTGTACTCAGGGACATTTGTCACAGTAATTCCCATTTCAGCAGCAGCTTTGATATCAATGATATTGTAACCAGTTGCGGTAACACCGATGTATTTAAGCTTCGGAAGCTTTTCCATCGTTTCTCTTGAGAAAGGAACTTTGTTAGTGAGGACAATTTCAGAATCGATAGAGCGGGGTATTATCTCATCTTCACTAGTTGTGTCATATACTTTCACATCCCCTATGCTTTCAAAACCTTCCCAGGAGAGATCTCCCGGATTCATCATCTTTCCGTCAAGAATCGTAATCTTCATATCTGGATTCTACAATGCAGAAGTCTTTTTCTCACGCTGTTTTTAAGCTAAAAATAGGGTGTGAAGATTAAAACCATGATAAAGCGCTCTTTTGATATCCCAACCATAGCCATGGTTCTTTGCATCATTGTCTCGGGAGCATCGCTTTTCATTATCTTCCGCTATGGTTATGACGATACGTTTCTTTCCAATCTTTTCTATATGCTTTCTGCATACACTCTTGGCGTAGTTTGCTATAAAATCTCGAAGCTCAAGAAGTTTATATTCCTCAGACTGGGAGAAAGAAGAATCTTTTCTGATAGTGCATATAGACGGCGCTATACCCTTATTGCTTCATCTATTGTCACAGGTTCATATATTATCCTGAAAAGCGTTGTTGGCATCCTCTTCGGTATCCCATGGCTAATTGAGCTTGCGCTTTATTATCTTCTGATGTTTTCTCTCAGGATCCTCCTTCTTTTAAACACTTCAAAAAAGATATGGATGGAATTCCTCACTGCTTCGATTCTCCTTTTTATTGCAGCTTCTATCGCATTTCTGACTGTAGATCTTGTCAGGGGAAACTATAGATTCCATTATCCTGAATTCCTTATCTATGCATTCGCTCTCTATTCATTTGTCCTGCTCTTTACAGCTGTTTCAGCTTTCATCAGGAACAGGAAGACAGATGACAGGAATCTCAGATGCTACTTATCTGTAACGCTCTCTTCCGCATTTGTCTCCATGATAGTCCTCCAGAGCGCGATGTTCTCTTCATTCGGGGGACCTGAAGATCTGGTTTTCGAGCGTGCAATGTACGCTTCTTTCTCATTTGTCGTCGTAATCCTGATTGCTATTCTGTCTATTTCTCTCTTTGCTGAGGGGATAAAAGAGAATATTTCTTGAAAGAGAAGATTATGATATATTCTTCTCGATGCAGAGTATAGAAGCTCTGCTCGATAAATTCATCTTTTGCCGTTTCTTTATCAAACGTCAGTTGAAGGAGTTCTCATGAAAAGAACGTTTTATACAGAGGCGGCTTATGCTTTCGGCTTGATTTCTCTTGCATTCGGAACCGCTTTGATGGAAAAGGCAGATTTCGGGATGTCAATGATTGTTGCTCCTGCATATCTTATCTATTTGAAAGTGTCAGATTATCTGAGCTGGTTTTCGTTTGGTATGGCTGAATACTGTTTCCAGGCATTTCTTATCATTGTGCTTTCAATAGTCCTTCATAGTTTCAAGAGAAAGTATCTGTTCTCATTCATTACAGCATTTGTATATGGGAATGTGCTGGATGCTATGATGAAAGCTATAGCTTGTGTCCCTTATGATTCTTTCCCTGCAAAGGCTCTCTACTATCTCTTTGGCTTGATTATCTGTGCGATCGGGGTGGCGCTTTTGTTTAAAACCTATATATCTCCCGAGGCATATGAGCTCTTTGTAAAGGAGATATCTTCCAGATTCGATTTTGCTATCAGCAAAACAAAGACTGTTTATGATTGCTGCAGTTGTTTAATTGCAATTGCCATGTCATTTATTTTCATCGGTTTTGGACGATTTGAAGGTGTGAAGATTGGTACTGTTCTCTGCGCTTTGGTGAATGGCTCCTTGATTGGAAAGTGCAGCGGATGGTTTGAAAAACACTTCGTTTTCTCTGATGCGTTTGGCTTCAGAAAGTATTTCGAGTAAGAGTCAGCTTTACAGTATTCCTTCCATAATTTGACCATTTCAGATGCTCTTGTTAATTTATCAATGTATCGCTTGATACGAACTGAAATGAAAAGAAAAAAGAAAAGAGGCTTTAAAATGGCTGATGAGGAAATCAAGAAGGAAGCGGAAGCTGAGACTTCCGAGGAAAGCAAGGAGACAGCTCAGGAAACTGAGGTCTCTGAAGTCGATGAGCTGAAAGCTAAGGTGAAAGAGCTTGAGGAGACGGTAAGCGATCTCAAAGACAAGGCTCTTAGGGAAGCTGCAGAGACTGAGAATTATAAGAAACGTCTGAGGCAGGAGAAGGAGAATGCTGTCAAATACGCAAATGAGGCATTGATCCGTGATCTTCTTGATCCTCTTGATAACTTCTCCAGAGCAATAGAGGCTTCTGAGAAGTCTAAGGATTTCGATACGATCCGCACCGGTGTTGTCATGGTTGAGGATCAGATTCATACGCTTCTCAAGAATAACTGGGGGCTTGAGGCTTTCTCTCCTGAAGGTGAGGATTTCGACCCATCTGAAATGGAAGCCTGCATGATGCAGGAGGTCGAGGGGATAGAGAAGGAGAAGGTGCTTCAGGTATTCGTCAAAGGCTATAAACTCCATGGCAAAGTGATAAGAGCTGCAAAGGTTGTGGTTGGAAAACCAAAAAGCAATTGACGAAAGAGAGAGGCATTATTATTTTACCTCTGGATAAGGAGCTTAGCTCCTGAATGATTTGGATAAATATGGAGAGTAGATAAAATGGGAAAGATTATAGGAATAGATCTCGGAACGACTAATAGCTGTGTTGCTGTGATGGAAGGCAACGAGCCTGTTGTAATCGCAAATAGCGAGGGAGACAGAACAACTCCATCTGTTGTAGGTTTTACAGACACTGATCGTCTTGTTGGAAAACCTGCAAAGAACCAGATGGTAACCAATCCTGAGAACACTGTTTATTCCATCAAGAGATTCATGGGAAGAAAGTACCATGAGGTTGCTGAAGAGATTAAGATGGTGCCTTACAAGGTAGTAGCAGGTGCCAATGATGAGATAAAGGTCTCGATAAGAGGTCATGAGTATTCACCTCAGGAGATTTCCGCAATTGTTCTTCAGAAGATGAAGAAGACAGCTGAGGATTATCTTGGAGAGCCTGTAACAGAGGCTGTTATTACAGTTCCTGCATACTTCAACGATGCACAGCGCCAGGCTACAAAGGATGCTGGACGTATTGCTGGTCTTGAGGTAAAGAGAATTGTCAACGAGCCTACAGCTGCAGCTCTTGCATATGGCTTCGGAAAGGATAAGTCAGATAAGGAAGAGACAATTGCTGTATATGACTTCGGTGGTGGTACATTCGATATCTCAATTCTTGAGCTTGGTGATGGTGTGTTCGAGGTGAAGTCAACAAATGGTGATACACACCTCGGTGGAGATAACATCGATCAGGTTATTATCGATTGGATGGTTGCTGATTTCAAGAAGAATACAGGAATCGACCTCTCTCAGGATAAGATGGCTCTTCAGAGACTGAAGGAAGCTGCAGAGCAGGCAAAGATTGTTCTTTCCTCCTCTACAACTACTACTATCAACCTGCCATTCATCACAGCTGATGCAACAGGTCCTAAGCACCTTCAGATGGAGCTTACAAGAGCAAAGTTCGAGCAGATGATTGCTCCGCTTGTAGAGAGAACAAGAATTCCGTGTGAGAATGCGCTTCGTGACGCTGGTATCTCAGCATCGGGTGTTGATGAGGTTATCCTCGTTGGCGGTTCTTCAAGAATCCCATGCGTACAGGCTCTTGTAAAGGAGCTCTTTGGAAAGGAGCCTCATAAGGGAGTTAACCCAGATGAAGTTGTTGCTGTAGGTGCTTCTATTCAGGGTGGTATTCTCAAGGGAGATGTAAAGGATGTTCTTCTTCTTGATGTAACACCGCTTTCACTTGGTATTGAGACACTCGGTGGCGTCTGCACAAAGCTTATCGAGAGAAATACTACTATTCCTACAAGGAAGAGCCAGATCTTCTCTACAGCAAGCGATGGTCAGACAGCTGTATCCATCCATGTCCTTCAGGGCGAAAGAGAGCTTGCTTCCCAGAACAGAACTCTTGGAACATTCAACCTTGAGGGAATCGCACCAGCTCCACGTGGAGTACCTCAGATTGAGGTTACATT
>CASDRY010000100.1 GCA_949283235.1 uncultured Spirochaetales bacterium | reverse complement strand
TGATAAAAGGGGGTATATCAAGAGACAGATTACAACAAGCATCGCAGGTGCCACGAAAACCCAACGTGTAAGAGAGCTGCCTTGGATGCTTGTTCTGCCTTTCCTTAGGCTATGCATTAATAATACTCCTGAATGCAGTGGGGCAAGTGTGCCCCACTATATGATGTTTACATGACCATTGTTTCAAATATTTCATTAAGTTCTGCTTCTGCAGCAGCTGCGGCTTCTTCAACTGGTGTGCCATTCATTATGATATCCTGGAACATCTCTTCAATTATTCCCTGATTAGCAAGAAGTCCAGCCTGTGCACTAGGTCCATGTTCAAATCCTATTGCGCGACCTGCAGCAACAGCTTCTGTGATAATCTTCTCTTCTTCAGCAAAAGCCTGGATATCTGGGTTGTTCTTATATGCATCCAGATCTGAAATTCCAGTGATTGCAGGGAGCATTCCAACAGGAACAGCACTGAGGAAATCAACATAGTTGTCTTCCTGGAAAAGGTATTCTATGAATGCTTCACATATTTCAGGATGCTCAGAGTTTTCCCATATTACGATAGGAATCTGTGTTGCTTCTGCGCTGTAATAAGGATCATCTGCATTGATTTTCGGAAGCGGAGCACAAGAAACTTCAGGAAGGAGATCCGGACGATTTGCTCTTACGCCATCAATCATGAATCCTGAATTGAAATCAAATGCTGTAATTCCCTGATAATAAAGTGTTGCATGGTCATTTACAGTATAGTTGATTGTCTCTGCTGGTGAACAATTCTTGTAGATATCAACCCAGAACTTGATTCCTTCTATTGCAGCATCACTTGTAAGATTTGCTGTAAGATCATCATTCAGAAGACTCTCGCCTGCTGATCTTACATAGTAATTGAGGTATCTGGTTCCAAGAAGATCATTGGGGCTGAATGATACAGCAGCTCCATATACTCCATCCTTGGTAAGAGCTATTGCAACTTCTCTGAATTCCTCCCATGTCTGAGGAACATCAAGTCCATTTTCAGCAAGCAGATCTTCTCTGTACCACATTACCTGCGCATGAGAATAATAAGGTATACCATAGACAACACCATCTTGCGTCATATCTGCCAGAGCATTTGCGGAGAAGCGGTCACGACCGATTGCATCAATTGCAGTATCTGCAGATCTGAGAACATCGACATTGAGCATCTCTGCTACCTCGCCGGTATTCTGAGCTGTACTCATATCAGGGAGATCACCAGTTGTAAGACCTGCATTCCATTTTGTATTGAAATCTCCCCATGCCATTGTTTCGATATTGATCTTCACTCCAGGATGCATTGCCATGAACTCATCAGCTGCCTCCTGAATAGCTTCCATTCTCTTACCCTGAGTGAATGAATGCCAGAATGTTATTTCTCCATTGAGTTCTCCATCCGTAGCAACAGCTTCTTCAGAACCTCCTGCGAAGATAGCTGTCAACGAAAGAAGCATGATGAGAATTGAAAGTGAAAGTCGTCTCATTTTTCCTCCTAAATTTCCTTTTGCTAATTCCAGATTAATGGCAAACGAAAATCACGCAACAAAACGATTCGAGCAAAAATAGCATAAAACGCTTATTTTATTACTGAATCATAAAGGAAATTAAGGATTAATCGGCATTCTTCCTGTACACATATGGAGAAACACCAAATTTATCACGAAATACTCTTGAAAAGTAATTCGGGTCAGAGAAGCCTACAGAATATGCAATCTGACTGATTCTTTCATTGGTAACAAGCATTCTTCGCGCAGCGATAACCAATCGTAAATCCTGTATGAACTCCATTGGAGATTTCCCTGTGTATTTTGTAAACAGCCTTCGCATCGATGCTTCGCTGAGCTCTGCCATTTCACTTAGCTTTGAAGCTGTAAACTCTTCATCAATATGGTTGATGATATAATCGACAAGCGCTGTTACACGTGGGTCCTGGGTCCTTGATGATGTCAGCTTTTCACGTTTCAACATGTTTGCAAGCGAAAAATCAGAATCACTGATATTTGGGTTATCATGTCTTCTTTCTGCTGCCCTCTCTACAAGCCACGCAATGATAAGTTCAAGATTTCCTCTGATTGAAAAGAGTTTCCAGGAATTATCTGATAGAGCTGCTTGCAGAACATTGGTAAATCGCTTTTCGATTTCCTTATCACCATCTGTGTCAGTAATCTGTTTTATGCGATAGTAATCAGCAAGAAAATCACCGGAATCGAGCTGTGCAGTAAGACGGAATCTTATTGATATGAATTCAAAGCTCCTTGAAGACGTCTCACAATATAACATGCACCCTTCTGGAATATAGACAACCTGATTCTCCTTAACATGAAATTCATTACCATCAATAATGAAGAGAGCCTCACCTTTCTGTATCAGTCTAACCATGCAATACGGAACATAACTCTCAGGGTAGAACCACCCAGACTGGAATACATATCTATCCACATAAAGAAAATCGAATCGCATCGCTGTGTATAGAGTAGTATTTGACATCCTTCGATTATTATCCTTGCTGAATACCTGTTTCCGCAATAAGATTTTTCTATGATTTACGACAAATTCAACCGACTGTCCGTCTATTATGAATCGGTTCCATACCTCAAAGAGATATGCGAAGAACTATCAAAAAAGGACCTTTCCTCTCTTGAAGCCGGTACATACTACACAGAGAAAAGCCATATAAAGTACATGGTTCAGAGTTATGAGACAGCAGACAGCAAGAAACCTGAAGTGCATAAGAAATATGCTGACCTTCAGCTTGTGATAAGCGGAAAGGAAAGATTCGATTTCGATTCTCAGACAGCGCTTCCTGAATCATTCAACATAGCTGATGATTTCGGGCTGTATGATTATGACCTAGATAATTCGATTATCCTTGGAGAATTGGAAGCTGTGATAGTTTTCCCATATGAACCTCATACGCCAGGTCTTACAGCATCCAAGGCTTCTGCAATGAGGAAGATAGTCGCAAAGATTCCTATGGAATAAGCGAAGCAGATCCAACCTTATTTGCTGCTGTCAGGCTTCTCAATTCGATACTCTTGTCCAAGCAATGAAAGGCGCTGATAATCTTTACAATTTCAGCTCTCTCCAGTTATTCAAGAGAATTCTGTTTATGTGGTAATTTCTTTTATTGATTTCATTATAAAGAATGCTGGTATGATTATGGATATGAAAGAAACACTGAAAACCATTCTCTGCTTCGGGGATTCCAATACACATGGTTATAATCCGAATGATGGAACAAGATGGCCATATTCCGTGAGATGGACTGGAATTCTGCAGAAAGAACTTGGGAATGAATTCCATATAATAGAAGAAGGGCTCGGGGGACGCACATCAGTCTTCGATGATCCGCTGGAACCAGGGAGGAAGGGAATCAGGGATATTCCAATGCTCATTGAGACTCATAAGCCTCTGGATCTTGTCATTATCATGCTTGGAACAAATGATACAAAGAACTGGTTCTCCGCCTCCCCTGCGGCGATTGCAGCAGGATGCGGGAAAATCATAGAAGCTTTTCAGGACACAAAATATTACGGATCAGAGAAACCTGAAATTCTTCTCGTCTCTCCTATTCATATTGGCCCTGATACCGAAAAATCCGGCTGTGCTGGTTTCGATACAACATCACATGAAAAGACATTACAGCTTGCTCCGCTTTACAAAGTAGAAGCTGACAGACATGGTGCTTTCTTTCTAGATGCCGCCTCTGTAGCAGAATCAGGTATTGATAATGTTCATCTTGATATCGAAGGACATAGAAAACTTGCTATTGCTCTATCAAAGAAAGTCAAAGAGATATTGAATTAGATAAATTCAATATAATTTAGATATTTTATAAATTGGTTTTAATATCACTATTCTGATAATACACAGAATAGTGAATTACAAAACGTAGCCAAATATATTCTAGGCTATCTTTCTCCCCGTAATGCCCTATTTCTCAATAATATGAGGATCAAGCAGAAAATCGTAAATGTTCACTGTCAGGATGCCATAGTCATCATAATATGGCTGCACAAGATCTTTTGTGACGATTATCTTCTTAAAAGAATCATCAATCTTCCTGAAAGGTCTGATTTCCTGCATGCGTTTTGCCTCGTCAGGCAGGGAATATGCGGACTGTATGTAATATCTGGAAGAACCCAGATTGCAGACAAAGTCCATTTCTAGCTGTTTGCGAACAACCTTTCCTTCCGAATTTCTTTCTGCTATCTTAACTACTCCAACATCAACGTTATAGCCTCGCATGCGAAGTTCGTTATAAATCACATTCTCCATGGAACGTTTTTCTTCAAACTGACGGAAATTTATTCTAGCATTACGAAGACAAAGGTCTGAAAAGTAGTATTTCTTTGGAGTTTCAATATATTCCTTGCCCCTGATATCGTATCGCTGAGCAGGTTCTATCAGGAAAGAGTCCTCAAGATAATCCAGGTATTTCTTTATAGTGACTGAAGAGATTCTGGATCTCTTAACGCTCTTGAATGTGTTCATCAGTTTTTCAGGATTAGTCAATGATCCAATGGAGTAAGAAAGAATGTTCAGCAGGTCCTCCAGCTCCCCGATATTCTTTATACGATTGCGTTTTGTGATATCTCTAATGTAGATTTCTGAAAACAGATTCTGTAATGCAATGGCCTTATCGTCTGATCCTTCTCGAAGAACAACAAGCGGAATACCACCATAAAGCATATATTCTGATAATCCCATGTATTTGTCTCCGCTATAAACTGTCATGAATTCTGCAAAGCTCAAAGGATACATATGCACCTCATCTCCTCGACCTGCAAATTCAGTAGCAATATCCTTAGATAGCAGCTTTGCATTGCTTCCAATCACAAAAACATCCAGATTATCTTTGCGTAGATACCCATTCAAAACTGCTTCAAAGCAATCCAGCATCTGAATCTCATCGAGCAGAAGGTAATACATGTCATTATCTACAACCCTCAATCGTATATAAGATATGAACTTCTCTGGATCCACTCCACGCTTTTCCTTTTCGATTTCAATCAGGCTTTCTCCAATCAGCAGAAGATCATCTGCTGAATCAAACGCGAAGCGGATAATATGATCGGAATCTACACCACTATCAAGCAGATGATGATAAAAAAGCTTGTTGAGCAAATAAGACTTACCGCATCTTCTGATACCTGTGATAACTTTTATCAATCCATTATTCTTTCTTTTTATCAGTTTGTTGAGGTAAAAATCTCTTCTGATTTCCATAACAACCCCTTTGCAATAGATTTTTGCAACAAGTTGCATTTTTCTATTTCAATCTGACAGACGAGAACATAAGGAACTTCTCCTCTAATAAGATAGATACTCAATCCTCTTCCAAACCTCTCGTATTGGCCCCATTCTGGAAGCATGCAAATACAGATATTACAGTGATACATAAAACAGCTTTTTCCTTAAAAGGGTAAATATCAAGGCTTTTCGCTAAGAACATTGTCCAAACACATAAGACTTCTATTCTTTAAGAAGAAACCCCTAGAAAACCTCATGAAATAATTCTTTCTACGATAAATAGATGATAAAAAGTTTATAAATATTGCCAAAAAGTGTTGACAATTCGTCTGCTTTCTGACATATTCTTCAACGTTGAAATTGCTAGGTGCACGCCTCGCTTTCGCTTAATGGTGGAAGTAGTTCAGCGGTAGAGCGGCAGATTGTGGATCTGCTTGTCGAGGGTTCGATCCCCTTCTTCCACCCTACTACCTCCCTTGGAGGAAAAGCGCTCTTAGCTCAACGGATAGAGCGTCGGACTTCGAATCCGCAGGTTGTAGGTTCGAGTCCTACAGGGCGCGAAAACATTTTGGGCCGCTAGCTCAGCTGGTAGAGCAACAGACTCTTAATCTGTGGGTCAAAGGTTCGATCCCTTTGCGGCTCATAACACCGCGAGAGTGGTGAAACTGGTATACACGCTAGTCTTAGGAACTAGTACTTCGGTGTGTGGGTTCGAGTCCCACCTCTCGCATACAGACCAGACTAGAGGGTACACAATTTGCGGGAATAGCTCAGTGGTAGAGCTCCACCTTGCCAAGGTGGATGTCGCGGGTTCAAGTCCCGTTTTCCGCTCTTAAAGCCTAGTTGATATCCTACAAGGAATTAACTAGGCTTTTCTATTCTCAAAATCCAACTCCAAAACAAGGGGTG
>CASDRY010000099.1 GCA_949283235.1 uncultured Spirochaetales bacterium | reverse complement strand
CTTCTTCCTCACATGAAAGCCCAGAGGGATGGAAACTGCGAATGCGGAGGGAAAGGATGCCTTGAAGTTGCTGCTTCAGGAAGAACTCTGATGGAGAGAACAGGAGCTCTGTCTGTGAGGGATCTTGTAAGGAATACAGGATATGGTGCCACTATAAAAGAGGCATTACGCCCTATTGCAGTTGCTTTGTCAGAGGCTGTTCAGGCAACATCAGCAGAAAGTGTCATGATCACAGGAGACCTCTCAGCACTTCCCGATTCAGCATATGCTTATCTCCAGAATCTTCTTTCATCGCTACTGCCACCGACAAGGGAGATGACTGTATTCAGAGCGCTATCAGGGGAAAAAGGAACAAGGGAAGGCGCAGCAATAGCGGCCCTTGATCTCTTCTTCTACAAGAGCGCACTCCTTAAGAAGCTGGAAACAATACAGAATCTTTTCTGATCAGTCATTGTTATTGCGACCTGTGGATCTCAGAACAAAGTATGTGAAAAGCAATAGAAGATAAGCTGCATAAATCAGGGAAGGACCTGCTATTATATATGAAAGCACCCACGAAAGTGCTGTAAGAAGCACAGCTATAGAAAAAGAAACAAGCCTGTTAAGAGGTGCTTTATATGCATTTCTGATAGCAGAAGCCGCGGTGAAGAGAATCATGTCCACGACAAGTACAGCCATCAATCTAAGCATCCAAGGAGCCATAGGCTCATCCATTATGCTTCTGCTTTCCGCTACCCCTGTACTTTCAACTGGATAAATTACAGGCTCAGCCTCCTCTGCATCTCCAGAGACAGGGATTATATCTGCTCCATCTTCCTCTGTATCCGGAGCAGGAATCACTATCTCTTCCTTCTCTTCAGGCTCCTGGAAGGAAATCACAACATTCTCTTCCTCCGGTTCCACTTCAGAAGTCTCCACAACCTCTTCAACTGGAGCTGGAGGGACAGTGCTCTCCTCTTCTTCCACAGGTGGCGCAGTTGTTTCCTCTGTCTCAGTTTTCACCGTCTCCACCACCGGAGCTTGTGGCACTGCCTCTGTTTCTTTCTCTCGCTCTTCTCTCACGCTCTCAGGAGTCGGGAGGGCAATCTCCTCCTTCTCATCGCTTACTGTTCCTGTAGGGTTCTCCGCAAGAGCCTCCATAAGCGCTGCAGTGCGGTCCTTAGGTTCAATAACATTACCGCCCGATGTCGCACAGGCGGTGATGAATAGCGGAAATAAAATCAGAAGCAATGCTAATACTTTTCTCATTGGCTGCAATCCATATCTACCAGCAATTGAAAATGCTTTCAAGCAAGTATCAAATACTTCTTTTAATCTCCACACTTACTTCCGTATAAGATAGAACGTTGTTGTAGTATCGAAAGCTTTACCTGGCTCTGTATATGCACCTTCATACTCTGGATGATTCGGGAAGTCTGGGAAGAACTCCGTCTCCAAGGCAAACCCCTCGAAAGGATAGAGCATCTTACCACCCTTGCCAGCAACATTTGAAGAGAGAGAAGAAGCTGTATAGAAATGGACAGCAGGAAGATCTGTTGTCATTTCAAGCCTATACTCATCTCCCTCAATTATGACTTTCTTCTCATCCCCGAAAATAAAGCAGTGGTCATACTTACCATCCCTTCTCTCCCCGATAAGATGCGGCTGGGTAAAATCAAACGGAGTGTCTTTTACAGAGAGTCTGGCAATAGGAATGAGGCCCTCATCCACATCGAGATACTCAGGACACATAAGCTGAGCTTTATGATTCTTTATATCCCCTGAACCATTGAGATTGAAATATGCATGGTTTGTCATATTGACTGGGCATTTCTTCTCGCTTTCAACATGGTAATGCAGGGAAAGCGCTCCCTTATCTGTAAGAGAGTATGTAATCTCAGCATGGTGACTTCCAGGGAATCCTCCAGCCTCTGGAGACTCAAGAGTAAGCTTCACGCTATTATCATCTGTTTCAGCAATCTTCCAGAACTTCGATCCGAAATTCTTTGAGCCAGAATGAAGATTATTCTTTCCGTCATTCTTATCAAGAACATAACGAGTGCCATCCATAGTGAATTCCGCATCAGCGATTCTATTTGCAAATGGACCGACAACCTCTCCCAAATGGCCAGGGGCTGTGAGATATGGCTCATAGCTGTCATAACCAAGAACTATGTCCCTATCCTTATAGGAAAATGAATGAAGAATAGCACCATATGTATATATCGATGCTTTGTAGTCACCTGCTGTGATAACCACCTCTGATGCTTTGTCGTCTATTTTATTAATTTCTGTCATAACTCCTCCTCTGACATCATATCAATAACGATAAGTTTCAGGATGCCTGTATTTACCGATATCCTCTTTTTCTCTCCACTCTCTGAGTCTTTCGGTATCAACATCCCCATATATGATACCGCAAAAAGATTCATCCGCTTCAGCAACTTTCACATTTTCTTTCCAGGCGAATGGCGAATACATGGAGGAACAGCCTTTGTCCTCTCCTGGAGGATTTGCTGAAGCGACATAGCAGGCATTCTGCAGAGCGCACACCATGAGTTCCATATTCCTTGGCTTCATCTGATATGTATCGCTAGGGACAAGTATCAGCTCAGCTCCTGCTAGTATGAGGCTTCTGCCACTTTCAGGGTATTCCCTGTCATAGCAGATCATGATTCCGATTTTCACCCCGCAGAAATCAGAAACAGGAAAGCCTTTTCCTCCCTGAAGCACCTTCTCATCTGAAAATGCACATATGTGAACTTTATCGTATCTCATAGTGATAGCCCCTTCCTTGCTTATAAGAAGAGCTGAATCAGTTATTCCATCATCGCTTTTCATGAAAGCTGTAATGACAGCACCTATCGAATGATCCCTACAGCAGCTGAGTATTGGACCGAGATCTTTCTCCTCCACTGTCTTTGGAGGAAAGGAATATGATGAGATAAAGCATTCAGGGAACAGAACGATATCAGCAGAAAAGGAACTTGCTTCTTTGATAATTTCCACTGCCTTCTCGATATTATCCTTGATACTACTTGATGCATTAAGCTGTACAATCGCGACTTTCATGCAAAGATTGTACATCATCGGGACAAAAAATCACCGCTGGAGCAAACCAGCGGCAAACCTCCTTGTTCCCACTTTTTAAGTAATGAGAGCCATTCCAGGAATCTGCTGGGTCTATCATGATTCCCTTCACTGAACATATTGTCGCATTTAATCTTCTGGAAATCAAACGAAAAATCACGGTTTTGAATTAAATTTTTTCACAATTTATTAACAACCATGAAAAACTTGGATTTTTAACCAAAGATAGAACAGATATATTCATCAGTGTTCATTATTTCACCGTGAACTGGGACCAAACCTGAAAGAATATCTTCTGTTTCGCTCTCAGTCTTCTCATTTAAGCCAGAAACAGCATCTCTGATGTAGAGAAATGGAACACCTTCATCTATCAGAGAGAATACTGTTGATAACACACAGCACTCTGCAACGACTCCTGTAACCACCACTCTGTCATACTCTGCGACAAGCTTTCTAAGCTCATTATTCGAGAGGGAGGAGTATCTATCCTTGTAGAAAAGCTTATGCTCTTTAAGATATGGAAGAAGCTCCGGGACTATCTCATTAGCCCGCTTATCCTCATTGATATCCTTGTTCACTTCAGCATATTCCTTCCAGGCTCCCTTTGGATGCTCAGAAGCTATGAATGTTGTGAAGACTGCATCTTTCCCTGTGGAAAGAAGCTTTATTATATTCGACTTGGTTCTCTCAATGCTGTGGCATTCCCAAGGCATTCCCTTCTCATACGCATTCTGCATATCAATAACAAGAATGAGATCTTTCATATCTGAATTGTAGAACATCTACACTTTGATGAGAATCAGAAGCTGAAAAGCTCAATCAAGAATCTGAATGATTTTACAGTCATCAATCCATGTGCTATATCCTGAACCGACTCCTTCTACTATCACATGCTGACCTGGCTGAAGAGTTGCAAGGATATCATTGTATTCTTCAAGAATCTGCAAGGTAGGAAATCCATAATAACTTTCTTCAACTTCCATTTCATATTCAGTATTCCAACCGTTGTCAATCTTGGCGAATGTGACCGTCATTCGCAGAGCTTTCCCTTCATATTTCTTATCTGCGAAAAGCTCATTTTCTTCATAGTCATGATAGTAATCCCTAGGAACAATCTCTAGGACATCATCCGATTGTTCCGAAGGGTAGAAAGCACTAACGAATGCTTTCAGATTAGCAAATGGGATACCGAGTTCGTTTGCAGATTCCTGTATTACTTCATCTGATGGAATAGCAAACAAGCTAACTGTAATCATAAAAACAAATAACACAGAAAATACTTTTTTCATTCTTTCTCACTTCTTATATAATACCTGATAATCATTGGATATAAATACAAACTGTAGCACTTTAGCTTTCTCTCGCATGTAATATATGCAATTAATAAGCTTATCTCATACTACAAGATGCTTTAAACACCCCAAAAGACTCTTATCCACCATTCGGTAGCAGATCTCGCCTCAGCAACGATATAAAGGAGTTCAGAATCCACCATCCATGCACACATATACACGTCGTCCTCATAATACTTACCAGAAAGGAAATCTGCAGATTCATTTCCAAGCCAATATAAATCCACAATAAACTCGGGATTAATGTCGAATATATCCTCGTCTCCTTGTCTGTATACGACAGCATCATCAGTAGCAGGATTTCCACTCACTTTCATCAATGGAAGACCATAATCAGATATCAAAGCGTTGTAATATTTATCGAAAGCCTCCTTCATTGCAATACCAGAACCATCACTAGTATCACTTATTGATGCAACCATGCCGGTCACTTCGTAAGATGGAGACATCACTACAAAGTAATAAGGAATATTTCCTCCTGCTAAAGGATACTTAATTTCAAAAACAGGGCCCCCACTTTCCATGTCTACGGAGTCAAATTCGTATTGGACATGCTTTTTATCCATATAATCTATATCCCAACCCAATTTAACTGGAAAGAAATCAGCATATACGGACAATGTGGCAAAAAGAACTATTAATATAATCCCAACTATCCTTTTCACTATAACCTCCTAAATCCCTCTTTTTATTTTACACCATTTCAGTAAATGTCGATGGTTAATCTATTGTTATGTAGAATCACTTTTGATAAAGCAACCAATTTTGTTTACTATAAACCATGAAATACACAGTTTCGATGCGGGCAAAAAATGCAAAAAGGCACTGGAAAAGATGCCAAAGACCGAAAGGCTTATATTTGCAAAGCTCATCGATGATCTCAGAACCACAGGCCCTGTCCAGCCTGGCTACCGGAACTACAGCAAGCTGGGAAAAGGAAAATACCATTGCCACCTGAATTATCACTGGGTAGCCTGCTGGGAATGCCTGAATGGAAAATATGTCATAGAGGTATACTATGTTGGTAGTCGTGAATCGGCCCCATACTGAGGGCTTTAGAATCGAGGGATGTATCCCTAAAGATGTCCTCGATTACGTGGAGATGAAGTATAATAAAGAGAATATCTCCATTATGGATAATAATGGTGACGAGCTTATTGATCCTACTGAACTGGATTTCTTTAAGGAAATGAAGGCCAGCGAGACCCCTGGCGGAAATCTCCGATTCTACAGGAAGCTTGCAGGCATGACACAAAAGGAACTTGCTGAAAAGCTGGGGATAGCAAAGCAGCATGTTTCAAACATGGAAAGGAACGAAAGGGCCATCAGCAAGAAGACAGCTAAGGAGCTCTCAAGGATTTTTCACGTATCTCCTATCAGGTTTATCTAATCTGCTCACGTGTCTTGCAGAGATGGAGACCTGTATCTTTAAGAAAAGCTTTTAGGCCATCTATAGTGGCTCAGGTATATGTGCGATAGCCTTACATGTATTCAGCGGGTCTCCTGCGTCTTTTCCTGTTCCTGATTCGCGCTTCATAGCCCCGCTGTTTCTGTCTCGACTTTCTCGTATTTGTTCGATTTTCAGAAACAGATGTAAAACATCTACACTTTGATGAGAATCAGGGAAAGGATGTTTTATTTTCCATCACCTTGATGTAATTTTTGCGAAGGTTTCTATAATCTCTGAAGAATACTTCTTCAGCCCTTGAAAGTTCATGATGTTCAAGTTTTATCTGAAGAAGTTTCATCGTCGCGATGAAATCAGCTACCTGAAACAACCGGTAATCCGAAGGATATACCTTACGGAATTCAACGTTCTCAAGAAGGGCATTGAACACGGACGAAAGAAGTTTAGAAACCTCAATCTGTCCATTATCATAATAGATTTTCACGATATCGAAACCCTGGAAATATGTATAATTCTCTTTGATGAATGCAGAAAGGAGCTTTGATAATCGTCCTGTAGCCTCAATCGCATTCTCAATGTGCTTCTTCTCGATGAACACTGTCTTGCATTTGATATTAATCTTACGGATGAACGACATAAAAGCTCTCAGAAGTTTCTGACGGCTCTCAAGGCTTTCCTTCCTATATGGGGTCTCATTGCGGATAATCGGTCCAGCATGGAGACAATGATTAGGATATCCAATTTCAGAAAGGCGGTTTTCAAGCTTATCTATTTCGGTGTCTATATCATTCTGCTGATTATGCATAATCAGAGAAATTATGTAGTAGGATGAATGTTCAGCATAATCACCGAAATCACCAGATTCATCAACGAAAATGCTGAGTTCCTTCATCACCTGTTATTCCTTCAATAAAAAAGCGGGTGTCTTACCCGCCATCAGGGGGGCCAGGGTCATCTTGACCAGCCCCTAACTGGTTATCCAGCTAATATTTAAAATATACGAATACACAATCCAAGTCAATAATTCCTTTATTAGTATAATGGCATTCTGACAGCATGATTCATTCAATTACAAATATAATTTCTCTGTGAACTTGGTAATTAGGAAGAAGTATTCATTGAGGAACATCGCTATTACAGAAGAAGGAAAAACAGCTTACACTTTGTATAACGTCTCTATATATGAACACATTTTAATGAGAGGCTGCTTTCCTCATCTCTCCCTTTAATAAGAATCAAGCAAAAGGACATGTAAGCTTTTCCCCAATGATGATAGAATAATGCAGAAGGCGAATAAATATGAGTTCTAAGATGCCACATATTAGGCTGGATGATAGTATAGGAACCAAGCTCGCGATTCTCCCAGGAGATCCAGGAAGAGTTGAACGCATAGCTGGTCATTTCACAGACATAACCGACTATG
>CASDRY010000098.1 GCA_949283235.1 uncultured Spirochaetales bacterium | reverse complement strand
TGAGAAGAAAAAATAATGAAAATTTCTCTGATATTCTATTGACGAAAAAAGCGAAATAGCCTAAATTCTGTGTCTGTCGAGCGGTCGTGGTGGAATTGGTAGACACGCTAGCTTGAGGTGCTAGTGGTGAGAGCTGTGCTGGTTCAAGTCCAGTCGACCGCACTCAGAAATCCTTCTGCTGAATAAGAGCAGAAGGATTTTTCTTTTACCTTTTCATCTTCAGTGGACTGTGGTTCTCCTATGTTGTAGAGTTTGTTCTGGAGGTTGGAATGCTTTCAGCAGGAATTGATGCGGGAACGCAGAGCATAAAGGTTGTCGTATATGATAGTGAGAAGAAGGAGATAGTCGCTTCTTCATCCTCTGCTCTTGAGCTTATAGAGAAAGAGGGCGGAGTGCGTGAGCAGAAGGCTTCATGGTGGATAGAAGCTATTGAGAAGTGCTTTTCCGCGTTACCCGAAACACTAAGAAAAGAACTTTCGGTTATTTCAGTTTCTGGCCAGCAGCACGGATTCGTCCCTGTTGATAGCTCAGGGAAAGTTCTATGGTCTGTTAAGCTTTGGTGTGATACTTCCACATCTGCTGAATGCGGGGAGATAGAAGAAGCCCTTGGAGGCAGGGAGGAGACTGCGAGAAGGCTTGGTAATCCTATCCTTCCAGGATATACAGCAAGCAAGATAAGATGGTTCTGGAAGAATCATGAAGATCTTTATAAGAAGATGAAATATGTTCTTCTTCCTCATGATTACATCAATTTCTATCTTACTGGCAGAGCAGTAATGGAAAGAGGCGATGCCTCTGGTACTGGTATCATGAATGTTTTCACAGGAGAGTGGGATAGGGACGCTGCGGAAGCAACTGCGCCTGATCTTTCTTCCAGGCTTCCTGAGATTATTCAAACACCTGGAATCATAGGAGATGTCAGAAAAGAGATTGCCGCAAAACTCGGGCTTTCTGAGAATGTTTCTGTCGCCTCTGGCGGTGGGGATAACATGATGAGCGCTATAGGTACAGGTGCGGTGGAAGATGGTGTTGTGACAATGAGCCTCGGAACCTCTGGTACTTTGTTCTCGACAACACTTCATCCATTCCATGATAGCAAGATGAGATTAGCTTCTTTTGCATCCAGCACAGGTGGTTGGCTTCCACTTCTCTGTACGATGAACTGCACAGTCGCTTCAGAGACTATGAGAAAGCTCTTTGATGAGGATGTGAGAAGCTTTGATGATAGCGCAGATAAAGCCGGAGCTGGAGCAGGAGGCGTGATGATGCTTCCGTTCTTCAATGGCGAGCGTGTTCCAGATTACCCCCATGGGGAAGGCGTGCTTTTGGGCCTTCGACAAGGAAATACGACAGCTGGGAATATTGCTAGGGCAACTCTTGAAGGAGTTACCTATGAATTCCTTCTAGGGCTCGATGCTTTCAGGGAAAATGGTATAGAGGTAAAGTCCCTCATCCTTACAGGCGGTGGGGCAAAGAGCAGGGTATGGAGACAACTTGTTGCTGATATGACTGGCTGCCCTGTAACTGTACCTGTAATAAAAGAAGCAGCAGCATTAGGAGCAGCTCTTCATGGCCTATGGTGTCTCTCCGGTGGGGATATATCCCAGATCTGCAAGGCTCATATCGTTTATGATAAGGCTTCAGAGGCATTTCCTGACGCTTCTAAGAAGAGTATCTATGAAGAAGGATACAGAAGATGGTTAGGATATTCTGAAGCGCTTTCAGGGCTTTTCAGATAAGTAAGGAAAGATGAATTTCCTGACAGCCCGGAAATATCGTTCAGGGTCGCGGAGATAAGCTTCTCCGTGGCCTGCATCTTCAATAAGAAGCTTCTGCTTTTCTCCATTGATTTTCGCCTCATAGTTTATATCAAGCATATAGGTTCCTACGAAGTTGTCATCGCCTCCATGTATGAAGAGCATTGGTATTCTCGATTTCCTAAGCATCTTCAGACTTGAAGCTTCTTTCGGAGAATATCCTGCGATGATTCTCGACATTAGCGAGTACATATTGAGAAGGGGAAAAGAAGGAAGATGGAAAAGTGCTTTCAGCTCATCCCTGAATATATCCCATGCTGAGGTGTATCCACAGTCTTCCACAGCAGCTTTTACGTTATCAGGAAGGTTCATGCCAGATACCATCATTACTGTTGCTCC
>CASDRY010000097.1 GCA_949283235.1 uncultured Spirochaetales bacterium | reverse complement strand
CTTATGGATACAGGGATGAAGACTATTTCTTCTCTTTGATTCAGTTCATCTCCATCCCTTCTGTCAGACCTCAATCCCACAGAAAAACGTGAAGAGCCAAAAAACTCCTTGCTCTTCTAGGCCCTTACAGGACTTCAATCATTATCGCATGCCTCCTTGTCGCAGTTGAAACAAGCTTTGAGCTCATTATTCCTACAATGATGGCAGATCTTATCGACAATGGTGTTTCAAACGACGATGTAAACTACATGCTCATAAAAGGCGGAGAGATGGCTTTCTGTGCTTTGCTTGCACTTGCCACAGGCTTAGCATATGCAAGGTTCGCAGCCCGTGCTGCCTATGGATGGGGCGCAAGGATAAGGGAGAAGGAGTATGAGAAGCTTCAGGAATATGCCTTCTCCAACATCGATAAATTTGAGACCAGCTCGCTTGTGACAAGAATGACTAGTGATATCACGGTGATGCAGAATACGATCAACAATGGATTGAGACCGCTTGTGAGGGCTCCTGTAATGCTTGTTCTCGGAATTCTGTTCTCCTTTTCGATGAATGCGGAATTGGCAGTCGTTTTTCTGATACTCACACCTTTACTGGGAATCGTTCTCTTTACAATAGTGCGTCATGTTGCTCCGATGTATTCTGTCCTGCAGAAGACTGTGGACAGTCTTAATGGTGTAGTGGAGGAGAACTTAAGGGCAATCAGGACTGTAAAGGCTTTTGTTCGTGGAGAGTATGAGGAAGAGAAATTCGACTCAGTCAATGATAACCTCTCCTCGGTCGCTACCAAGACAAACAGGACAGCTGTCCTCAATCTCCCGTTCTTCCAGCTCACGATGTATATTTGCGCGCTTTCCCTGATGTTCTTCGGTGGCTCGATGGTTCTTGCGGGAACGCTTCAGGTAGGAGAGCTTACAGGTTTTCTAAGCTACGTTATGCAGGTCCTCAACTCGATGATGATGCTTTCGAATGTTTTCCTCCTCTTGACAAGATCTCTAGCCTCTGCTGTTCGAATCGGTACAGTGCTTGATGAGGAGCCTTCGCTTAAAGAGTGCGAAGACCCATTGTACGATGTTCCATCCTCATCTGTTGAATTCAGGAATGTCTCTTTCAGGTACAGCAAGAAGGCAAAGGAGGAGACGCTTTCAGATATCAATCTGAAAATTGCTCCGGGGGCTACAGTTGGCATACTTGGAGGGACTGGAAGCGGAAAGACAACGCTCGTGCAGCTCATAGATAGACTTTATGATGTCGATTCAGGGGAAGTGCTTGTAGGTGGGCAGAATGTAAAAGATTACAGTCTGCGCACTCTCCGCGATGCTGTTGGTATGGTTCTGCAGAAGAATCTCCTCTTCAGCGGAACAATAAGGGATAATCTCAGATGGGGCAATAAGGATGCTAGCGATGCAGAGCTATGGGAAGCTTGTGAGACTGCAGGAGCTAGCGAGTTCATACATCGGTTCCCGGAAGGTCTTGATACAGACCTTGGGCAGGGTGGTGTGAATGTCTCTGGAGGACAGAAGCAGCGTCTTTGCATCGCTCGTGCGCTTCTTAAAAAGCCTAAGATAATAATCTTCGATGATTCCACCAGTGCTGTTGATAGCGCGACAGAAAGAAGTATCAGGGAAGGGCTTAAGAAGCTTGAAGGGGTCACGAAGATATTTATCGCGCAGAGGATATCGACAGTGATGGAAGCTGATTGCATCTTCATCCTCGATAATGGTCGCCTTGTAGCTTCAGGCTCCCATGATACCCTCCTGAAAACCAGCCAGATTTATCGGGAGATATATGATTCACAGATGAAGGGAGGTACTTTCTGATGCCGCGTATGGTAAGTTCAAGAAAACCGAAGAATCTGATTTATACAGTAAAACGCCTTCTTTCTTATATGGGACGGCATCGGGTATCTCTGCTGCTTGTTGCCCTTATGGTAATAGTGAGCGTACTTTGCAACCTTCTCGGAACATATATGATAAGTCCCGTTATTGATAACCTTGTTTCGGGAGGTGGAATGCCTGCTCTTATAAAAGGAGTTATTCTCACAGCCTTGATTTATCTCATCGGAGTTCTTGCCGCACTTGGTTATAGCCAGATAATGGCCATATCCAGTCAGAGGATAGTCTATGATATCCGTAAAGATCTCTTTTCACATATGCAGACACTTCCTCTCAGCTTCTTTGACAGCCATCAGCATGGAGATGTGATGAGCTACTATACAAACGATGTGGATACAATCTCCGATGCCTTGAACAATAGCTTCTCCGCTGTGATAAAAAATGGTTTCCAGATTCTTGGAACAATGACGATGCTGCTTGTCCTCAACTGGAGACTGTCTCTGATAGTAGCACTGTCATATGCCTGCATGTTCCTCTATGTTCGTTATTCAGCAAGACATAGCAAGCAGTATTACAGAAAGTATCAGGAAAGCCTTGGCTCTATTGATGGCTATATCCAGGAAATGGTTGCTGGACAGAAGGTAATAAAAGTCTTCAACCATGAGGAGGAGAACCTCAGGGGATTCAGAGATAAGAACAGCGAGCTGCAGAAGATGGGAACAGCTGCCCAGTCCTTTGCTTCGACAATGATACCTGCGGTTGTAAGCATCTCGTTCCTGACATATACAATCGTCGCTCTCTTCGGGGGCTTTATGGCGCTCTCGGGATGGACAACCCTCGGAGCACTTGCAAGCTATCTTGTATTTGTAAGGCAGGCGGCAGCTCCTATAAACCAGTTCACGCAGCAGAGCAATTTCCTCCTTTCCTCCCTTGCAGGTGCTGAGAGGATCTTCGAACTCATTGATATGAAAAGTGAAGTCGATGAGGGGACAGTAACCCTTGAGCGTTCAGGTAATGGCTGGGTATGGAAGGATGGAGAGAAGAGGATCCCTCTTAAAGGAGATGTAAGATTTAACAATGTTGTTTTCTCATATGAAAGCGACCATCCCGTCCTGAAAGGAATCTCCCTTTACGCAAAACCTGGGCAGAAGATTGCTTTTGTCGGTTCCACTGGTGCTGGCAAGACAACTATCACGAACCTGATAAACAGATTCTACGATGTTGATAGCGGTGAGATTCTATTTGATGGAATTGATGTCAGAAGAATCCGTAAAGATGATCTGAGGCATTCTCTTGGAATGGTGCTTCAGGATACCCATCTTTTCACTGGAACTATAAGGGACAATATCAGATATGGACGCCTGGATGCTACAGATAAGGAAGTTGAGGAAGCTGCGGTAATTGCCAATGCTGATTCCTTTATCAGAAGGCTTCCTGATGGATATGACACTATGGTTGTCAGCGATGGAGCTAATCTCTCCAGCGGACAGAGACAGCTTCTTGCAATAGCGAGAGCGGCTGTCGCGAATCCTCCGGTTCTTATTCTCGATGAAGCTACTAGCAATATAGATACCAGAACTGAAGACCTGATTGAAAAAGGCATGGACAGATTGATGGAGGGGAGAACTGTCTTTGTTATCGCCCATAGGCTTTCGACTGTCAGAAATGCAAATGCGATCATGGTCCTTGAAGGTGGACAGATTATCGAGAGAGGAGATCATGGTGATCTTATAGCCATGAAAGGCCGCTATTATGATCTCTATACAGGTTTGTTTGAGTTATCATGAAATTATCAGCTGTAATCTGCTTCTTCAGTTTATAGCTGAGTTTATTTTGTCTTTGCAAGCTTGAATTTCCTTCAGAGTCCTATCAGCTAGCGTGAAATCAATGAAAGACAATCTGCTTGTTTCATTTTAAGGCAGGATTATATATTGAAAGTTTTGGATTATTTTCTTTTATTTCCCTCTTCACTTTTTCTACATATTTATTATCTTCAGTGTGCAGGTCGATAATATGGAAAACACGATGAGCATTATTCTATATAAAGAAGGAAATAGAAAAGCTAGGCTGCTTTCATACGCTGATGCTTTCGAAGACTATGTAAAGGCTTTCCTTCCTCGTATAAATGGAGTAGAGCTTACTATCGAGTTTGTTTCATTCTATCGCTATCAGCTGGCACAGTATCTTAAAGCGAAACCTGTTTTCACACTCTCTCTTCCAGAGGGGGATATGATCTCGGATTTGATAAAGGATGCATATGACAGCTTCCTTTCAGCGCTTGAAGCGTCTCCATTTAACATAACAGGTGAGGGGCGTGCCAATCTTCTTGAGTCGGTGAAAATCTGTTTTCCGTGGCAAAATGACCCGGATGCCCTTTCAGATGTCCAGTGATGGTCATTTTGACCCAGTGCTATTCTCTTTTTCATGCCATGGGTCAGATTGACCCGTTTTTAGTTTTTATTACATACAGTCTACATAAAATTAAATATTTATATTGTAAATAATTAAATGAAATATCATAGTTTGGCACGCATCCTGCAGTATGAATTGTATAACCCATAAACAGGAGGATGAATATGGAAGATATGATTACAAGAGAGATGATGGATAGTGACAATGAAGTACTTTCAATCTATCTCAAGGAAATAAATAGAATCCCCCTTATCTCCCACGATGAGGAGTACGAACTTGCGGTCAGGGCTAAGAATGGCGACAAGGCAGCAAGGGAGAAGCTTCTCCGCGCGAACCTCCGCTTTGTGGTATCTGTAGCGAAGAAGTTCCGTGGACAGGGCCTTCCTCTTTCAGATCTTATAAATGAAGGCAATATCGGGCTTATTACCGCACTGGACAAGTTCGAGCCAGAGAAGGGCTATCATTTCATCTCCTATGCTGTATGGTGGATCAGACAGGCTATCATGAAGGCAATCTCTGAAAAGGGTAGGACTGTACGCCTTCCTCTCAATAGGTCTAACGAGCTCATGCAGATCCAGAAGGCACAGAAAGCAATCATGCATGAGAAGGAGACATCAGATCCGTCTGTTGAGGATATAGCAGCCGTAACTGGTCTTGATACTAAGCTCATTAACGATCTTCTCTCGATTTCGAGCGAGATAGTTTCTTTCGATAGTCCTGTGAAGAAGGGCGAGGACAGTGATTCCACATTCGGGGATTTCATTGAGGATGAGTCAACAGGTCCGGAGGAAGAGGTTATGGAGAGCTCGATGAAGACAGCTGTAAGATCTCTCTTGACAGTGCTTTCAGATAAGGAGAGAAACATCATAGAGCTCCGCTTCGGAATGAACAACAAGAAGCCTATGTCCCTTAAGGAAATCGGTGAAATCTATGGTCTTACCAAGGAAAGGATAAGACAGATTGAGAAGAGAGCGCTTGAGAAACTGAAAGCAGCTTCGATGGAGAAGGATCTCTTGGTATATAGCAAAGCATGCTAAAGGAAGGGGCTACGGCCCCTTTCTTCATGACTTGTGCTCCTTGATATGGCACTTGAGAGCTTCAAATGTCTCATCTGATATCACATGCTCGATTCTGCAAGCATCATCCTGAGCGATATCTGAAGGTACCCCGAGAAACTCCAGGCATTTTGTAAGTACCTGATGCCGCTCAAAGATTTTCTCCGCAATAGCTTTGCCCTTTTCAAGAAGCGTTATGTTTCCCGTATTTGGGTTTATTGATATATATCCGTTCTCCCTGAGCGTTTTCATCGCCCTGCTGACCGATGGCTTTGAAAAATTCATTGCCTGGGCAACATCTATTGATCTGACGATATCATTAGAAAGCGAGAGCCTGAGTATTGTTTCCAGATACATTTCCCCTGATTCATGCATGTTCATGTTCCTGATTATACCTGAATAGTTTTTTTGGATAAATCGCAATTTATTCATTTCTGAGTTGTTGACTGCTAACTTGAATTAGCGTAAAGTAACCATGGTTAGCAAGAGCTAATTCAATGGAGGTCGCTTGATGCCTTTATCAATGCTTGGACTTGGAAACGGAGGAAGGATCCAGCGTATTTCAGGTTCTGGAGAAGTCAGAAGGTTCCTTGGGAATCTTGGCTTTGTGGAGGGTAGGGAAGTGAAAGTGCTTTCCGATCTCGGAGGGGATGTAATTGTTGGCATCCTCGATTCACGCGTTGCAATCAACAGGGATATGGCCCGCCACATCTATGTGTGAGCACCCTGAGGGAGGATATATGACACTAGGAGAAGCTCAGATCGGGAGCACCGTTACTGTGCTTAAAATCGAAGGGGATGGTGCGTACAAGCGTCGCATCATGGATATGGGTATTACCAAGGGTACAGAGCTCTATATAAGAAAAGTAGCTCCACTTGGAGATCCTGTTGAGATAACTGTTCGTGGTTATGAGCTGAGCGTCAGGAAAAATGATGCTTCCTGCGTGATCGTCAGATAAGGGGGAATGTATGAGCATAAAAATGGCGCTTGCAGGTAATCCTAACTGCGGAAAGACAACTGCGTTCAATGCACTTACCGGTGCTAACCAGTATGTGGGAAACTGGCCTGGTGTAACTGTAGAGAAGAAAGAGGGAAGGCTTAAGGATAAGAAGCATGGGGATATCATCGTAACAGACCTTCCTGGTATTTATTCGCTCTCCCCATATACTCTTGAGGAGGTAGTCAGCCGCGATTACATCCTTAAAGAAAATCCTGATGTGATCATTGACCTTGTCGATGCAACCAATATCGAGAGGAACCTGTATCTTACAACTCAGCTTATTGAGACAGGAACTCCTGTTGTAATAGCACTTAACATGGCGGATCTTCTTGAGAAAAGAGGTCTGAAAATCGATACATCCCGCCTTTCAATGCTTCTTGGCTGCCCTGTCGTGGAGATAAGCGCGCTTAAGAAGACTGGTCTTGATGAACTGATAAGCACCGCAATCAAAACAGCTGATAAAAAAGATGTGAAGAAGCCATCTGAGATTTTCTCCAGGGAAATCGAGAATGCGATTTCTGGAATAGAAAAGGAGCTTCCAGGAACTATCTCTGCAGAGAAGAGGAGATGGTATGCGGTGAAGGTTCTTGAGAATGATGAGAAAGTGATGGCTGAGCTTAGTCTTTCAGCATCTGGTATTTCGGATACTGATTCATTAAGAACAGAGATAGAGAAAATACATGATGACACAGCTGAGTCGATCATAACAGATGAAAGATATAAGTATATCCAGAAGATAGTGAAGACAACTGTGACAAAGAAGGGTGCAAAACTATCTGCATCAGATAAAATCGACAGGATTGTCACAAACAGGATTCTCGGTATTCCTATATTCATTCTTGTGATGTTCGTTGTCTATTACATCTCCGTCACTACTGTCGGAACCTGGGTAACTGACTGGACAAATGACACGTTCGGAGGCTGGATTTCAGGCGTCTTCACCTCAGGGCTCACCGCGCTGGGTGCTGGGGATATGGTAATAAGCCTGGTTGTGGATGGTATCATAGGTGGTCTTGTCGCTGTTCTCGGCTTCGTTCCGCAGATGGCGATACTCTTCCTGTTCCTTTCAATTCTCGAGGACTGCGGCTACATGGTCAGGATCGCATTTGTCATGGATAGGGTTTTCAGGCATTTCGGTCTTTCCGGAAAGAGCTTCATTCCTCTTCTCATCTCCTCTGGCTGCGGTATTCCAGGTATCATGGCATCTAGGACTATCGAGCAGGATAATGACAGAAGACTTACAATCATGACAGCAACATTTGTTCCCTGTGGCGCAAAGCTTCCTGTTATCGCTTTGATGGCTGGTGTTATTGCAGGCTCCGCAATGGGATACAGCGAAGCTGCATGGGTTGCTCCTCTGATGTATTTCATCGGTATTGCTGCAGTTCTCATCTCCGCTATCATACTCAAGAAGACCAAGCCTTTCAGTGGAAAGCCCGCACCATTTGTTATGGAGCTGCCTTCATACCATATTCCATCTGCAAAGACAGTTCTTCTGCATGTATGGGAGCGTCTTAAAGGCTTCATAATTAAGGCTGGAACGATCCTCTTCCTTGCCTGTGTCGTTATGTGGTTCCTCTCTGGTTTCGGATTCTCTCCTGATGGTTTTGGTATGGTTGAGTATTCCAATGATTCGCTTCTTGCGGCTATTGGAGGTGTAATCGCTCCTATCTTCGCTCCGCTTGGATTTGGTCAGTGGCAGCCAGTTGCCGCATCCCTTTCAGGTTTCACTGCAAAGGAAGCGATTGTGTCAACTATGGGAGTTCTGGCAAATGTCGCAGGAGATGTGGAGGATGCAGCGAATGTAGCTCCTGGTGTCGCTATGTGGTTCCCAAGCGCTATTGCCGCATTCAGCTTCCTCATGTTCAATCTTCTTGACTCTCCTTGTCTTGCCGCGATTGCGACAATGGCTCAGCAGCTTCAGTCAAGAAAATGGTTCTGGTTTGCAATCATCTTCCAGAATGTCTTTGCCTATGTTCTTTCTCTGATGGTCTATCAGATCGGAACATTCGTGACAGGTGGTGGCTTCGGAGCTGGAACAGCTGTTGCATTTGTTCTTCTTGCTGCAATGCTGTACATGCTTTTCCGCCCAGATCCGTATAAGGACCTCAAAGTCTATTCAAAGCGTTCATTAGAGGCTGCTAGCTGACACAAAGGGGCTTCGGCCCCTTTTCGGAGGAAATCAAATGATAGATCTGATAATCATTCTTGCGGTTCTCTCTTACTGCGTTTTCCTTGTCGCGAATATGATTAAAAAACGCAGAAGGGGTGGCTCTGGCTGTTCGGGATGCTGCACAGGATGCTCGGGTTGCTCCGCATGCAATATCGAGAAGCTTATCAAGGATGCTGAAAAGATGAAGGAGCGATGAAATGACAGGTGAGGGTGGAAATTCGATGTTCTATATGGTGGCAATCTTCCTTGCCATTTATATAGTTGGAATGGGGATTTACCTGACTGTTGAGAAAATAAGGAAGGGAAGGAGGAACAAAGATAATGGTTGATGCATTGATTGTCCTTATAGTGCTTGTTCTTCTGTTCTTCGCTATGAAGGGTAGCGTGAAGCACTTCAAGGGAGAGGGTTCATGCTGCTCATCTTCCTCATCGCTTCTCAGCACAGAAGAGAAGCATCTTGATGGTCCTGTGGTCGCAGAGAGGGTTGTGCGGATAAGCGGAATGCATTGCCAGAACTGCGCAGAGCGTGTGAAGCGTGCACTTGATAGCATAGATGGCGTATCCGCTGCTGTGAATTTACAGAAAGAGTCTGCGGATGTCAGAATGGATCGTACAGTTGATGATATCGTACTTAAAAAGAAGATTGAGGAAGCTGGTTATACAGTATTGTCAATCTCCTGAAAACAGTCTGTTATTCCATAGATTGGAAAGATATAGCAGAACACATCAATCCTTCTCCCGGGTAAAACCGGGAGATTATGTTTCACTGGGTGGAACAATGTTTCATTTTGATTCAGTTAATTTTCTATTATATTAGAATTTACATTTCACTCTCTAATTGACCATCATGGCACGAATCGCTAACATCATAGCGAAAAATATTGAAGTAGGTAGAAAGAAAATGGCAGAAACAAAAAAGTATGTTTATTTCTTTGGAGATGGAAAGGCTGAGGGAAGAGCCGATATGAAGGATCTTCTTGGAGGCAAGGGTGCAAATCTTGCAGATATGACATCTATCGGTCTTCCAGTTCCTCCAGGATTCACGATTACAACAGAAGCATGTGCATACTGGGATCAGCATAAGGCATACCCAGAGGGAATGAGGGAAGAGGTTCTTGATAACCTCAGGAAGCTTGAGAAGATGATGGGCGCTAAGCTTGGAGACAAGGAGAATCCGCTTCTCGTATCTGTCCGCTCCGGTGCTGCTCAGTCAATGCCTGGCATGATGGACACAGTTCTCAACCTTGGTCTTAATCCTGATTCGCTTCAGGCTCTTATCAAGAAGACAGGTAATGAGCGCTTTGCATGGGACAGCTACCGCCGTTTCATCCAGATGTTCGGTGATGTTGTAATGGGTGTTCCTCATTCAAGCTTCGAGTATGCTCTCCAGTCTGTAAAGGACGAGAATGGCAAGCATTTTGACACAGAGCTTGATGTAGATAATCTCAAGGAAGTCATCAAGCGCTATAACATCATCTACAAGAAGGCAACAGGTGAGGATTTCCCTACAGATCCTGAGTACCAGCTTTTCAAGACAATTGATGCTGTATTCCGCTCATGGAATAACGACAGAGCTATCAAGTACAGGCTCATGAATGATATCCGTGGTCTTCTCGGTACAGCTGTAAACGTACAGTCCATGGTATTCGGTAACATGGGAGAGACTTCAGGTACAGGTGTTGCATTCACTCGTGATCCATCCTCAGGTGAGAACAAGTTCTTCGGTGAGTATCTCATGAACGCTCAGGGAGAGGATGTTGTTGCAGGTATCCGTACTCCACAGAAGATAGATACCCTCATGAAGGCAAACCCTGATGTATATGAGCAGCTTTGCAAGATCCGTGAGATTCTCGAGAAGCACTATCATGATATGCAGGATATCGAGTTCACAATCCAGGAAGGCAAGCTTTACATGCTTCAGACCAGAAATGGAAAGAGAACTATATTCGCATGGCTGAGAAGCCAGGTGGAGATGGTGGAGGAGGGACTCATCGACAAGAAGACAGCTGTATCACGTGTTCCAGCTGCTGAGTTCAACAAGCTCTTTGCTCCTATCCTCGATAACAACTATATCCACGATCTTGGCCTCAAGGAAGCTACACATGGCCTCAATGCATCTCCGGGAGGAGCTTGCGGTCAGATTTACTTCACAGCAGCAGAAGCTGAGGCAGCAGCAGAAATGGGTAAGGATGTTCTTCTCGTCCGCACCGAAACTTCCCCTGAGGATATTGGAGGAATGGCTGTTTCCAAGGGTATTGTCACATGCCGTGGCGGTATGACAAGCCATGCAGCTGTTGTTGCTAGAGGTATGGGATGCCCATGTGTATCAGGCTGTGGTGAGATTCATGTTGATGAATTCAAGAAGACTCTTGAAATCAATGGACAGCTCCTTTCAGAGGGCGACTATATGTCCATCGATGGATTCACAGGTGCGGTATATGCTCAGAAGATTCCTGTAAAGCCATCTGAGATCATGCAGGTTCTTGAAGGAACAATGAACGAGAGCGAATCAACTCTCTATCAGAACTACAAGAAGTTCATGGGCTATGTAAGCGAGCTTAAGACAATGTCTGTCCGCACCAATGCTGATACCCCATCTGATGCACATCACGCAGTACAGCTTGGCGCTGAGGGTGTAGGTCTTTGCCGTACAGAGCATATGTTCTTCGGTGGAAAGAGAATCATCTCAATGAGAAAGATGATTCTTGCAGATACATATGGCGAGCGCCAGATTGCGCTTTCCGAGCTTCTTCCAATGCAGAGAGAGGACTTCATCGGAATCTTCCGTGAGCTCAATGGCCTTCCTGTTACTATAAGGCTTCTTGACCCACCACTTCATGAGTTCCTCCCGAATGACCATACATCACGCCATGAGATGGCTCTCCAGCTTGGAACAACTGTTGAGGCTATTTCCAAGAAGATCAATGCTCTTCAGGAATTCAACCCAATGCTTGGTTTCCGTGGCTGCCGTCTTGCTATCGTGTACCCAGAAATCCTTCAGATGCAGGTAAGAGCCATCATCGAAGCTGCTATCACTGTGAAGAGACAGGGTGTGGATGTTCATCCGGAGATCATGATTCCTCTCGTAGGTATCTACAAGGAGTTCGATTTCTGCAAGAAGTATGCTGAGGATGTAATTGCCAAGGTATTCGATGAGCAGGGTCTCAAGGTTGAGTACAAGCTCGGAACAATGGTCGAGGTACCTCGTGCTGCAATTACTGCTGATGAGATTGCAAAGTCTGCTGAGTTCTTCTCATTCGGAACAAATGACCTTACTCAGATGACATGTGGATTCTCACGCGATGATGCAGCATCATTCCTTTCCCACTATGTTAACGATCCAGACAAGCAGTTCTATCCATATGATCCGTTCCAGACTATCGACTTTGATGGTGTTGGAAAGCTCATCAAGATGGCTGTACAGCTTGGACGCAGTGTAAGACCTGATATGAAGATGGGAATCTGCGGTGAGCATGGAGGAGATCCGAAGTCAATCGCATTCTGCCAGTCAGTAGGACTTAACTATGTATCCTGCTCTCCATTCAGAGTGCCTATTGCTAGACTTGCTGCTGCTCAGGCTGCTATTGCACAGGGCGCATCAAAATAAGCAAAATATAACAAAGCTGGAAGCACGCAGAAATGCGTGCTTTCTGCATCTTAGGGAACAAAAACGCTGAAAGTTAGGGAATATTTTCCCTGCATCTTAGGGAATAAAAGTGCTGAAAGTTAGGGAAATTACAAGGTATTTCTTTGTATCTAAATAAAATGATGGTTATTATAATTGTCAGTCGTGAAATAGTTTAATTCAGAGCCCAAGACTCTTTCTGACTTCATCCAGAGTATATGTTTCGATACTATCCCAGCCTCACGTTTTGAATAACTTCTTCAGCTGCTTTTTACTGCATTGTTATAAGAAGCGACATCAAGAATACTTCTTTGATAAAGAATTTAAATAGAAGAATATATGTAGTTTTGCTAGTTTGTCTTGAACCATGATAAACCTTTTAGGAACATCGGTTCTGGACACTATCATCAATCTTTGTTGGTAGGATTTGCGGTATTTCATCTTAAACTCTATATAGAGGTGAATATGAAATACCGATATCTATTACTGCCATTCTTTGTTCTTATTCTTTTCTCCTGTGCTACCACAGCTTCTGAGAGTCCTGAAGATATCGGAATCATTGCAGAAAAGACTGAACCTGTAATCATTATCGTGGAAGAAGAACCAGCAAAGGTAAAATCTGAAGCAGAGAATCAGGAAAGCTCCGTAACAGCTGAGGAAGTAACTACAGAAGAAGAAATAACAGAGCAGATTGAATTTGCTGCAATATCAACAACTCCAAGGGAACAGTCTGCAGTTCTGAATATTACTTATCCATCTGGTACGGATCTTTCAAAATTAAGTGTTGATGGCGGTGGATTCATAAGCGAGATAAAAGCAGCAGGTAACACTGCAGAAATAACGATAGAAGGACTGGAGAGCCTTTCTGATTATTCGCTATCACTTAGCTATGATAATGAGGTTGTTATTGAACCAATAAACATAAGGACAGAATCCTTTGCTGGAAGATATACCTGGACTCCTGCTGATGGTAGTAAAGGTGATTCCTTTGTTCTCAATGTAGAGGAAGCCCCTATTTCTTCTGATTACCGCTATTACATTTATCTTGATCCAGAGGATTCAGCTTTCCCTGAAGGATATAGAGCAGGGGAGATAAGAGTTGCGCCTCTTGTCGATGAAGGAGAGCCTTCATTGGATGATACAAAATACAAGAATGCTCCAGAGTCATATAAGTGGACTAACTACAAGTGGAATACTGGTAGCATGACTCCATCGAAAATCAAATATGTAAAGGCAATGGAAACAGAGACAGGTGATGCGATTAATACACATGTAGCCTCTGTTGCTTTAGGCTTCACTGCTGAATCCGATGTCTGGTACATCTTCCATGAAATAGATGGAAAAGCTTATCTTTCCTTCTCTAACAAGATGTCTCCTGACATTGCTAACAAATTCATAAAGAAGAATCCATCTCCAAACATCAGACCATATGAAACAGATGAGTATTGGTATACTCTCGAACGACTATGAGTAGCTGATGATAACGAACAGAACAAGTATGATTTGTTAGATAACTATTGTAAACACTTTGAAAATCATATAGATTGACACATGCAACTCTGTGGGTGGGGATTTCTGATTCCTTATAGGTTATCGGAAATCCAATTTTTTTGGTTTGAAGAAATGAGAGAAAAAACAAAGCAGTTATTGATTGTTCTGCTGATTATAATAGTTACAGTTCTGTCGGTCTCCTGTCCGGCAAGTCCTCCGACGATAGAGGATTCAAATTCTTCTTTGTATCAAAAACCTCCAACGCCTCAGAACGTTAAGGCAACAAATGGTTATGATGGTTTGATTAGAATTTCCTGGGATCCTGTAGAAGATGTTGATGGTTATATTATCCTTGGAAGTAAATCATCAGAATTTGATAATGGCCTTACACAGTTTGACATAGTAACTGGCGCAGATACTGCTTTGTATACATTAGAGGCAGGCAACAGAAATGTTGATGTGAATCAGAGCTATATATTCTCAGTAGTTTCCTACAAGATATATAATAAGACCGAACGAGTTCTCTCTGATAATAGTACTTATGTTGAAGGATCTTTTGCTCCATCTGAATTATCTTTCCATGCGATAATCAATGATTATTACATCTATCTATATTGGATGAG
>CASDRY010000096.1 GCA_949283235.1 uncultured Spirochaetales bacterium | reverse complement strand
TTATGCTTTGTCTTTGATTACTTCTGCACTTTCTTTGCATCTTCAAGAACTGTGTCGCTTGAAGATTTCTTTACTTTGCAAGGTTTGATGTGCCAGATTTCGTCAGCATACTCTTTGATAGTCCTATCAGAAGAGAACTTCGCAGAAGATGCAATGTTTATAACAGCCTTTCTGTTCCATTCTGCAGGGCTTGTCTTGTAGAGCATTGTTGCTGTCTCATGCACATCATGGTACATCCTGAGATCAGCCATAAGATAGTATCTGTCGTTTGCTCCTCCAAAGAGTGAATCCCTGAGTGCTGAGAAGATATCTGGTTCATTGATTGAGAAGTATCCAGAATCGATAAGCTCAATCATAGACTTGATCTCTTCATCCTTCTCTACCCATTCCATTGGCTTATAGCCAGAAGCTGCAAGCTTTGCAATCTCATCTTCTGTATGACCGAAGATGAAGATGTTGTCCTTTCCAACTTCATCAGCAATCTCAACATTAGCTCCATCGAGAGTACCAACTGTAAGTGCACCATTGAACATGAACTTCATGTTGCCTGTTCCAGAGGCTTCTGTTCCAGCTGTTGAAATCTGCTCGGAGATATTAGTTGCAGGAATAACTGCCTCCGCCATCGTTACACGATAATCAGGCATGAAATAGACCTTCAGCTTATCTCTTACACGGCTATCGCTAGCAATAACCTTCGCGATATTGTTAATGAACTTGATGATGAGCTTAGCATTAACATATCCGGGAGCAGCCTTTCCGCCAAAGAGGAATGTAGTAGGCTGGAACGCATCAAGATACTGGCTATCTGTCTTCATTCTGTTATAGATCATCAGAATATTGAGAGCATTCAATAGCTGTCTCTTATACTCATGGATTCTCTTGACCTGCACATCGATGAGTGTTGAGGTATCAAGGATGTATCCGCTGTCTTTCCTGAGGAATATGGCGGCATTTTCCTTTGCCTTAGCCTTAACCTTTCCAAACTCCTCTACAAAAGCTGGATCATCTGCAAACTTCCTGAGATCTGCTATGCGATCATAATCTGTGATCCACTTATCACCGATAGCATCTGTAATAAGATTTGAGAGGGCAGGGTTCGCATCGAGAAGCCAGCGGCGCTGTGTGATTCCGTTTGTCTTGTTATTGAAGCGCTCAGGGAAGATTGTGCTGAACTCTGGGAACATATCCTTTCTGAGAAGCTCAGAGTGGAGAGCAGCAACGCCATTTGTTGAGTGAGATCCGATTATAGAGAGATTGGCCATCCTCACCATCTTCGGGTTTGATTCCTCGATGATTGATACCTTAGCAATCTTATCACCCTGCATAGGGAAGAATGAGACTGCGTAATCAAGGAAGCGCTGATTGATCTCATAGATAATCTGCATATGGCGTGGAAGAAGCTTCTCAATCATCGGAAGCGGCCACTTCTCCAATGCCTCTGGCATGAGCGTGTGGTTCGTGTATCCCATTGTCTTCACTGTGATATTCCAAGCTTCGTCCCAGCCAAGACCTTCCTTGTCGATGAGTATTCTCATCAGTTCTGGAACAGCAAGAGATGGGTGAGTGTCGTTAAGCTGGATTGCCGCGATATCAGCGAACTCTGCCCAGTTGTATGTACCGGTTCTCTTGAATCTTCTCACGATATCCTGAAGAGAACAGGAGACGAAGAAGTACTGCTGCTTGAGTCTGAGCTCTTTGCCCATATAAAGAGTGTCATTAGGATAAAGGACCTGAGAAATTGTCTCTGCATTGATCTTGTTTCTGACAGCTTCTGTATAATCACCGGAATTGAATTCCTCGAATGAGAAGCCTTCTGGGGACTGGGCTGACCAGAGACGGAGTGTGTTCACAGTCTTTCCACCATAGCCAACGATAGGAGTGTCATAGGCAATGCCATCAACAGTCTCTGCGGGAATCCATCTGAAATAATCCTTTCCATTTTCCCTGATCTGCTTTACCTCTCCTCCGAAGTAAACAGGGTAGATGAGATCTGGTCTCTTTATTTCCCATGGATTTCCATCCTTGAGCCAGTTGTCAGGGAACTCTACCTGACGACCATTCTTTATCTGCTGGCGGAAGATTCCGTAGTTGTATCTGATTCCATAACCATAAGCGGGGTATTCAAGAGTTGCGAGAGAATCAAGGAAGCATGCAGCAAGACGGCCAAGACCACCATTTCCAAGACCTGCATCAGGCTCTACATCAGCAAGTTCCTCGAGTGTGTAGCCAAGAGATGAAAGCGCTTCCCTCACAGGCTTCTCAAGACCAAGATTGATAATATTATTAGTCATTGCTCTTCCCATGAGGAACTCAAGGGAGAGATAGTAGACTCTCTTTGAATGCTTAGCTCTCTGTGTCTTTCTTGAAAGATCCCACTGGTGAATTATTCTGTCTCGTATTGCGTATGCAAGTGCCTGATACCTTCCCTCTGGAGTAGCGTGGTATACATCTGCATCAAGATTGTACTTCAGCTGCTCAGCGAAGTCCTGCGCTATGTCAGCCTTTGTACGGCCATAGCGTGTATTTAGTGCCTTTTCAGCCATTTAACAGTCTCCTTTTCTCAAAAAGAGATAATCCGATTTATAATAGATATTTTTCTGCAATGTATGCAATAGCGAGAGCATTCTAAATTCTGCTGCATTTAACTCCAATGTGCCGCAGAAATTGATGTTTCTGTTCTTGATTAATAATGCCCCATCGCTGGGGCATCCTCTTATTTTGCAGCTGCTTGACGCTGTTCTGCTTTCTTTATCTTACCGCTTATTGTCTTTGGCATAGCATCTGTGAATTCCACGATTCTGATCCATTTGTACTCGGCAAGACGTGAATTGCAGTAATCCTTTATTTCCTTATCCAGAGCGTGTGAAGGCTCATAACCCTCTGAGAGTACTATAATTGCCTTAACAGCCTGTCCACGAAGCGGATCAGGAACTCCGATTACGCTGCATTCGAGAACAGCAGGGTGGGTGATGAGTATATCCTCAATCTCTCCCGGTCCGATTCTGAATCCACCGCTCTTGATGATATCATCGAAACGGCCATTGAACCAGAATGCGCCATTCTCATCCATCCAGGCGGAGTCACCAGTGTGGTAAACACCACCTCTCCAGACTTCCTTGTAAAGCTCATCGTTTCCAAGATACTGGCTGAAAACGCCAATTGGCTTCTTTCCATGCTTCGGTACTACGACAATCTCCCCGATCTCTCCCTGCTTTGGCGTACTGCCATCTTTCAGGATCAGACGCACATCATACTGCGGGGAAGGAACTCCCAGAGAGCCATCGACAGCTTTCATGCCCTTGAAGTTAGCAGCAAGAAGTGTTGTCTCTGTCTGTCCATAGCCTTCATGAAGTTCTAGCCCTGTCTTCTCCTGGAAGAGACGGAAGATCTCAGGATTGAGATACTCTCCAGCTGTGGATGTGTGTCGGAGCGATGGAAGCTCTGGCACTCCCTTCTTAACAAGGTAGCGATAGATAGTAGGAGGCGCACAGAATGAAGTAACCTTGTATTTATTGATTACAGTAGCAAGCTGTCTTGGATCGAAGTTGTCGAAATCGAAGACCATTACAGCACTTCCTACAAGCCACTGCCCATAGATCTTTCCCCAGGAAGCCTTTGCCCAGCCTGTTTCGGAAACTGTGAAATGCAGTCCTCCATCCTCAGCCTGCTGCCAATAAGCTGCAGTTACGATATGAGCAAGAGGGTAGGAGAAATCATGTATGACTCCCTTTGGATATCCTGTTGTTCCTGATGTGAAGTAGAGGACCATCGGATCGGTGACCTTGGTCTCGATTCTTTCAAGCTTATCTGAAGCGCTATCCAGTGCTTTTGTGAAGTTTGCAAAACCCTCAACATCCTGCTGTACTGTCCAGAGTTTGAGATCAAAACCTCCCTTCTTTACAGCATCCATAACATGCTTTGGAACATTGTTGAAAGGTGTTGCTATGATAGCCTTAGCCCCAGATGCTTCCAGACGATAGATGAAATCATCAGCTGTGAGCATGTGCGTTACAGGAATCATCACAGCCCCGATCTTATGAAGCGCAACAGCAAGGAACCAGTATTCATAGTGCCTCTTGAGAGCGAGAATAACCTTGTCTCCCTTCCTGATTCCAGCTTCGAGCAGTACATTAGCGGCTTTGTTGCTCATCCGCTTGATATCATCAAAAGAGAATATATGCTCCTCATTCTCTGTATTGCACCATACCATTGCTGTTTTATCAGGGGTATCTGCTGCAATCCTGTCCACAACATCATAACCGAAGTTGAAGTTATCAGGGTAGTTGAAGTCGATATCAATAAGACGGCCATTGGAATCGACAGTCTCGGTGCAGAATTCTCTGTAAATACTCATTTTATTTCCTCATCATAGCGTCCGAATGCACGGAAGCGCTGGTATCTTCTTTCTAATAGATCCTCGGTCTTTTCCAGGATCTCTATCTCTGCAGCAACTTCATCGCGGAGTTTACTGTAGAATTCCTGGGTTCCAAGCCCATCTTCATTTATTACTCTCTCTGCAATACCGAATGAGAGTGCATCTGCAGCGGTCAGTTTTAAGCTTTCAGCAGCTTTAGGTGCTTCTGCCGCATCTTTGTAGAGAATACTTGCACATCCCTCTGGCGAGATTACTGAATAGACAGCATTCTCAAGCATCCAGACTCTATCGGATACAGCAAGAGCTAGAGCTCCGCCGCTACCACCTTCTCCTATGAGAATCGATAGCTCCGGTGTTTTCAGTCCCATCATCTCCATGAGATTCTCAGCAATAGCCTGCCCCTGTCCTCTCTCTTCCGCGCCAATTCCGCAGAATGCACCAGAAGTATCGACAAAGAGTATTACAGGACGATGGAATTTCTCAGCCTGCTTCATCAAACGGAGAGCTTTTCTGTACCCCTCGGGCTCTGGTGCTCCGAAAGATCTTCTCATCCTCTCGATTGTATTGTGCCCCTTCTCGATGCCAATGACTGTTACAGGCTTACCCTTCAGGTATGCAATTCCCCCAATAATAGCCTCATCATCCCTGTATCTTCTGTCCCCATGAAGCTCGATGAATGAGGTAAACATTCCCTCAATGTAGTCCTGTGCAGTAGGACGAGAGGTGCTTCTCGCTGTTCTCACTCTGTCATATGCTGTCATGCTCTACCTCCATGAAGGGCAAGAAGATTCGCAAGAAGCTTTTTCTCACTGCTTCTCGGAACGATTATGTCTGCAAATCCATGCTCCAGTATGAACTCAGAAGTCTGGAAATCACGGGGAAGTGATTCCATCGTTGTCTGCTCAACAACTCTTCTTCCCGCAAATCCAACTGTTGCACCAGGCTCAGCCACTATGATATCTCCCTCCATAGCAAAGGAGGCAGTAACACCGCCTGTTGTCGGATCTGTAAGCACTGTTATATAAAGCAGCCCCTTTTCAGAGTGCTTGAGAACAGCACCGCTTGTCTTCGCCATCTGCATGAGGGAAAGAAGGCCTTCCTGCATTCTTGCTCCCCCCGATACTGTCCACCCGATCACAGGCAGAGAGTGCTCAGTAGCATATTCAAAGATCCTTGTGATCTTCTCTCCAGTAGCAGTTCCCATCGAACCCATCATAAAGAATGGAGACATAACAAAGATGGCTGTCTTTATTCCACCAATCATGGCAGTGCCTGTAATGACAGACTCGTTCTCCCCGCTCTGGGCTTTTGCTTTCTCCAGCTTCTTCTGGTAACCGGGGAAGGCTAGTGGATCTGATGTGACAATCGTGCTGAAAAGCTCCTCGAAGGAACCTTTATCAGTCATCATCGCAATTCTTTTCCTTGCCACGATTCTGAAATGATGGCCGCAGGTACAGACCCAGTCCTGGCCTTCAAGAACGCTCTCTACAAGTGTCCTGTGGCAGTTCGGACATGTATATTCAGTCTCTCCTGCTGGAGGTTCGGCATTCCTTCCTTCTTTCTCCAGCTCGTTCTGCGGCTTATAAAGGAATTTAAGGATGCTCATTATCTTCCTTCCATGAACCCGGTATCGTAATCACCGGATTCGAATCTCGGATCGCTTATTATCTCAAGCTCCTCCTCGATATTAGTCTTTATGCCATCAATAAGGAGTTCGCAGAGATACGCCTTCATCTTCCTGATAGCCTCTTCCCTTGCTCCTGTGAAAACCATCAGCTTACCAACCAGAGAGTCGTAGTAGGGTGGAACAACTGTTCCAGGCTCAAGGTAAGTATCGAAGCGTACAAATGGACCGCCCGGTACATGAATTGATTTGATTTTCCCAGGTGTAAGCGCATTGATTCTGCATTCAATAGCAGAACCGCGAAGCCTTACATTCTTCCTTGTGAATGGAATCGGAACGCCTGCCGCTACTCTTATCTGCCATTTGACAAGATCAACTCCTGTGAGAATCTCTGTAACTCCATGCTCAACCTGAAGCCTTACATTCATCTCCATGAACCAGAAATTGCCTTCCTTATCCATGAGAAACTCAAGTGTACCAGCTCCTGTATAACCAATCTTTTTTATCGCACTCTCAGCTCTTTCAAGAAGTTCTTCCCTCATCTCCTCTGTTACAGCAGGGGAAGGGGATTCCTCGATAAGCTTCTGATGATGGCGCTGTATGGAACAATCTCTTTCCCCGAGAGCGACAGCATTTCCATGCTCATCTGCAAGTACCTGCACCTCGATATGGCGAGCAGGTGTTATGCACTTCTCAAGGTAAACGCCACCATCTCCAAAGGCCGCAAGACTTTCAGCAACAGCAAGAGGAAAAGCCTCTTTAAGCTCCTCTGCGGAGTATGCAGGTCTTATTCCTCTTCCACCACCGCCTGATCTGGCTTTCAGCATGACCGGGTATCCGAAACTGGAAGCAGCCTCGAGAGCTTCATCAACACTCTCAAGGGCATCTGTTCCAGGAATCACGCTAAGCCCGGCGTCTGCAGCTATCTTCTTGATTCTCGATTTGTCGCTGAGCCTTTCCATCTCCTCTGCGGAAGGTCCGATGAATGCGATCCCATTCTTTCTGCAAAGAGCAGCAAATTCAGCGTTCTCTGAGAGAAAGCCATAGCCTGGATGAATTGCACTTGCTTTAGTCGCAAGCGCGGCACTCACTATTCTTTCCATGTTGAGATAGCTGTCTGCAGCTGCTGCAGGACCAATGCAGATGCTTTCATCTGCAAGGGCGGTGGGAAGGGTATCCTTATCTGCCTCCGAATAAACCGCGACAGTCTTTATACCCATCTCCTTGCAGGCCCTGATCACTCTAACGGCTATCTCTCCGCGGTTTGCGATCAGGATTTTTGAGAACATACGCTCTCCTTATCTGCAATGCAGAATGAGAAAGATGCAGAGATGCAGAGCTTGCCATCAACAAAGCCTTTTCCCTCTCCGAAGAAGAATGGACCCATTGAGCGTGTTATCTTGCACTGTGTCTTGAATGTATCTCCAGGGCGTACAGGAGATTTGAACTTAACCTTATCCAATCCTGCATATACAGGAAGCTTGTCGCTTCCGATAGTCCCATCTAAGAGGATGCAAGCTGACTGTGCCATGATTTCGCAGAGGATTACACCAGGAACGATAGGAGCTCCTGGAAAGTGTCCATCAAGGAAGAATTCCGTACCCTTTACAGTGTACTTTCCATGTGCCTCATCTCCGACTTTCTCCACCTCATCAAGAAGCAGCATGCTGTTTCTGTGGGGGAGTATATTCATGATACCTTCTCTGTCCATCATGCCCTCCCGATTCTGAATAGCGGTGCACCATACTCTACGATCTTTCCGTTCGTAGCATAGATTTCAAGGATAGTTCCGCTCTCTTCTGCCGCAATCTCATTCATCAGCTTCATAGCCTCGATAAGGCAGAGTGTGTCTCCTTTCTTGACTGTGGAGCCTACCTTCACGAAAGGTTCTGCATTCTCTGCCGGAGCTGCATAGAACACTCCGACCATTGGGGACTTGATGATTGTTCCATCTGCCTTCTGCTCTTCGCTCTGTGCAGGGGAGCTTTCTGGAACAATATATGTTTCCATCTGAGGAGCCGGACGGCCTCCGCGCTCCAGACGAAGCTCATAGCCATCTTCCTTCACCTCGAGTCCAGTGAGGTCGAGCTCCTTCATTAATCCTGCATATTTTCTTATTGCCTCTTCTTTCATTAAACCCTCCTGAATGCCAGACATGCATTATGTCCACCGAATCCAAGTGAATTTGAAAGTGCGATGTCTATCTTCTTCTCTCTTGCTGTATTAGGAACGTAATCGAGATCGCAATCCGGATCTGGCTCAAGAAGATTGATTGTAGGAGGAATGATTCCTGTCTCAAGTGCTTTGAGACATGCAATTGCCTCTATAGCACCTGCTGCTCCTAGCATATGTCCTGTCATGGACTTTGTTGAGCTGATTACAGCTTTTCTCGCATCTTCCTCTCCAAGAGCCTTCTTGATAGCGATAGTCTCACCCTTGTCATTTAGTGGTGTACCTGTTCCGTGTGCATTGATGTATACATTCTCTCCAGCCTTGTAGCCAGCTTCCTGCATTGCCTCTACCATTGCTCTTCTTCCGCCATCTGCATCCGGGCGTGGAGCTGTTATGTGGTATGCATCGCATGTGGAGCCGTAGCCTACGATCTCTCCATAGATCTTTGCGCCTCTCTTAACTGCATGCTCATATTCCTCGAGAATGAGAGCAGCAGCACCTTCTCCGATTACGAATCCAGCTCTTCTCTTATCAAAAGGAAGTGAAGCCGCATTCGGATCTGTTGCTGTTGAAAGTGCCTGCATGTTGATGAATCCTGCAACACCTGGCTCTGTGATAGCTGCCTCTGTTCCACCTGTGATTGCCGCATCTGCATATCCATGTCTGATAGCTCTTACTGCCTCTCCGATAGCATTGGAGCCTGATGCACAAGCTGTAACAGCAGGAAGTGCTGCATTCTGGCAATTGAAGCGGATAGCAATCATACCAGCTGCCATGTTTGCAATCATCATTGGCACGAAGAATGGGGAAACTCTTCCTGGACCTCTCTCAAGAAGCTTGTTGTGCTCTGTTGTGAATGTCTGGATACCGCCGATTCCGCTGCCGAAATAGACTGCGACTCTCTCTGGAGGAAGTGTTCCTATAACACCGCTTTCCTCTACAGCCTGTACAGCTGATGCAATGGCAAACTGAGCGAATCTGTCGGAGCGGAGTGTGTCAGCTTTCTCCATCCAGTCGCGAGCATTGAAATCCTTAACCTCAGCATCAAGCTTAGCCTTGTAGTTTGTTGTGTCGAAATATGTGATCTCTCCGATACCGCAGCGACCTTCAACCATGCTGTTCCATGCATCCTGAACGCTGTTTCCGATTGGTGTTATTGCGCCGAGTCCTGTAACTACAACTCTTCTGTATTCGCTCATTTGTCTCTCCTTACATTGCGATTCCGCCATCGACCCTCAGAACCTCTCCTGTGATATAAGGGGAGGAGAGAAGGAATACGACAGCCTCTGCAACATCTGATACTTCTCCCATCTTTCCAAGCGGAATGGTTCTGAGAAGCTCTGAGTTATCCTCTGTGATATTCTTTGTCATGTCTGTCCTGATAAAACCTGGTGCGACAGCATTGCATGTGATTCCCTTTGGAGCGAGCTCACGTGCTGTTGCTTTTGTCAGACCTACGACTCCCGCCTTGGAAGCAGAGTAGTTAGCCTGTCCAGCATTGCCCATAAGACCTGAAACTGAACTGATATTCACGATTCTTCCGCACTTGTTTCTAATGAAAAGACCTGCTGTGTGGCGAATCATATTGAACGCACCCTTAAGGTTTACGCTGAGTACGCTATCCCAGTCAGATTCTTTCATGAATGCAATAAGTCCATCGCGTGTGATACCTGCATTGTTTACAAGGGCAATGATATTCTCGAAGTCCTTTCTGATCTGGGCAACTGTATCCTTTGTCTCTTCGAATGAAGCTACATTGCATACATAGGCCTTAGCCTGTACACCCTTAGCCTCGCAGTCCCTCACAGTATCAGCAGCTTCGCTTTCATCTCCGATATATACAATCGCGATATCATAACCGAGAGCAGCAAGACTAAGTGCTACTTCTCTTCCGATACCTCTTGATCCACCTGTTACTATTGCTGTTTTCTTATCAGCCATTGCCGACCTCCGACAAGATTTTCTCGATGCTCTCAGCATCTGAGACGTTATATGTCCTCACTTCCTTATCAATCCTTTTGATAAGTCCTGTGAGAGTAGAACCTGGCCCGACTTCGATAAATGTGTCGATGCCGCTCTTAATCATATTCATGACAATTGTCACCCATCTTACAGGGGACTCTATCTGCTTAGAGAGAAGTGTTTTCACATCCCCTTCATAAGCATTTCCCGTGACATTCGAGTAAATTGAAAGTTCTGGCTCTGAGAACTGGTACTTTTCAAGTTCCTTTCCGAAAGCGACTGCTGCTTCATGCATGAAAGGCGAGTGGAAACCCCCTGCTACATTAAGCCGCATCGTCCTTCCGCCTTCTTCCTTCACTTTTGCTTCGAAAGCTGCAATTGAGCCTTCTGATGCTGAGACTACAACCTGTCCGGGTGAGTTGTAGTTCACTGGATAAACCTCATCAAAAAGCGAGGCAAGTTTCTCGACGCTCTCATCTGAGAGTTTGAGAACCGCATCCATTACCGCTGGATGCTTTTCAGCTTCCTGCTGCATGAATTCTGCACGCTTTGTTACAATCTGGAAGCCTTCTTCCGCACTGACGATTCCAGAGAAAGCAAGAGCTGCGATCTCTCCAAGGGAGAAACCTGCAACAGCGCTTGGCATTATTCCCTTTTCCTTAAGTGCTTCAGCCGCTGCAATCTCTGTCAGATACATGCAAGGCTGTGTATTTTCGGTTCTCTTCAGGTCTTCTGCTGTTCCTGAAAAGCACATCTCAAGTGTTCCAGGTCTCAGCTCATTGAGCTTATCTGAAATCTTTTTTGCGGCAGGGGAGGCTTCATAAAGAGCCTTCCCCATACCAGGAGCCTGAGCTCCCTGGCCTGAGAATACAAATGCTATTTTACCCATTTCATAGCTCCCCTGAGGATTGGTTCTGCGCCCTCAATCACATCCCTGACAATCTCTGCAGCTGGCTGTACTTTGCTGACCATTGCCGCAATCTGTCCTGCGAGGAAACAGCCGTTCTGGATATCTCCATCCTTTACAGCTTTTCTGAGCGCACCTACACCTAGAGCCTCAAGAGACTCGTCATCCATTCCTCCGAACTCTGCCTTTGCATATTCACGTGCAAAATTTGTTCTGAGTGAACGGACAGGGTGTCCGAGTTTCTTTCCTGTTACCATTGTGCAGAGATCTCCTGCCTTGATGATTTTCTCTTTGTAGACAGGGCTTATGGAACATTCCTCCGCACTGAGGAATCTTGTTCCCATCTGCACACCAACTGCTCCGAGCATGAATGCTGCCGCAACTCCGCGTCCGTCCGCGATTCCACCTGCTGCGATTACAGGAAGATCTGTTGCATCGACTACAAGCGGGACCAGTACCATAGTTGTGAGCTCTCCGACATGCCCACCGCTTTCTCCGCCTTCTGCAATGAGGGCTGATGCTCCAAGGCGTGTCATAAGCTTGGCCATGGCGACAGATGCTACAACCGGAATAACCTTGATTCCCGCATCCTTCCACATAGCCATGTACTTGGACGGGTTTCCAGCTCCTGTCGTAACAACTGCGACCTTCTCCTCTGCGGCAACTGCTGCAACCTCATCTGCATAAGGACTCATCAGCATGATATTCACACCGAATGGCTTATCTGTGAGTGAACGAGCAGTCCTGATTTCCGAGCGGACATAGTCTGCAGGTGCATTTCCAGCTGCGATAATGCCAAGACCGCCTCCATTGGAGACGGCAGCGGCAAGACGACCATCAGCTATCCAGGCCATACCTCCCTGGAACACTGGGTACTTGATACCCAGCATTGAGCATATCGGGGTCTCAATCATCGATCAGTTCTCCTTGTTCTGAATGAAGGAAACGAGATCGCCTACTGTCTCGATTTTCTTGTCAAGCTCAATCGAGATTCCAAGCTTGTCCTCAAGCTCCATGAGAAGCTCGACTGTATCAAGTGAGTCGATTCCGAGATCATGGAATGAGCTTTCCATCTTTACATCGTCTGCACTGCAGTCTGTTCTCTCTGCAACTGTCTCTGCTATTGCCTTGAAGATTTCCTGTTCTGTCATAATAGAACTCCTTTAGCTGAATGCTGATAATACGATTTGACAAAATTTGGGTTTTTGTCAAGAAAAAATTGTCTAATGATTTTTATTCATGCGCATTCTATAGATATAAATAGTCACATCATAGGTGGCTTCTAGCTAGAATTCACTATGGGCTAGTTTGTGATAAATCTATGCTCTATATCAAGAAAATCTATAATATTGAATAAAAACATATAAAAATGATGCCTAAGTGTGGTTTTGGTGAAGAGAAAATCTTTATGTACATATTTTCTGAAATATGTTCTCTTTTGCTTGGCGAATCCCATTCGAACAAAAATCCGAGAATGAGGAGTTCCCGCTGAAACACTCTGTTTTCTTTGTTTTCAAGGGTAATAATGGCACAAAGAAGCCTGTTTCAAAATGCTGTATTCAGCCCCTCGATAGGGCAATCAGAGTGCTTTGAATCAGTTTTTGGCAGTCTCAAAAAGCTTGGAAAGATATCTTGCGGTGATGCTTTCGGGTGAGCGGATAAGCTGTTCTGGAGTTCCGGATGCAACAATCCTTCCACCCTTGTCTCCGCCTCCTGGCCCCATGTCAATGATGTAGTCGCTATTTGCAATCACATCTAAGTCATGCTCGATCACGATAACTGTTGCTCCTGCTTCTACCAGAGTGCTGAAGACTGAAAGCAAAAGCTGAACATCCTGAGGGTGAAGCCCGATTGTAGGCTCATCGAATACAAACACAGATCCTTCCTGTGTCTTTCCCATCTCGGAGGCGAGCTTCAGCCTCTGAGCTTCTCCTCCAGAGAGTGCTGGTGTTGATTCCCCCAGTGTGAGATACCCAAGCCCTAGGTTATGAAGGACTTCAAGCTTTGTTTTTATCGATTTCGATGCAATGAAGCATGGCAAAGCTTCTTCGACTGTCATCTTCATGAGATCGGGTAGAGAGTAATCCTTCTCGCTTCCCCTTGGTTTCCAGCGTATCTTTTCAGCTTCATCGCTATAGCGAGAGCCATGACATCTGGGGCAGGGGATATCAACATCAGGAAGGAACTGCACATCCAATGATATCTCTCCCGAGCCATCACACTCCGGGCATCTAAGGTCTCCTGTGTTGTAAGAGAATGCTCCAGCTCCTTTCTTCTCCGCTTTGGCTTCGCTTTGTGATGCAAATAGCTTCCTGAGATCATCGAGTATGCCGCTGTATGTAGCAACTGTTGATCTTATATTCGTTCCTATCGGGGTCGCGTCTATCAAGCTGACTCTTTTTATTCCATCTGCAATAAGCTCAGTTACATGAGAAGGCAGATGATTCCTGTCTTCAAGTGCTGGTATGAGACTCTCGAGAATAAGGGTGGTCTTTCCCGATCCAGATACTCCCGTAACTGATATAAGTCTTCCCTGCGGAATTGTTACAGAGAGGGGTTTCACAGTATGTAATCCATTGATAGACAGCTTTATGAAGCCCTTATCGAACAATTTCTCCTCAGAACAGCGCTCTCTTGTGAGTACGTTTTCCTTTCCACTGAGAAATGCTCCGATTTTCGACATAGGATTGCTTTCGATCTCTTCGATAGTTCCTTCTGCAATTACACTTCCACCTTCTTTTCCAGCGCCTGGCCCCATTTCTATCATCCAGTCAGCTTCTTTCAGAATATTGGTGTCATGATCAACCATGACAACTGAGTTTCCATCTCTGATGAGATCCCTCATCACTCCCTTGAGTCCTTCTATATTAGCAGGATGGAGACCGATGGAAGGTTCATCAAGCACATAAAGAACGCCCGTTGTTCTGTTCCTTACAGCACGCGCGAGCTGCATTCTCTGCCGCTCTCCTGTTGATAGGGTTGAGGCTGCTCTGTCGAGAGTGAGATATCCAAGTCCTAGTTCCGCTAATCTTCTTGCAGTATCTTCAAAGGATTGTGCAATGCTATTTCCCATCTCCCTCATTTCTTCCGGAAGTGATGCTGGTACTTTCCTAACCCATTGGAGTAGATCGGAGAGTGTCATTTCAGTCGCTTCCCCTAGTGATATTCCCATCAGAAGGGGAGCTCTAGCCGCATCTGAAAGCCTTGTTCCATGACAGTCTGGGCAGTTTTCCTCTTTCAGAAATTTCTCGACTCTCTTCATGCCCTGCTCATCCTTAACTTTTGCAAGAGCATTTTCCACTGTATAGACAGCATTGTAGTAGGTGAAATCGAGTTCGGTTGCCTGATTTGTATTCTTTGAGTGATAAAGTATATGTTTCTTCACAGCTGGGCCATTGAATACTATATCTTTCTCCTCGTCTGTTAACTCTTTGAAAGGAACTTCTGTTCTGACTCCCATGGCACGGCAGACATCAACCATCAATGACCACATGAGGGAATTCCAAGGAGCGACAGCACCTTGATCAATCGAAAGAGAGTCATCTGGTATGAGCTTTGATTTATCAACAGAGCGTACAATACCTGTTCCATCGCAAGTTCTGCATGCTCCCTGGCTGTTGAAAGAGAGTTCTTCAGCAGATGGTGCATAGAAACTTTCTCCGCAGATAGGGCAGATAAGTTTCTTTCCTGCCGCAACAGCAAGAGAAGGTGAAAGATAATGACCATTTGGGCATCTGTGGCTTGCAAGACGAGAGAACATCAGACGTAGAGAATTGAGTAGTTCTGTTCCTGTTCCGAAAGTGCTTCTTATTCCTGGAACACCTGGACGCTGTCTTAAAGCAAGAGAGGCGGGTATGTAAAGTATTTCC
>CASDRY010000095.1 GCA_949283235.1 uncultured Spirochaetales bacterium | reverse complement strand
ATATACCTTGAAAAAGCCTTAAGCTCCTCCTCCATCGGAGGAGAAAGCTTCTTTTCATCAGTTTTCATCATCGTTTCTTGAATATCTCAGGACAGCAGGAATTGAGTAATCATTCTGAGAAGCATTCCTCTTTCCGAGCTGCTGCTGCAGATCCTGCCATCTATTTACAGTAATAGTCGCTGGGTCAGATGGCTGACGCTGAGGCGGTGTCTGCGGCTGTGGCTGAGGAGCTTCCTTTGCTGTTTCCTGTACAGCAGGCTCCTCCCTCCTTCTCTCAGTCTCTTCAAGCCTCCTCTTAAAGACATCTGTCTCAGGATCAAACGTTGTTGATACCTCTTTGTGCTCAAATCCTGTAGCAATGACAGTTACCTTGATTCTATCACCAAGGCTCTGATTATAGCTCTGTCCAGCAATGATAAGAGCATCTTCAGCACAGCTTTCGGTTATGACCTCAACAACATCCTGGTATTCCTGAAGGGTGAGGTTATCACCACCAGCAAGATTGACAAGTACAGACTTAGCACCTTCAATTGAGGCATTCTCAAGAAGAGGATTGGATATAGCAAGCTTTGCAGCGTCCACTGCTCTGTTAGCTCCCTCTCCGAAGCCAAGCCCGATAAGAGCATCCCCCTTACCCTTCATGATAGTCTTAACATCCGCAAAATCTATGTTGATCTCGCCTGGTTCCGTGATGAGATCTGAAATACCCTGAACAGCCTGAAGAAGCGCACTGTCAGCAATAAGGAAAGCCTGCTTGATAGGAGTATTTGCCTCAACAACCTTCAGAAGGTGCTGGTTAGGAATCAGGATGAGCGTATCAACCTGCTTTCTGAGTCTTTCAATACCCTGCTGAGCAAGCATAAGCTTCTTCTTTCCTTCGAAGGCAAAAGGTGTTGTCACGACAGCAACTGTGAGAGCTCCAAGAGATTTTGATATCTCAGCGACAACCGCAGCAGCTCCGGTTCCTGTTCCACCGCCCATACCTGCTGTGATGAACACCATATCAGAGTTCTCAAGCTCCGCTTTGATCTCTTCCTTGGATTCAAGAGCAGCTTTCTCTCCCACCTCTGGAACTCCACCAGCTCCAAGACCGCCAGTAAGCTCCTTTCCGATAGCAATTCTCGTCTGAGCGTTCGAACGCTGGAGAGCCTGGACATCGGTATTGAGCGCAACGAAAGAAACTTTCTTCAATCCGGATGCAATCATTCTGTTGACTGCATTACCGCCACCACCGCCAACACCTACAACTTTTATAATCGTCGGAGCAGCTTCTCCTCCTGCTGTTGCATCCTCAATGTCGAAAATATCAAAATCCATAAGCACTCTCCCTTAGAACAACTTGCAGAAAAGGTTCTTCAACCTTCCACCAACACCGTTTTTTTCCTTACCGCTTCCTGGTACGGAGGAAGCATCTCTATATTTTTTCGCCTCGATCTTAAGAAGACCAAGGAGCGTAGAATATCTTGGATCAATATACATGCGATCAAGGCCGTTTATAGCCTCAGGGAATCCGATACGTGCAGGCATTCTGAAGATCTCTGCAGCGAGCTCTGTCGCCCCGGAGAGAAGAGAACCACCTCCAACTAGAATAACACCAGCTCCGAATGTACCTGTCACGTCATTCTTCTCAAGTTCCGCGCTGAGCATGCTGAAAATCTCAGCCATCCTGGGCTCTATAAGCTTTGCAAGCTCCTTTCTAGGAAGCCTTATAGGTGGTTTCCCTCCAACAGCTGGTGTTACTATCATCTCATCTGAACGGACAGAAGGAGTATGACAGCATCCATCGGAAACCTTTATTGATTCAGCTGCAGATTTCGGAAGCTGCAGCATATAAGCTATATCGCCTGTAACGTTATCACCACCAAGAGAGATAGCACCAGTATAGACAGGAGAGCCGGAAACATATGCTATAGCATTTGTCATACCTGCCCCGATATCAATAACGAGCGCACCCATCTCCTTCTCGTCAGAACCAAGCACTATCTCGCTGTCAGCAAGGGACTGCAGGACCATGCGCTGAACCTGAAGCCCTGCTTTCTGCACACACTTCCTAAGATTCTGGCAGATAGATGAAGAACCTGTAACAAGAAGGACTCTTGTATCAAGCCTATGCCCGAGCATGTCTATCGGGTCCTTTATTCCCGATCTCGAATCAACTTGGAAGTCCTGGACAAGAGTATGGAGAATCTCAGTATCCTGAGGAAGATCGCGAGCACGCGCGACATCGATGGATCTTCTTATATCCTCTCTCTTTATCTCCTGATCCCTGCTCTGTATTCCTACAACACCATTTGAAGAGATTCCTCTTATATGATCTCCGCCAACGCCAAGGATAACAGAACTGACTTCCGTACCAGCCTGCAGCTCCGCATCGGAAACAACGGAGTTAATAACCTTCAGAGTCTGCTCTATATTTACAATCGAACCAGCTTTCACCCCTTCACTCGGACGCTCAGAGATGGATTCAATCATGAGCTGTCCATCACGAGTTGCGGATCCTATCACACACCGTGTCCAGCTGGTTCCTATATCCAATCCGACAAGAGTCTTATCCTGCGCCATATCTACCTCTTGTTTCTCACTAGCCTATTGCTATAAAGCTCATACACGGAAGGTTCCGAGAAGATTGTACTACCCGGATTCTTCCGCACATCATCCTCTATAGCCTCAACACTCTCTCCTAGCCTTGCAGCTCCTGAAGGCTCTGATAGCATTAGAATCGAATTGAGTCTGGGGAGAGCTATTCTGAGTACAATAGGCCCTACTTCGTTATTATTGACACAATCAATCCATGTTATCAAGCGAGAGGAAAAAAGAGAGGGAAGAACACTATCAAGATAGGTTTTCACCTCATCTGAATACTCTCCATCGATATTGATTATGGAGTAGTAAGATCCAAGGGAAGGAACATCTTCCATTGCCACTGGATGAATCTCGCTATCTGCATAGAAGAAAGCTTCACTACCGCTAAGGATTACAGCACCTTCTTTCTTCTCTAAGTCCAGAAGAAGACGACCTCCATCATAACTCACAGAAGCGTTTGATATATAAGGGAGAGTCTCCATCTCGTTTTTCATCACCCTTCTATCAAGAGATGGATAGCATAAACCAAGCTGTGGCCCTGCTATGCGAGAAAGTGACGGAGTAAGGGAAAATCCGTCAGCTTTCACACTCTCAATTTTCATAACAGGGAGAGATTTCAAAGCTACAAGCACAAAAGCAGAAGCTATAAGAAGCGAGCTAGCGATGATCGGAAAGAGTTCACTTCTTCTCATGTTCCCTCCCCATTATGTAAATAAGACGATAGAGCATCGTCGATGATAACAGCGTGATAAATTCATCAGATGGACTGTAGCTGAAGAATGGAAGAAGGACACCTGGAAGCGGAAGTACTCCTGTAACATAAGCAATGTTCACAAGTGTCCTGAGAACTATCAAAAGAGTGAATCCAGCAACTATTACAGCCGAGGATCTATCACCTTTTCTGGAGGCTCTGGATACAGTCCTTGCCCCGATTATCGCGATGAGTAAAAGGAGAAAGAGAACTATGAGAGCACCAAGGAAACCAAGTTCTTCCGCAAAGGATGCGAATATAAGCTCACCCTGAGGATTCAGAAGCGTCCCGAGTTTATAGATTCCATTCCCAAGCCCTACACCTGCAATTCCGCCTTCTGCTATCGCGCTCCTTGCGATTTCCAATTCACCATTCACCTCGCCAAAGGCAAGAACCAGAACAGGCTCAAGAAGGCGTTCGGGGAAGAAGAATGAAATGGCTAGAAGCACTGCAATAAGGGAAATGAAAATAATCGTTATTTTTATAGCTCCAGTTCCCTTCGCTCTCAGCGCAATAACAAGAAGCATCGACATCATGAGATACCAGGTTATCCCTCCTGAGAAGAGGGAAAGAAGCATCAGGATAAATGAAGATATAAGCGCTCCGGCAATCCCGCTGCCATCATCTTTCATGAACCCTGTCACAGCAAATGGCAACGTAAAGAACGCGAATAGGGAGGGAGAGATTATCTCAATACCGCCAATAGTAAGATATCCGTCCCTAAAGAAACCTGGAATGAATGAAAGAATGAAAAGGATTCCTGCCAATGGCAGAAGAACCAGATAGCTTTTCTTTATCGCCTTAAGTGGAAGGAGACGAAGCAGAAGACCGGTGACAAGCCCGGAAATTCCCGCAATCAGATTCCTGAAGAAATAGAAGTAATGAGGAAGCCCTATATTGATTGCTTTTTCATAAGATGCTGAATAAAGGACAATGAGACCTAAGAGAGAAAGAATAAGAAGAGCACAGAGATAAGTGAAGGGAGAAAGAGATCCTGAACTCCCTTTCTCCTTTTCCCCAGCGATATACGAGAAATCATCATAGCTTCTTAATTCGCTCTTCGGCATAGTTGGATTATACCCGAGAGCTCTCAGCTTTGATAGCCATTTCCGGCACTAATGACGAAATCCTCTTCCGGACTTGGGATGCCTGCGGCAATAGCAGCTCTAAGAGCTCTGCCTTCTCTATCAGCATCAGCTGCCCTCGCTTCAGCTGTTGCTATCGTCGCTGAACCGGAACTTGTAACACCAAGCTCCCAAAGTGGAATAAAAGCGACGATGAAGGCAAGGACGAGCATCACGATAATCGCACCCTTAATGGGCCTAGATAGATTTCTCGATACTTCAAAATCGTTCATAGCACGTTGCCGGCTTCCCGGCTCCTCCCTAAACCTTCTCCACCACCCTAAGTTTAGCGCTCCTCGATGGTGGATTCTCCTCTTCCTCCTCCGCAGAAGGAACAATAGGCTTCTTAGTGAGTATTTTTATCCTCGCATTCTCACTACCAGCCTCATCCTTGAAAAACCACTTAACCTTCCTGTCCTCAAGTGAATGGAAGGTTATAACTCCGATCCTCCCTCCTTTCTTGAGGACTCTTATCGCATCCTCAAGAGCAGGGGTGATACGGTCCAGCTCCTTGTTGACCTCAATCCTCAGCGCCTGGAAAGTACGAGTTGCAGGATGTATCCTGCCATACCTGTACTCTCTTGGAACCGAGCCTCGTATGATATCAGCCAGCTCACAGGAGCTTTCTATCGGTGCCACGCTTCTTCTTTCTGCAATGGCTTTGGCAATACGCCTAGAGTATCTTTCCTCGCCGTATCTGTAGATAACATCAGCAAGGTTCTCCTCGCTATACCCATTGACGACATCTGCCGCGCTCATTCCAGACTCAGGATTAAGCCTCATATCGAGAGGTTCATCGCTCCGAAACGAAAACCCTCTCTCGCTTTCCACATAGTGGAACATGGAAATCCCGAGATCGAAGAGAATAGCATCTGCTGATTCTGATGGTGCCCCTTTAAGGTACTCATCGAACCAGGCATTTACAGGGCGGAAGCGGCCTCCGAAACCGCTAAGGCGCTCTGTTGCCTTCTTCTGTATAACCTTATCCCTATCAATTCCTATCACTGATAGAGATGGGTATTTCTCCAGAAAGAGCGATGTGTGGCCGCCCTCTCCCGTGGTGCAATCTATAAGAAGAGAATCTCCCTCAGGGATCGGAAGATTTTCAAGGACTTCCTTATGCATCACTGGATAATGGACGATCTCCATCACTCCTTCTCCTCAAATAAGCTCTGAGCAAGGTCCGAGATTGTCTCTCCATCATCGGCGCCTTCGAACACCGATGGATTCCAAAGCTCGACTGTGTATCCTGCCCCGATAAGGAGAGCTTCCGACTTATTCGGAAGGGAGTACTTCTCCCTGATCTGGGGTGGAATATTAATTCTTCCGGAGCTGTCGATATCCACATAGATGGCCGGAGCGATGAGCTTTCTGATCAGGATACGCTTTTTCTTATCGAGCATAGCCATTGGGGATGAGAGAATAGGCTCGGAAAAATCCTTCTCAAAATACTCAGGCCTCATAATCATCAAATGGTTTTCGTCCAGTCCCGGAAGAACCACTACCTGCTCAGTGGCGAGTGAGTTTCTTAGTCTTGCTGGCAGGGAAAGACGGCCTTTATCATCGATCCTTGCATTATACATTCCTGTAAGAAGCTGCATCTCAACCACCCATTTTATGGGAATTTATCCCACTTTCTGCCACCACTCTACACTACAGACGCAAAATTAGCAAGGAAAAACTTAATATTTATGCATTAATTACACATATGCATGTATGTGTCAGGAAAAAGTAAAAGGTAAAAATAATAGCGGCCGAAGCCGCTAATCACTCATTCTGGTTTTCAAATAACCGATAATCTATATCCGGGAAGATCTCGCTCGTCCTCTCCGCGTTTATAAGCCACTCGGTATTTACAGTGTTGCGACTCATCGCGCTATAAACAACATTGAAAGATCCCAGATGATTTCTAAGCCTCTTCTCCGCGTAAGAGACAGAAGTACCATCATGCATGATGCATGGCCAGTCCGAAGCCATTGCAAGCAGAAGCTCCCTTGAAGCCTGATTAAGGAATCTACCCTTCAGCGTTCCCTGATCTGGGAAGCGCTTTGTAAGCTCCTCCATTCTCTCTATTGCTTTGAAAATATGACGATAAATCCAGGAATTGCTTCCATCAAGCCAGATATCCGAGTATCCACCGGCACCCCAGGAGGATTCATTGACTCTAAGCTTCTCAGTAGGACCATTTTCAAGGATTATCGACTGAGGAGTCGTGAAGGAGAAATCCTCAGAGGAATCAGCATTCCTCAATACCCCTTCAAGGAAATCGATACCTTCATACCATCTGTGACCGAAAAGCTCAGCATCGAAGCAGAGATTGAAGATAGGATTCTCTATTCCCGCACTTCCTATTGCAAATCCCCTTCTTTTCACATTGTAAAGGAAATTATCCACATGAAGCGCAACCTTCTCCATTGCCTTCTCTCTGGAATAATATGCTTTATCCTCTGTCTTTCCGGTTATCGCATGGTACTTATATCCAGTGAATACCCTTATCTCAGGTTCATGGATATATGGACGGACATAATCAAGAGGAAGATAGTATCCGATATCCCTATAGAAATCACGGTAATCACTATCACATGGGTAGCCTGAAACAGATGACCAGACAAGGCTGGTAATACTCCAGTCACGGACAAATCCATAAAGCCCGGAAGGAAGCTCAACAGGCTTATAGCCAGAATAGATAGACTTATCCTTTGCAGTAATAACAGCGTGGGATGCAAGCTGACACCAGGAAACTCCATTTCTGACAAGCATCTCATCCAGCCCTGGATAATAACCGCAATCTGGAAGCCAGAATCCTCTCGCGCTCTCTCCGAAGATTCTCTCATGCGTTCTCAGTCCCATAGCTATCTGGGCATTGACCGCCGCTGGATAATCCTTATAAATCGGAAGATATGCATGAGTTGCAGCTGTTGTAAGAAGCTCTATTCTGTTCTTCTCATGAAGCTCCCTGTAACCTGTCAGTATATTCCTATCAAGAGCCTCGAATCTCTCAAGATTCTTCTCTGCTTCCTCAAGGTAATGAATAGCCATCTGATGGCATTCTTTTTCCTCTGTGGCTGTTCTCTTCTTCTCCTTCTTTCCCAGCTCGATTCTTCCATTCATGTAATCGACGAATCTTTCCTGCAGAGCAGGATCTGTGAGCATTGTAGAAAGAGTCGGAGAAAAGCAGATAGAGAGCTTGAAATCAACACCATCTCTCTCAAGCTTCTCGAGCATTCTCAGAAGTGGGATATAAGTCTCATTAAGCGATTCGAAAAGCCAGTTTTCCTCAAGGAATTTCGGATACTCGAGATGTCTAACATATGGCAGATGAGCCTGAAGGATGAGATTAAGCTTGTTCATCCCTTGTATCCTCCTTTCTGAAAAGCTGGATTATATCACGAACAACGGGGTTATCCACCAAATCACCTTCTTTAGTTGTGATAAGAGTAAGATAGAGACTGTAAAGCGAGTCGTTATAAGGCATCTCCTCTGGATGGCTGAGCCAGTATGAATCTGTCAGCTCTTCTGGCTCCGATACGGAAAGCACTGTCTTCTCCCCCGTTTTTGAGACAGCATCAAGGGAGACCCTGCAGAAGCCGTTTCCATAAGGAATTCCGATATTCCACTCCGTATCGCTATAGGAGACAGGGACATCATACTCTTCCTTCGCACCATTGTTCTCTATCGTCACAGAGAGGACTATCGATTCTCCTCCATCCTGCAATCTGTCGCTATCATTCGGGGAAATCGACCAGAACGCATAGAGCCAGGAACCATTTTTCTTGATAAGATGGATCTCTGTATCAGGATATACATCCGGCAGCTCCTCAACACCTGGTAGATCCTCCACATATTTGCTTATATCCCTATAATCTGTGAGCCCAGACATATAGCGGAGGTTCGGACCTTTCTGATTAGGATTCTCTCCATCCTCATACAGTTCCTCCAGAAGCGAAATAATGTCTTCGCGCGATAATGCCGCAGCCCCTTCTATACCTTCCTGCTCCGCGATGCTTCTCAGTTCGGAAGTTGAGAGGGAATCGACGTTCACTAGAATCATTGCAACCCCTTTTCCAGTTCTTCTAGAATCCTAGGGAAAACAGGCAAAATAGTCAACAAACCGCGAATATATGCGCTGAAATGAGGTTTTTAGGATTTTCCTTTCTACCATGTCAATAAAGGCTTCTTTATGCTAAACTCTTCGTATGACAGCGAAAAGCAAAAGGACCTCAATCATTCTACATGGTCACTTTTACCAGCCTCCACGAGAGAACCCTTTCACAGGTATAGTTCCGAAGCAGTCTTCAGCTGCTCCTTATGGAGACTGGAATGAGCGAATCTACCATGATTGCTATGGAGCGAACCTCCATTCCAGATATCTCGACTCTGATGGAAGAATCATTTCGATAACAAATAATTTCTCCTACATATCATATAATTTCGGGCCTACCCTTCTTTCCTGGATGAAGGAAATGCACCCCGATTCGATAGATCTCCTGGTTGAATCAGATAGGGAATCAATAAAAAGACTTGGCCATGGCAATGCGATGGCACAGGGTTTCAACCACACGATTCTGCCTCTCGATAAGATAAAGGATGCGAGACTCCAGATTGAATGGGGCGCTATGGATTTCGAGCTTTTCTTCGGAAGGAAAGCTGAAGGAATGTGGCTTCCTGAGTGTGGAGTGAATAAGGATGTGATCCAGCTCCTCTCTGATGAGGGAATGAAGTTCGTGATTCTATCTCCTTGGCAGTGCAAAGCTGTTGAGAATGAGGAAGGAAAGATGGTTGCACTGCAGGGTAAACCTGCCCCATATTGGGAGCCTTTCATCCTTACTGGGACAAACGGAGGAGAGATAGCAGCTTTCTTCTACCACCCAGGACTTGCCGAGTCGATATCCTTCGGTCACATGCTAAGGAGTGCGGACAACCTCTATGCGACACTGAAGAGTATCAAGGAAAGCGACAAGAAGCCTCTCATCCATACCGCAACAGATGGTGAGATTTATGGCCATCATGAGCCATATGGGGATATGGCGCTTGCCGCGCTTATAAGGAAAGTTGATGAGCGTGATGATTTCGTGATGGATAACTACGCTTCATACCTTGAACGCCATCCCGCTGTAAAGCATGCGGAGCTCCATCTGGGAGAAGCAGGGAAAGGAACTTCCTGGTCCTGCTCACATGGTGTTTCCAGGTGGTATAAGGACTGCGGTTGCCACACTGGGGGTGAAGCTGGATGGAACCAGGCATGGCGCACACCTCTCAGGAATGGACTTACAGCCCTTGGCGATAAACTCGACAGCATATTCAACGATGAAATCAGGAAGATATTCGGAGAAAAAGCGGATCCTGAAGAAATTCTAAAAGAAGCTGGAAACCATTATATCGGGAAAGTCTCGATGCGGGCTCTCATAGAGGAGTATCACAAGAAATACTCATTTGCCTCTTTGTATGATGTCGAGCTTGCCCATCTTCTTTCGGGAATAATGAACAAGCACTTCTCATTCACATCCTGTGGCTTCTTCTTCTCGGATATCTCAGGAATAGAACCAAGGCAGGATATAAAATATGCCCTCTATGCGATAAGAATGTTCCAGCCGTACTGCAAGGGTGACCTCCTCTTCCCGTTCCTTTCCGATCTGAGAAAAGCGAAGAGCAATATCAAATCACAGGGTGATGGAATGAATATCGCGCAGGAGGAGATGAAAGGACTTCCAGGCGAGGCTGAGGCCGCGCTCTACTTCTACCTCAACAGAACGCTCGCCAGAACTGAGGATTATTCAGATACATATGGTCGTTTCATTCTCTGCCATATGGATATCGATGAAGCTGAAAACTACTCTGCGGATATCACAGATACTGTCACGCTGGAGCTTTTCAGATTCACGGTACTCTCCTCTTCCTCAATAGATAACGGATTGAATCTGTATCTCTGCGAGAACGATGAGACAGATAAGCCAATAAACAGGCTTCGTCTTACTAATCAGGATATTCCAGATAGAATGCTTGATGAGATCTACCAGTGGATAGATCGTTCAATGAACAGAATGACATTCACGGAACTCTCAGCGCTTGCCAAGGATATGAGGCACTTCTCAATGCTGGTGAAAAACAGCAGATATATTCCGATGGAAACACTTGTGATGGAGAACCTTGGCCTAACGCTCAAGATCATCAAATCGCTTTTCACTGTCTATGTCGATGTAACACCTATTGAAAGAAAGGAGATACTTGGCAACATGGTCGATTTCGTCAGAAAGTGCGGCCGTGATAGTGATATCGCCTCAATCAACACAATCCTATCTGCTCACTCTGAATATCTTGCTTCAGTCCTGAAGAAAGAAGGACTGACAGCGAAGGTGGCGGATTCAATCATAGAGCTTCTGACTCTCTCTCGTTCACACGGATTCGAGCCTGATACAAATAGCCTGCAGAATATGTTCTATCCATATTACTCAGGAGAGAAGAAAGCTGAATGCGATGATGAGCTTCTTATAACAGCATCACACACCCTGAACTTCAAGTAAGGCTCTTGCGTGCTCAAGTGAAAGTTCGCTCGTCTCTCCGGAAAGGAGGCGAGCGATTTCTTTTACCCTCTCCTCTCCCTCTACACGTCTGATCCTGGAGATGGTTCTCTCCCCTTTCTCCTCTTTCTCGACAAGGTAATGCACACCCGCTCTAGAAGCGATCTGAGGCAGATGCGTAATAGTTATGACCTGCTCACTCTTCGAAAGCTCCTTCATCTCCTCGCCCACAGCGTTTGCAACAGCTCCCCCGATACCTGCATCTATCTCATCAAAGAGCATCGTATCAGTTCCGCCAGATACAAGAGATACTTTAAGAGCAAGCATGATTCTTGAAAGCTCTCCGCCAGAGGCCGTCTCCTGTATTGCTGACAGCTTCTCCCCTTTATTTGGAGCAATCAGGAATGAAATCGTATCAATTCCATCAGGGCCAGGACTATCAACACGCTCAACCTTGATGATGAATACAGCTGAAGACATTCCGAGTCTATGAAGATTCTCCTGGACTTTCTTCTCAAGCTTCAGCGCGGCTTTCTTTCTCTCCGAAAGAAGCTTCTCCCCAAGGTCTATAAGCTCAGAGCGGGTTTTCTCTACACGCTTCGAAAGAGAATGGAGAAGCGCCTCTCCGTTCTCCGCATCTTCAAGTTTCCTTCTGAACTCATCTCGCCGTCTTATCGCTTCTGTGATAGACCCGCCAAAACGTCGCCTGATACGCTGCAGCTGCATTAAGCGTGAATTCTTCTCCTCCATCTCTGACTCTGGAAAATCTATCGATGTAAGATGATCACGGAGGGAAAGCAGAATATCCTCAGCTTCTATTGAGATATTCTCCGTTCTATCTGAATACTCGGTAAGCCTCTGATCTTTTCTTGATGCTTTCCTGATCACATCAAGCGCCTCTGAAAGAGATGAGGAGGCTGTTCGCATTTCAGCAACTGCAGCTGTAAGGCTTTCCTTCAGAAACTCTGATGAGTTCATTACCTCTATCTCGGCTTTGAGTCTCTCTTCCTCACCTTCCTTAAGATCCGCTTCTTCAAGTTCACGAAGGGAAAAACGCATATAATCAGCCTCTTCAGCGGCTTTCCTTATATTCTCCTCAGTCGCCCTAAGTTCCTTTTCATCTGTTCTTAGCTGCTGGAATTTCTCCTTATAATCTGCAACAAGGGCTTCAGTCTGAGCGGCTTTATCGACCATGAGGCGGAGAACGTCCATCTTCAGAAGCGATTGATGAGCATGCTGGGAAGAGACATCAACTAAAAGATGGCCAAGTTCCTCTCCTTCTTTCACAGTAACAGGAGAGCCATTTACAGTATAAGAAGACCTTCCATTCACTTTTATAAGCCTTCTTATAACCAGCGTTCCATCCTCAATCTCGATACCATGCTCATCTGCCCATCTTTCCACAGCAGGAGATGCTGAGAATATTCCCGAAATCTCAGCACTCTCCTCTCCCTGCCTTACAGCTTCCTTATCTGTTTTTGCTCCAAGAAGGAGGGAAAGCGCTCCAAGCATTATGGATTTTCCCGAACCTGTTTCACCTGTAAGAACAGTGAAACCATCGCTGAATGAGATATCGAGATTATCGATCAGCACATAATTCCTGACTTTAAGTTCCTCAAGCATGCATCTCCCCCGACCAATGAAGCTTATCTCTGATAACCTCCGTGAAATTCCTTCTCAATGATTTCACGAGAAGTGCCCTGCTACGGCTTTTCTCAACAGTTATAGTATCTCCTTCCTCAAGGGGGAAGAAAAGCTGACCATCAGCTGTCAGCAACAGCTCTGTACGCTGTTCCTCCTTTACTGAAAGAGTGACTACCTTTCCAGATGTTACTAGAGGCCTGTTTGATAGCGTAAAAGGACAGACAGGTGTGATTATTATCGCGGACATATCAGCATCGAGGATGGGGCCTCCTGCTGCAAGCGAGTACCCTGTGGAACCTGTAGGTGTTGCTATGATCATTCCATCGGCACGGAAAGAACCTGCAGGAGTTTTATCGAGAGCGAGATCCAGAGAGATTATCTTCGCGATACCTGCGGATGAAATGACAGCTTCATTGAGCGCAGAACCATGCCAGACTCTTTTTCCTTTCCTGTATACTGTGATTCT
>CASDRY010000094.1 GCA_949283235.1 uncultured Spirochaetales bacterium | reverse complement strand
GATGTGGCACTTCGCAGGAAGCCTATTTTATCAGCATCGAGGATTGCCACTAATGATACCTCCGGAAGATCAAGTCCCTCCCTGAGAAGGTTTATTCCAACAAGCACATCAAATTTACCAAGCCTTAGATCTCTTAATATTTCTACACGTTCTATCGTTTCGACTTCGGAATGAAGATACCTTACATTCAATCCAAGTCCTGAAAGATAATCTGTCAGATCCTCAGCCATCTTCTTGGTGAGTGTCGTGACAAGGACCCTTTCGTTCTTCTCTATTGTCTTACGGATCTCACCATAGAGATCCTCCATCTGACCTTCGGTTGCCCTCACCTCGATCTTCGGGTCAAGAAGTCCTGTCGGACGGATCAGCTGCTCGACAATCTGCGATGATTCCTTCTTCTCCCTCTCTCCAGGAGTTGCAGAAACGTATATGCGCTGTCCTACCTTATGATCGAACTCTTCATATTTAAGAGGACGGTTATCGAGAGCGGAAGGGAGACGGAAGCCATAATTCACCAGATTTGTCTTTCTGGATCTATCTCCCTCATACATTGCTCCAATCTGTGGAAGAGTTACATGGGACTCATCTATGAAAGTGACGAAATCATCGGGGAAATAATCCAGAAGCACTGCAGGACGCTCCCCTGGGGCTCTTCCTGAGAGAATTCTTGAATAGTTCTCTATACCAGAGCAATATCCGACCTCCTGAAGCATTTCCAGATCGTATTCAACCCTGCTCTTGATTCTCTCCGCCTCCACAGGCTTGCCATTTGAAAGGAAATACTGAACTCTCTCTTCCTTTTCTGCGTTTATCTGGTCAATTGCCCTGTTTATCTGGTCCTGTGGCATAACAAACTGCTTTGCAGGATAGAGTGTCACAACATCAACAGAAGCGATTCTCTCACCTGTGAGAGGATTGAACCAGACGATATCTGAAATCTCATCCCAGTCCAGATAGATTCTGAAAGCTGTCTCGAGATATGCCGGATAGATTTCGACAGTCTCCCCCCTTGGTCTGAATGTTCCTCTTTCAAGGATCATATCATTCCGATCATAGAGCATCCTCGTAAGCTGGGAGAAAACATGATTCTGGTTAAAATCATCACCGACACGGAAAGTGAAGAGCATATCACGGAGCGATACAGGATTTCCCAAGCCATAGATACAGCTTACAGTTGCAACGACTATGACATCACGTCTTTCCATAAGAGAGAAAGATGCATTGAGACGAAGTCTGTCTATCTCATCGTTGATATCCACTTCCTTCTCGATGTAGAGATCCTTTCCAGGAACATAGGCTTCTGGCTGGTAATAGTCATATGTGGAGACGAAGTATGTAACAGCATTCTCAGGGAAGAATGACTTGAACTCCCTGTAAAGCTGAGCTGAAAGCGTCTTGTTATGGGAGAGTATCAGAGTAGGTTTCTGGATTTTCTCGATAAGCTTAGCCATAGTGAAGGTCTTTCCGGAACCTGTGACACCCTTCAGAGTCTGAGCCCTATCTCCATTCAGATACCCTTGATAAAGCTTCTCCACAGCTTCCCCTTGGTCTCCCGCGAGGTCATATTCAGAGACAACATGGAAAGGTTTGGAAAAACCTGCCTGGAAATTTATGAAAGGCTCACCCGCTATCTGATAACCCTTCTCTACCTCACTAGCCATCTTGAGTTATCCTCCGTCTGCTCGACAAGACGCACATCGTCAAGGACAATGCTCCGTCCATTTCTCATGATAGTTATATCAACAGAATCCCCGGCTCTTGTATGGAAGAGAGCTGCAAAGTAATCACTGTAGCTTCTTACAGGAGAGTCTCCGATAGCTGTTATGACATCACCTCCAAGATAGATGACGCTCTGCCCATACTGAACTGCCTCCGATCCACCTCTCAGTCCGCCCCTGTCAGCTTCACCTCCAGGAACTACTTGGGAGACAAGTATTCCATCTGAGATATCAAGACCTGAATACTCAGCTATCTGGGGATTGAGTTCTACAGATAGGATATCAAGCCAGCCACGATGAACACCGCCTGTTGTGATTATCTGCTCAGCAGCATCCATCACAACCTCAGAAGGTAGAGCAAATGAGACTCCTTCAGCACCTCCAGAGCGGGAATATATCGAACTGACAAGCCCTACCATCTTTCCATCTGAGGAAAGAAGCGGACCTCCGCTGTTACCTGGATTTATAAGGGCATCTGTCTGTATCATCGATGGAATGATAGCTCCAGTATCTGTCGAGACCATACGATCAAGGCCAGAGACTATTCCGCTTGTCATAGACCATGTATATCCATATGGGTGGCCTATCGCATAAACAGAACTTCCAGGAACTAATGAGAGCGCGGAACCTATTTCTATCGCATTAAGGTCCTCAGCCTCAGCTTTGATGACGGAGATATCAGAAAGAACATCAGAACCCACAAGATGGGCCTCTCTGACACTACCATCGTATAGACGGACTATGAAATCAGTACCGCTTCCAGTCACATGTCTATTTGTTACGATATATCCATCTGGAGAGATTATTACACCAGCACCTTGACCAGTATCTGAAAGCTCCGAAGCCGAGACAATCTGAACAACGCATTCTTTTGAATTCTCATAGATAGCGATTGCCCTTCTCTCTTCCTCTGTGAGTTTCCAGCTAGGTCTATCCTCTACGAATATAGGAAGGTCTTCATAGCTGTAATGGATATCATCAACAGGGACTCCTGCCATTTCCAAGAGACCTTTCTCTCCTTTTTCCTCAATAACCGCAGAAAGAACATGGTGCAGCATCTCGCTCTCCTGGGCTGTATTCAGAGCCTTCGTCCAGATAGCAAGAAGAGCAAACACCAGTATTGAAACTGCTGCTGTGAGAATTATTATCAGGATTTCAGGGCCAGAGGGACGTTGCTTCTTCATTGTTTTCTGAAGAAAACATACTTTTCTCTTAGAAGCGCGTCAACTGAAAAGACTGAGAATTGCTGCCGCATCCTCATTTTCAAGCCTATGCTTTCCATCTACAGCCACTTCAGCTGAGAAAGAACAGTTGTTAAGAAGGAATGTACACTCATCCATCTCATCTTCCCTTCCAGGCCATGGGGTGAAACCGGAGCCTTTGATATGGGAACCGAAAGAACATGATATGAAGGTACTCTTACCTTCCTTTCTCCATGGTCTCATCAGATAGACACTGCCTTCTTCCGCACAGGATGAAGTGAAGCTGCATCTAGCGAAGACAAGACCTGTCCAGTTCTTCTTTCCAGATGGAGCTGTGACATAGCCCTTTCCGATGCTTCTTATCTCAGAGTTCTCAAAGAGTGCATCTCCTCCTCCGAAGATAAAATCAACAGTCCCCTCTATGTAGCAGTTTCTGAATATGCTTCTCCTTCTTTCCCTTGGAAGAAGATGTCTTGGACCATAGAAACCATTTCTCTCCCTCTCTTCATCGGGAAGAGGTGAAAGAAAGAGGGTATCCTGATGCCCCAGAAGCCTGACATTCCGAAGCTCTGCATCTTCAGCATCAAGGTACAGAGCTATAGCCTGCCCCGCATCAGAGCCTTCCCCCGCCCCATTCATAATTGTCATGTTTTCAATCAGAAGCTTTCTTCCGCTGAAGAATGCTGTATAGGAACGGAATGTACCCCGCTTTGTGTTTCTATCAAGGATTTCATATGCGGCATCGCTATTTGCTACAACAACCTTTCCAACTCCCCTGAGCGTGAGATCATCCTTATCCGAGAAGAGCTTTTCATTGTAATAGCCAGATGAGATCACAATCTCAGCCTTGATACCATAAGGAACTGCGTTCAATGCTTCCTGTATCGATGTGTAATCCTCATCGTTCCTGCCAACGGTTATTCTTAACGAACTTACACTTTCCTTCATAAAAACCTCACTTCTGAGTAATCGGAGGGGAAGAAGCGAAGGAAAACAGGAGAATCTGTTATTATCTCAACGATGTTTTTATCAACTCTGTTCGATTGCGAAATGAAGCGCTCAGATAGCTCCATATCTGTCATATCCCATTTAAGGCCATGGGTGGTAACAATTGCTTTTTCAAGAGGGATTATTGAAATATCAACACCGCAGGGTGCTTCAAAGGCCACACTATCATTAACAAGACGAAGAGTATCAGCTCTCATGTACCAGAGAGATGGAGCTTTAAGAGTTCTGAAAGCAACGAGAAGAGAGAGCGTGTGATCGATTCTGCCCTCGCCGCCCCCTATAAGGTCATAATCCCCATCCACCAGTTTTATCGCAATAGCGGCATCGGTATCATCCTTATCCCTGTTGCATGGTATATATCCAAGCTTCTTCAGTTCTGAAGAGAGTGCTGTTGAGTCGAAATCCCCGACAACCTTAGTCGGAGTCAGACCAAGTCTTTTTGCAGTATCATAACCAGAATCAGCAGCTATTATCTCTCTATATGAAGATACTTCAGAATTAATGCTTTCCGGTGCTGCTCCACCAATGATAACAAGATCCTTCATCGCATGCTATAATACATGCGGAGGACAGCAAATGAAAGACTTAGGATTCTCTCCTGCCGATATACTTCTCCCTCGCGAGGATATCGATATGGAGCGATGGGCCGTTGTCGCCTGCGATCAATACACATCACAGAAGGAATACTGGGAAGAAGCAGATAGAATAGCTGGAGATTCCCCCTCAACTCTCCGTCTTATTCTCCCTGAATGCTACCTTGAAGAAGGCGGAAAGGAAGAAAGGATAAAGAAAGCTGATGAGGCGATGGAGAAGTATCTTGAGGATGGAGTATTCAGGACATTTCCCGATTCATATGTACTTGTAAAGCGTGATACGGAAACAGGAACACGCTATGGTCTTGTCGGAAAACTGGATCTTGAAAAGTATGACTATTCCCCTGACTCCACTTCGCTTATAAGAGCCACGGAGGGAACTATCCTCTCGAGAATTCCGCCAAGAAAGGAGATAAGGAAGAACGCTCCCCTTGAGCTTCCGCATATCATGGTTCTCATCTCTGATGATAAAAGAAGCGTCATTGAACCACTTGCAGAAAAACGTGACAAGCTCACTAAGCTATATGACTCACCTCTCATGCTAGGCGGAGGGCACGTAACAGGCTATCTTGTTGATAGCACTGAAGACAAGGAGAAGATAAACGAGGCATTGGAAGTGCTCTATAATTCTCTTGATCCTGCAAACCCTCTTCTTTTTGCAATGGGAGACGGCAATCATAGCCTCGCCTCTGCAAAAAGCTCATGGGAAGATATAAAAGGAAAGCTCAGCGAGGAGGAAAGAAAGAATCATCCTGCACGCTATGCCCTTGTAGAGATAGAGAATATCTTCGATCCTGGATTAATGTTCGAACCGATCCACAGAGCTTTCTTCTCGATATCAATTCCGGATTTTGATGAAATACTCTCCCATCATGCCAAGAGAATTGAGAAGGATAAGATCTCATCATGCGAAGAGGGTGTAAACCTGATTAACAGAAAGAAGCAGAGCTTCATGCTTATTTCTGGCGGTGAATACTATGTTTATACTCTCGATGGAACAGAAAGGGAGCTTCCTGCATGGACAATACAGAGCGTAATAGATGAGATGCTCAGCACAAAGAAAGGCAGTGTCGATTATATCCATGGCATCGAAGCAACTGAGGGCCTTGCCGCAAAGGGCGCAATCGGAATAATCCTCCCTGATATCTCAAAGGAGACATTCTTCCAGTCCATACTCACGGACAAGGCTTTCCCTAGGAAGACATTCTCAATTGGCCATGCCAATGAGAAGCGCTACTACATCGAGGCAAGGAAGATCAGATAATATAAGAGCCTTGTCTCAGCACTTTATATGGTGAGGATGTGGCATCGACCAAGGTTGATGCCATTCCTCCTTTTATAAGAGGAGCATTAACGATGAAATCAACACTGTCTGAAAAAACAGGAAGGATATCATCAAAGGTAAGAAGGCTTTTTTCACCTGAGAAATTGACAGATGTTGAGAATATCGGACCTGAAATAGCAAGAACATCCTGAACAAAACTATCTGCAGGAACTCTTATAGCATGGTTTTTCCCATCAGGGCCAAAGACAATAGCAGTCAACGCAGCAGGCCACCTTGAAAGGATATCATCGGGAACGGAGAAGCCATTCTCCACAACCTGATCAAGCGTCATTAGCGTTATGAATGATTTGGACTGAGGTCTTCTTTTAATCTCGTAAAGTCTCTCCGCTATCTTCTCATCAGCAGTGCCACAAAGACCATAGATAGTATCGCAAGGGAAGATTCCTACCTGCCCTTCCTTAAGCCTATTACCTACATCAACTGCTCTATCGATTGTGTATTCAAGGATATCTGCCATAGAGATGGAATACAGCGTATGCGATAGCGCATCAAGGGGTAGAAATCATTATTCTGCTCTCTTACAGGGCTTACAGAGGTATAAATTGCATAGTTTTATATTGATTATTTCCTTGCTAATTAACATATCACACTGATATAATACCTATAAAACGTATTCAACTACGTCTCGGAGGAATTAATGGCCAAGCCCTCGAAAACTGCAAAGCTCGTTGTTACCAGCATCGTAATTACCCTTATAGTGCTGGCTGCATTCACACTAGTATTTATCAATTTCATTGTTCCGGCTTATCAGATAACAGAGGATCAGATTTACACTGTTCTTACACGTCTCTTCCCAGTTCTTATTGGTCTCATTCTTATCCAGATTGGCGTGATGGCTGCAAAGCGTGGTGAGCCAGAATATAGAGATACTATCGATAAACTCTCTCCGAACGCATATGACAGTTCGCTTTATACAGAACCAAAGGATGATCCAATGCTTCGCGGCAAGATTGATCCAGAAATCTTCGGACAGAACGCTAAGCCATCTTCAGCAGCTCCTGAAATAAAGGAAGTTGTGAAGGAAGTACCAGTAGAGGTAATCAAGGAAGTTCCTGTTGAGATTGTAAGGGAAGTTGAAGTACCTATAGAGAAAATAAGGGAAATCCAGATTCCTGTAGAGGTCATAAAAGAAGTTCCTGTTGAGAAGATCGTTGAGAAGGAAGTTATCAGGGAAGTTCCAATAGAAGTCACAAAGGAAGTGCCAGTTGAGGTTGTCAAGGAAGTCCCTGTCGAGAAGATCATAGAGAAGGAGATTCCTGTAGAAGTTGTGAAAGAAGTTCCTGTTGAGGTAATCAAGGAAATTCCTATCGAGAAAGAAACTTTCACAGCCCCTGTAATGCTTGGCTTCCACGAAGTTCTCACAGAAGAAATCGAGGCTGCTTGTGATATGAATTATGATCTTTCAATCGTAGCAGTGAAGGAACGCGAGGGGGTTACAGAGGAGTCTATCGAGGCTGCATTCGGCGAAGATACTCTTGTATTCAGCGAGAATGGCTGTTATTTCGCAGTTCTTCCACTCTATTCAAAGGAAGAGGCTGAGCAAGCAACAGAAGAGCTTTCTCCAAGAAATGTAATTACTCTGAGCGGAACAAAAGCAGATCCAGAAGAGCTGATAAAAGAAGCCTCACGCTTCTGAAGGCCAGGTAACTAACGCAAAACGGAGTTCGAAAAGAGCTCCGTTTTTTGTTTTTTCTGCATTCCATTGATAAGCAAACTTCCTACTAATATATGTGGTAGAATACGCAATAACAGGAGAAACCATGAATTTAGGAATGGAGACAGAAACACTGGAATACAAGAAATCCACAGGAGAGCTGAAAGAAGCTGTTATATCAATTGCCTCCATTCTGAATAAGCACCAGAAAGGAGAACTTTATTTCGGTGTCAGGAATGATGGAACTCCTATAGGCCAGATAGTAAATGAAAAAACTCTCAGAGATGTAAGCCAGGCAATATCGAATAATATCGAACCTCAGGTATTCCCTCAGATTTCATCGGTTGCAATTGATGGAAAGGATTGTATCCGTGTCATGTTTGAAGGATATAACACTCCATCCTTTGCATATGGCATTGCAAGACTTCGTGTTGCAGATGAAGACCTGATAATGACAAGAGAACAACTTGAAAGCTTCTTCAAAGGCAAACAGGCAGAAGATCCCTGGGAGAAACAAATTTCAGCATTCACAGTTAGTCAGGTTGAAGACAAACGTGTGAAGGACTACATCGAGCGTGGTATATCTGCAGGTCGCATTCCATTTGAATACACCGACAAGAAAACAGCCCTTGATAAACTGATGCTCACAGATGGAGATAGACTGCTTAACGCTGGAATGGTTCTGTTCTGTGAAAGCATTTATGCAGAGATTCAGATGGCAATCTTTGCAGGAAAGGAACGACTCACCTTCCTCGATATTCAGCGAGAAAGGGCTCCCGTATTCGAGCTTGTAGCAAAAGCGGAGAGGTATATCGCCAGCAATATACGATGGAGAGTAGAGTTTGATGGTTCGCTACAACGTAAAGAGATACCAGAAATCCCGATGGATGCTGTACGAGAAGCTCTCATGAATTCCTTCTGTCATAAGGATTATGGTGCTTGTCAATCAAATGAGGTGGCAATACATCCTGATCGTGTCGAAATCTATAATCCTGGAACTTTCCCTGCAGGATTAACGCCACAGGATTTCATTAATGGTAATCAGCGCCCTGTACGCCGTAATCCTCTCATCGCCTCAATTCTGTATTATTCAAAGGACATTGAAAGTTTCGGGACTGGTTTAAAACGCATTGTCGATGCATGTGAAGCAAGTAATTGCAAATGCAGCTTTGAAGTGCAGAAATCTGGATTCGTTGTCGTATTCTACCGATCTGAAACAAAATCCGATGAACCTGTAAATGAACCTGTAAATGAACCTGTAAACCAGAAAGAAAACCTTGTGTTAGAATATCTAAAGAAATATCCCGATGCTAGATATGATGACGTGATTTCATCTCTTGATATTTCTAGATCCACAGTTAAAAGGATACTTCAAAAGCTATCAGCAAATGGAAAAATCAAAAGATATGGAAGCGATAAGAAAGGCGGCTGGCATGTGATTGACTGATTCCTATCGCTCCCAATCGCTTTTTAAGCGAATATTCCCTACTCCATTTCTAGGGAGTCTGAAACTACTTCCCCCATGGACAGGCTATTTCCATCATGCTCTCTATCATAGAGTGAAGAAGCCTTGTCTTATCTGTATCAGCAGCTTTGTAATAGACTTCCTTTCCTCTTCTTGAGCTTTCTATGAGTCCACCGCTCTTCAATTGCCTCAGATGGTGCGATACTGCAGGAGAAGACATCTGAACCATCGATGAGATATTTATAACGCACTCCTCACAATGGCATAGAAGCCAGAATATACGGAGTCTGCTTTCATCCCCTAGTTCCTTGTAGATATCAGCAAGGGTACGGAAACTCTCCGAAGGAGGCATCCGATCTATTTCCTTTTCAAATTTCTGACCATGATCATGCGGAAGCGATGGATAATTCTCATTTGCCATAGCTGAAATATAGCTTCTCATGAAGATATTGCCAACTCTGCAAATAAAAACTCCATATGCAGAAAATGCATACCACGACTTTCTGTTTCATTGATTTTAAGCATTCAGCTTTCTTATACTCATTAAAGGAGGGTTCATGAGGAAGAAAGTATCATTAATTTTCTTACTACTTGCTGTAATGATATCAGCTGTCTCAGCTAGAACGCATTATATAATTGCTGCACCTTTAGGGGTTCGACTCGAAATGCCTCTTAGTCCTGGGTATCAGGCTGGTATACAAGACTTCTCATTTCTTTGGGGAGGCTCAACTACTAGTACAACAACAGGCAATACTAGAGGAACCACATCGTATCGTCCAATTCGCTACATGTCCGAGAGAATTACAAATAACATAAACGATGGATATGGACATACAATAGGTCTTCACTTTGCTTTTGAGGGAGGAACAATCAGTTATCTAGAAACCTATCCATCATACTACTCTCAAAGCCATGAATTCACGATTCCAATTATCCAGGGATATGTAGGTTTCGCTTTCAGACAGTTTTTCGCAAGGTCCTTCTTCATATATGAAGCAATAGGAACAACACTTGGAACTGGTGTTATAGGAGCCTATGGTGATATTGGCTTAATGTATGAATCATCATTTGGATTTGTAATTAATCTAGGAATACGATGTGAAGCTGGATATTCAGTTATAGCTGAAACAGAGAATATAGGACTTAGTTTCGGAACATACCTTGGTTTAGGATATGCATTTTAAAGGAGGAGTAATATGAAAAAGATAATAGCAATGATTCTTATAATCGGAACGCTTCTCGTTTCGTGTGCTAGTTATGATCGAACAGGAAGACCCGGAATGTATCCTATGAGATATATTCCAGTTGAAAACATAGCTGATCTTCAGTCTGGAAGTTTTGAAATAATCGGAATGGTTACAGGATCTGGCAATGTAAATGCAGAAGATCCATCTGATGGAGATAGCCTCAGCTATGGTTCTCTGGAGTTCATGGAAGGCGACAGAATGTATTACACAGTTGACGTATATGAAATGTCGGATCCTTATGAAGTCGCACTTTCAAATGCTATTGCAGAGCTCATAGAAAATGCACAGAAAATGGGTGCAGCATTCGTAACATTCCCAAGCTATACATTAAAACTTTCAGAAGGAAGAGTCATTGCGAATATCAGTGCGGTTGCTGTGAGAGTCGTTAACCCGGAAACACCTATAATTGTTGAAAACACCTCTCCCCTTCGTGTAGAAGTTGTATTTCCTGAAGCAAACTGAATAAAAAGCCAGTGGCTGCTGCATACTTTCTGCAACAGCCACTTATTAATACTAGATATTATGGAAACTGAATCAGTTAGCTGGGAATCCAAACTCTGCAGCAGTGTATTCAGCCATCAGATTCTCAAGTGGAGTAAGTTCATTCTCTGCTGAATATACACCATTGCCAAATACAATATAGCCCATTCCATCATCAGCCTCTGGCCATTCTACTGGTAATGTTTCGCAGTTTGGATCACCTGTTGCTATGAAGCTGCACCATGCATCACTCATGATATCAGCAAGCTCATAATCATAATGAGTCCAATCTCTGACAGCAGGGAAACCTTCCTTGAGTGAATCAAAAGTATACCAAAGTTCAGAGGAATGCCATGCCCACTGTTCTGCAGCTGAACGAGCTGTTCCGATATCAGTAATCCTTTCAGGTGTGAAGTGTGTGAAAAGATAACTGTAGTTCTTTGATTCGCCGTTTGTTCTCTCATCCATCAGCGCGCCATAAAGCCTGTTGACCATGAGGTTCCTTGATACATTGTTTCCTATACCGAATGTACCGAGCTGACGAGCTGTTGTCTGTGCTGAGATATCTGTAACTTTCACAAGATTCTCGAAATCATACTTATCATAGAGATCTCCAAGCTCATTCTTGAAATTCTCATAGAATGATTCTGCAGTTGGGCTTGTTGGATATCCACCTTCTCCAAGATTTGTTCCAGAAAGGATTGAGATATCATCAAAAGCACCATCTAAAATAGCTTCAAGGTTATCAGAATAGACGACATATTTACCATCCTGATTCATCCCGCTTGGGAAATTTGCACTATTTGCATCCATCAGAGCTTCTGCTGGAAGTGCTCTAAGATCTTCAAGAGTTGCATTTGGATCAAGTCCAAGATCTTCAAGATAAGCCTGTCCTTTTGCTTCTGCCTCTTCCTGTGTTGGATAAGCCTGAACAAATTTGAGTCCGCTCTGGAGTATAAGCTTGTTTACAGGAACATTAAGCTCTGGAGACATTACCATGGCCATAGACTTTGTTGTTCCGCCAGACTGTCCACCAGCTGTAATATTAGTCGGATCACCACCAAAAGCTTCGATGTTATTTGCTATCCAGTCCATAGCCTTGATCTGATCCATAAGACCATAGTTACCACTCTGCCCCTGCTCTTCTGTAAGCTGAGGTAAAGCCAGATAACCAAAAGCACCAAGTCTCTGCTCTACAGAAACAACGACTATTCCACGTTCTGCCATACTATAACCATTTGCTTCTGGTTCGAAATTATAACAGCTTGTAAGTCCACCACCATGGAACCAGACAAATACTGGTTTTCCACCTTCTGCTATGTTCTCATCAGTTGTATATACATTGACGTAAAGACAGTCTTCAGACATTGCAGGAACTCCATCAAAGTAGAAATCCTGATCATAAGGCTGAGCTGTAGCCCCACCAAGAACCTGCATAGGAATATCTGCATATTCATCGCAGACAAGAACATCTGTCCAAGGTTCTGGATCTACAGGTGCTGCCCATCTCAGCTCTCCCACAGGAGGAGCTGCATATGGTATGCTTCTGAATTCAACTACATTGGGTCTGTCAGCTTCTGGACGAATTCCCTGTACAGGTCCGAACTGAGTGTTAACTACTGGGCCATCTGCCGCCATTAGAAATGCAGTAGATACGAGCAAAACCAGCAATAATGAAAGAACTTTCTTCATTCTGGAAACCTTCCTTTTTTCGTTTTCTAACCTCATGATTGGAAAACTAAACCAGTTTACACAAATGAAGATTACATAAAGAATATATGAAGAAATATGTAGTACTAAACCGATCAACTAGTTATTTCTATTCTGCAGAGAATATTACAGAAATGCTGTTTACTAAACTTTTTACATTCATTCAATAAGTCTACTTACTACTCAGTAAGCGGTTTTAACAACATATAATTTAAAATACAAATGTTTTATTGATATTATCGATTAATTTAGTTTGTTGATAATGTGTATAGCTGGTTAATACTAAGCCCCCCTTTCTTTCCTCGCAATTAATCATCGTTTTCTCTTGACAGCTAAGAGATAAGGATATAGTATCAAATCAACAATTAAGCATTTGTTTAATTGTTCTTTGGAGGAGTATATGAAAAAGACATATGGAATCGAAGTCGATTGCGCAAACTGTGCGAATAAGATGGAAGCAGCAGCTGGAAAGACAGAAGGAGTTAAATCCTGCTCTGTAAATTTCATGATGCAGAGAATGACTGTCGAATTCCAGGATGGCGCTGATAAAACTTCAGTAATGGAAGCTGTAAGAAAGAACTGCAAGAAAGTCGAACGTGACTGCGAAGTTTTCATCTGAGGCTTTGATATGACCAAGAAACAGAGGATGATGCTCATCCGTATAATCATAGCAGCGGTATTAATGGTAATCCTTCCCATGCTGAAAGCGGAAGGTGTCCTGAGATTCGTCCTGTACATGCTCCCCTACCTCGTTATCGGATATGACATACTTCTGAAAGCTGTAAGGGGAATAATCCATGGGCAGGTGTTTGATGAATGTTTTCTGATGGCAACAGCTACAGTAGGTGCTATTGCACTTGCCCTCTATGAAAGAAGCAGTGACTACACTGAAGCAATTGCTGTAATGCTTTTCTATCAGATCGGAGAGTTCTTTCAGAGCTATGCAGTCGGAAAGAGCAGGAAGAACATTACAGAGCTGATGGATATCCGTCCTGACTATGCAAATATAGAAAAGGATGGAAAGCTTGAGAAAGTAGATCCAGATGAGGTGGAAACAGGATCAATAATAGTAGTACAGCCTGGGGAGAAAGTCCCTATCGATGGTATTGTCATAGATGGAGAATCATCTCTTAATACAAGTGCACTTACTGGGGAAAGCCTTCCAAGGGAGATTCATCCAGGAGAGGAAATCATCTCCGGTTCCATAAATATGACAGGCCTTCTCAAGATAAAGACTACAAAGGAGTTCGGAGAATCTACTGTTTCCAAGATACTGGATCTTGTTGAGAACGCAAGTTCAAGAAAGTCCAAATCAGAGGACTTCATATCAAAATTCGCGAGAGTTTATACCCCTGCTGTATGTATCGGAGCCCTACTCCTTGCAGTACTTCCACCACTCTTTAATATGATCATAGGAAATGCTGCTGGATGGGAGACCTGGATTTACAGAGCTCTTACATTCCTTGTAATAAGCTGTCCTTGCGCACTTGTTATATCCATTCCGCTCTCATTCTTCGCAGGAATCGGAGGAGCAAGCAATGCTGGTATCCTTGTAAAGGGATCGAATTATCTTGAGACTCTATCAAAGACAAAGATTGTCGTCTTTGATAAGACAGGAACGCTTACACAGGGAGTTTTTGAGGTAAATGGCATACACCATGGAACACTTGAGGATGAGAAGATTCTTGAATATGCGGCACTAGCAGAAAGTGCGTCTTCCCATCCTATCTCAAAGAGCCTACAGAAGGCATATGGAAAGGAAATTGATAGAAACCGTGTCTCTGATATCGAGGAAATAAGCGGAAATGGAATCATGGCTAAGGTCGATGGTATTCCTGTTGCCTGTGGAAATGAAAAGCTGATGAAGCAATTAGGAATTGATGCTATTCCATGCCACAGCGTAGGAACCATCATACATGTAGCTATAGATGGACAGTATTCAGGGCATATCCTCATTTCAGATGTAGTGAAGCCACACTCTGCAGATGCTATAAGAGAGCTTAAGAAAGCTGGCATAGAGAAGACTGTAATGCTCACTGGTGATAACGCAAAAGTAGCGGAGAGCGTTGCAAAGGAGCTGGGTATTGATAAAGTCTACAGTGGTCTGCTTCCTGCTAATAAGGTATCAAAAGTTGAAGAGCTTATTGAGGAGAAGAAAGAAAGCGAGAAGCTCGCATTTGTCGGTGATGGCATAAATGATGCCCCAGTTCTCCGCCGTGCTGATATCGGGATAGCAATGGGAGCAATGGGTTCCGATGCAGCTATCGAGGCTGCAGATGTGGTATTGATGGATGATGATCCGCTTAAGATTTCAAAGGCAATAAAAATCTCTAGAAAATGTCTGCGAATTGTCTATCAGAACATTGTCTTCGCTATCGGGATAAAGCTCATCTGCCTAGTGCTGGGAGCAGTAGGAATTGCTAATATGTGGCTTGCAATCTTTGCCGATGTGGGCGTGATGATAATAGCAGTGCTGAATGCTATACGAGCACTATTTGTAAAGAAGCTATGAAAGTGAGGCTATCTGAACACAAGCAGATAGCCTTTTCTGTTTTCTCATTTTCCTTTAATTTTCATCGATTACAGTAGAGCTATCAAAGGAGAAGAAGAAATGAAAGCAAGAACAAGAAAACTTATAATAGCAGGTGCAATTGCACTCTCAGCAGAAATGCTCTTCGGAGCTATAGACGAAGCGGACTTCTTTGAAAGAAATGGATATAGACACCATCCTGAAAGACACCACGATGCAGAACACCATTCCAGAGTTTGGAGAGACTATCCCCAGCTTCCAGAAGGATCAATAAGACGCGCGGATGCAGAAGCTATTGCAATAGCGGATGCGGGTATTAAGGATTCTTCAGTAGCTTGCTGGACAGAACTTGATAGAGATGATGGCAGAATCGTCTATGAAGTGTCATTTGCTGCTGAAGGCGGCGAGTATGATTATAAGATTTCCGCAGATGGAGCCATCCTTAAAGCTTCATGGGAAAAGCTTGGATGGATTTCTGGAGATAGAGATGCACGTCTTACGGAAGCTGAGGCAAAGGCTATAGTACTCTCTGCAATCGGAGAGAATGCGGAGAATATCTCAGTCTGGGAGGATTGGGATGATGGATGCTACTGGTATGAAGCAAGGGCTAATATCGGGGGAACTGTATATAGCGTTGAAATTGCAGGAAATGGAGAGGTTACGGAAGTCAGCAAAAGCATCAAGATGTCCCGCTGAGGTTATGGTCCCCTGACGTTAATCAGGGGATAACTTTCATTATCGAGATTTGTATCTGAAGAAAAATTGCGTATTTACGCAATTTTCTTTTCTTCATTCTACCCTACCGAGGGAGTTATTTCATTTATACATTTTCATTCTCCAGACTACGAATTTATTTGTCCTGAGGCAAAGTGCGTACTAAAATCTTCTTATGATTGAAAAAAAGGAATACAGAATAGCGGATCTAAATGAAATCAAGGCAACTCCTGAGGCGATAATCTCAGGAAGCATGGATGATGAAATCAGGGAAAGAATGCTGACAGTAATTGATACAGAAGGCCCTATTCTTGAAAGCCTTCTTTTCAAGCGGGTTATAAACTCAATGTCATTGAAGAAGATCGGATCGAGAATACTCCCCATCTTCGATAGAATCGCCTCATCTCTACCTGTACGAATCTCTGACAACGAGGGGGAACGCCTCTTTCATAACAATAATGATGAAGATTACTTCAGGCCAACTCCTAATTCAGCCGTTCGTTACTCCTATCAGATACCAACTGAGGAAGCTGTCTGCTGCCTTCAGTACATTCTCGAAAGAGAAGGAAGGATAATCACAAAATCAGAGCTTTCTAAGCTCTTCAAGGCTGAACTTGGTTATGACAGGATGGGAGCACAGGTTGATGCCCTCTTTAAAAAAGCGTCAAAGAGTCCTAAACTAAAACGAACAGGTAACGGAAGATTCACTATTTAGAGAAAATATCAGGCATCTTTTTGAGATAATCCGCAGTATTTTCTTTACAATCTGCTAATTACCTTTATACTCAGACTCAGGAGGCATTATGCTCATCAAACTCAGAAAAAAGAACTCGATCATCGAGAAAAATGCAGCTAGGTGCAGGGAAAAGGGTATCAAGCTCCCAACATTCGCCCAGATGAAGAATCCAGATCTCATTCCAGCGGATGTAAAGGAAAAGCTGAAGAATGTGGGGTTATGGGATGTTAATCCTCTTAATCTGTACAGAATCAACTGGCATAACGAACCAAAGGAGACAGGTGGCGGATTCGGTGGAGTGAACTTCATTGAGATTCCTAGATCCATCACAGGAACAAAGGCCAGGATTTTCGCTCTTGCAGGAAAATGGTTCCCGTGCGGAGTTCATAAAGTAGGTGCGACTTATGCTTGCCTTGCTCCAGCTCTTGTAACTGGAAACTTCGATGCAACAGAGCAGCAGGCCGTATGGCCATCAACAGGCAATTACTGCCGTGGAGGTGCATACAATAGCGCACTCCTTGGCTGCAGCAGCATAGCTATCCTTCCTGAGGACATGTCACAGGAGAGATTCAACTGGCTCAAGACAGTTGCTGGAGAGATCATTGCAACTCCTGGATGCGAATCAAACGTAAAGGAAATCTTTGATAAGTGCCACGAACTCGATGCTGAAAGAGGAAAGCATATCGTCATATTCAATCAGTTCGAGCAGTTTGAGAACTATCTATGGCACTATGAGGTGACAGGTTCTGCAATCCTTGAAGTTCTGAAGAATCTCGGAATCAAGAGGGAGAATGTCAGGGCTTATGCTTCTTCGACAGGTTCTGGCGGAACACTTGCCGCAGGAGATCATCTTAAGAAGGTCTATCCGAATATAAAGATAGGTGCAGGAGAAGCTCTGCAGTGTCCTACCCTCCTGAGAAATGGATTCGGTGCACATAGAATCGAAGGTATCGGAGACAAGCACGTTCCATGGATCCACAACGTCAAGAATACCGACATGGTACTCTCAATCGATGATCAGGATTGTATGGATATCTACAGGCTCTTCAATGAAGAGGATGGAAAGGAATATCTTTCATCAATCGGTGTAAGTGATGAGGATATAAACAACCTCGCTCTTTTCGGAATCTCAGGAATCGGCAACATGCTTTCAGCTATAAAGATGGCCAAGTACTATGAGATGGATGAGGATGATGTTGTATTCACAATTCTTACTGACAGCTCTGTAATGTACACTTCAAGACTTAAGGAGCTTACAGAACAGCAGGGAGCTTTCAGCAAGACTGAAGCTGCAAAGGTTCATGCTGCTGCATTGATGCATCAGGGCATCGATAACGCTCTCGAACTTGGATACTATGACAGGCTTAGAATCCACAACCTCAAGTACTACACATGGGTTGAACAGCAGGGTAAGACTTATGAAGAGCTTAACAGGCAGTGGTATGACAGGAATTACTGGACAGCAATTCCAAAGCTTACACCTAAAATCGACGAGCTTATCACCGAATTCAACAATATGATCGATAATGCCTGACAGATGCCGGTGAAAGCCGGCATTCTTTTAGAGGAGAAAAAATGAGATTTCACTATAGATGCTCCGATTGCGGAAAGGAATTCCTGACAGAAGATTTGATGTATCAGTGTCCTGACTGCAGCAGTGAAAATGATGGTTCACACTTCCCGAAGGGGAACCTCATCGTAGAACTTGAAGATGATGTACTGCAAGCTGCAGCAAAGAAAGAACATGTCACACCTGATGATTTCTATCCCTACCCTTCCGATGATAAAGATTCCTATCCAATAGGAATTACTCCTTTAATGAAACCAAGGAGAATACAGGAGAAGCTAGGGCTTCCAGGACTCAGCTTCAAACTTGACAGCCAGCTTATCTCAGGATCCTTCAAGGACAGGGCAAGCTATGAAGTAGCGCTTCAGGCAAAGGCTCTTGGAGAGAAGAAGATAGTACTCGCCTCCACTGGGAATGCGGGAGCTGCAACCTCAGCTGTGGGTGCAGCAATGGGGCTGGATATAATCCTGTTCGTTCCTGCCTCTGCACCTATAAACAAGCTTATGCAGTCTGTACTGTACGGAGCACATGTAGTACCTGTTAAAGGAAGCTATGACGATGCTTTTGCGCTTTCAATCGAGTATACGAAGATGCATGGAGGCATAAATAGAAATACTGCCTACAACCCAATGACGATAGAGGGAAAGAAATCAATATCTATAGAGCTCTTCGAACAGATGGGAAGGAAAGTGCCCGATGCTATCTATGTGCCTGTTGGAGATGGATGCATAATCGCGGGAGTAGCAAAAGGCTGGAGCGACTTGAAGAAAGCTGGATTGATAGACAGGATACCAAGACTGATTGCCTGTCAGTCAACTGCATCCGATGCTATATCGAGAGCAATCAATAATGATGATTACAGGGCAATATCCGCAACAACAAGAGCGGATTCCATCTCAGTAGATCTTCCTGCAAATGGAAGGATGGCAGCAAGCTATGTGAAGCAGTCTGGCGGCTGGGCTGTAACAGTAAGCGATGAAGAAATTCTTGATAGTCAGCTTACACTCACTCGATTCGCAGGTGTTCTTGCAGAACCTGCTGCTGCTTGCGCATATGCTTCACTTGAGAAAGACAAGGAACATCTTAAGAAAGAGCTCGGGGAGAATGCTGATGTTGTTGTGCTTCTAACAGGAACAGGCTTCAAGGATATGAAAGCCTTCGATGGAAGGGCCACAATACCTGAAGCTATAGAGAATTCAGTTGAAGCTCTCAAAAAGCTTGATTTCTAAGTCAGAAGAATATCCGAGGTGGGTCAGCCTCGGATATTCACATCAGGATTATACTACTGTAACTGTGAAGTCTGCTTCCCAGACATCACCATCGCGGTCCGTCGCTGTTATATGGAGCATATAATCTCCAGGTTCAGTACCTACAACTTTCAGACCACTGACAGTTACGGTATCACCAGCATCTACACTGCGGATAGTTCCATTGCCTCTGAGAACAGTAAGACCATCTTCGCTTGTTGTCTCGATATCAACGTTCTTCAGATCTTCTGTACCTTTATTCGTGATATCAAACGAAAGCTCAGCCTGTGTGTTCACTGGAATTGCAGCCACGTCATAATGCTTTGCTTCAAGGTTTGAAAGCTCAGCATTCTTCCAGAGCGCCTCATAAACAGCACCATTGCCTTCGAGCTCTACAGTTGTCTCATCAGGTGCGATGTAGTCACCTGTGGATTTGTCTACCCAACCTGCAAATATATAGGAGTCATCTGGCTCTGTAAGGGCTGGTACATCTACCACATCACCGCTTGCTACATCTGTAACTGTATTTTCCGTACCAGTTACAGGATCTGTAAATACAACCTGGCTCTCCCAGATAGCATACAGAGTCTGATCTGTATATGGTGCCACGATAGTCTCACCTGGCTGGTAAGTAACTTCATCAGGAGTTACACCCCATCCTACGAGAACACCAGCTACCGCATTATTCACCTGGATATCATCCTTATCAGGAAGGACAATCTCCTCACCCGGTGTTACAGACCTTGAAGAAGAATAGCTGAAGCTGTAGTTATCACCTGAAGTGTTCCATTCATATGAGATGGATGGATTGTAGTATCTGCTGTTCTCCATCAGCCACTGAGCATCTGCTGCCCTATTCTCTTCATCTTCCGCAACGATAAGGGAAAGCATCTGATCTGTCTCATCTGCTGTCATTCTATCGTAGCCAATACTCTGCATGTCATACCAAGCAGATCTTGCCTTTGCTATATTTCCAGCTTCAAGTGCTTTCTCATAGCTTCTTGCAGCCTTGGAATAATCCTTCTGGGCCTGGGAAACCATGTCATCATAACTCTGGATAGCCCCGCTCAGATCTCCAGATGCAAGTGCATCGGTAAACTGTGTTCTGAGCTCCGAAACATCAGCAGCCCATAGAACCATTGAAGCAACCAGAAGAATTGCAACTAATCCTGAAATCTTTCTTTTCATTTTCCTTAGCCTCCTGAATACAATGTAACTGCATTCATGTGAAGAAAGGGAAAAGCATCTGTGAATCTTTTTTGAAGATACTACACTCTGTAGAAAACAAACGAATTACTGGAAAGAGTTCCAGAGTTATCAATACGGCAAACCTCAGCATCCATACGCTCTACAGCGCTAGATGCAATATCTGAAGAAAGGGAATCTGGAAGCGAAAGCTTGATATAAAGTTTAGCTCCATCACTCTCCTCTGTAAGCAAATGGATAACAGAAGAACGTAAAAAGCAATCCTCAAAACTCCAGCTACCGCTTCTGATTCTATGCCACATGTTATCTGCAAATAACAAGAACGATCCACCTATATGATTGAGAGAATAATCTTGTGCTATAACGTTTAATCTATCGATGGTAAAACTATATCTAGAAAGAGAAATAGTCAGATTATTTTTACGGCAAATCCATCGTCCTCTAAAGTTTAGTGGAATTTCTGTTCGATACATAATAGCTGTCTCAAGCATATTCTTAAGGAAACTGTCTTTTCTAAAAGCCCTGATTATTTCTGGTAAATTTCCATTATGTGAATCCAGTGCTTCAAGTAATCTATCAATTAGAGAACGGGTTAGCTTATCACCACATCTGTTTAAATAAGTTGAGAAAACCAATCTAACATGGTCACGAGTAATAATCATATTTCGATTATGATTTTCAACAAGTAAAAGCCAAACAATATAATTGTTCTGACGCACATCTGGATCAAAACCAAGTCTTTCGGACCTCCTTATTCTTCTTAAAATTCTAGACCAGTTATATCCATCTGAAGCTGATAACACAAAAAGTATTCGTCTAATAAAGAGCATCAAAATGATGGAAATAACAAAGGAAATTATCCATTCATATAGACCACTTCCTGCAATCAATGGATTAGCTATAGCTGTTCCGATCCAGATAAAAATGAAGAGATAACCTATCAATATATTCACCTTTGATAGTGAATGCTTCGAACCTTCTACTCTAAAGTATCTGAAGCTGTAATCTGGATCAGGAAGGCTTCCATGCATTGGTGTGTGGGTATAATCTCCTAAGGCAAAGAGATTCTTTATGAAATCCTTCTTTATTGCTTCAGATAATTCCTTATCAAAGAAGCCACCTTCATATGCCTTGTTTATCCCTTCCTCTATCCTCTCATAGCTAAGTTTGGAGCCTCTTGCCATGCATATCCAGAGAACAGAGAAAGAGAATCCGACAATGGAAAGAGCCTCAAGGATGAGCAGTTCCCTATTGCTAATGAATTCCTTCAGAGAATCATACAGGCTTTTACCATCCTCATTATCAATTTCCTCTGGTGATTCATAAGATATATCTACATGGTATGTTTCAGTACCAGAGATAGAGCCTGTGATTTCTTTACTATCAGATAAAACACTACCAGCAAAAGTGAAGTAAACAGTGATAAGAACAGTAAGGAATGCAGCAAGGAATATAGATCTCTGCCAGAGATGGTTTATTTCCTCATTTCTTGCTTCCCACAGCTTATCATGTATCTCTTTCCTTCCTACCATATATCCCCCACTTACCAAGAAGGCCCACTACAAGAGTGAGCCAACAGAAAAACTTTGGAAGATCGGTTTACGATGAACCTTTCTTCGAATAAAAATGTCGCGGGAGACTTCCACTCCCATTCACCCGAAGGTGTT
>CASDRY010000093.1 GCA_949283235.1 uncultured Spirochaetales bacterium | reverse complement strand
GTCCCCCATCCATAGGGGACATTTTTTTATCCTTAAGGAGCTCTTTCTATTGACTTTAAGCCGGGGGGGGGTATGCTTACCTCGGAGGCTTTCGATGAAAAAGACATTAGTTCTTGTATTGTCTATTATGCTGCTTTTTGCTTTTGCATCATGCAACAATAATTCTATTTCAGGCGGATACCCTGGCTTGATTGGTCCTGGTACATTTCCAGGCGGCTCTTCCTCTCCGGAAACATTCAATGTATCTACTCTTGCTGCTCTAAAAAGTGCAGTAACAAACGCTGATGATGGGGATAAAATAGTTCTTAATGACCTTCCAGTTGATTTGAATAAGGATTCTTCTGAATTACCTGTAGTCATTGATAAGGATATATCAGTAAGTGGTAATATTGTACTCAATGATTCCACATCAACTGAGCAGGTAACAAAGGTGTCCATCTCTTCTGTTGATGACTCTGTTCCTGTTGAACAGAACCTTCTATCAATTTTCAAGATTCAGGATTCTGCAGTGGTTACATTCAATGGTTTTAATGCTGATGTGTCATCTGATGTAGCTGTAAAGATTTCATCTCTTGTAACTATTGATTCTGGAAAGGCTGATGTGCAGAGCTTTGATGTTACTGGAACAGGTGAAGAATCTGTTACAGCATTCATGCTAGGAACTAATGCAACTGCAGATAGCATTGCAATTTCTTCTGGGGTGAATATATCTGTAGATGCAGAAAATGATGAAGTTCTGGAAGAGGTGATTGAAAAAAATCCTTTTGTTTCTACAAAGTATGATGTTGATGATGGTACTTCATTCTCATCAGTTTTCTTTCAGTATGGAAAAGTCAGATTAGTATCAAATATAGATTTTACAGGGATTTTAAGTTCTGAAGATGATATTACAGATTTTACAATTGACTTAAATAATTATAAACTTACCCTGAATTTAAGCGATACTTTCTATATTAAAGATAAAACTAAATTTGATATAGAAAATGGGAAATTAGATATTAAGATTAATAATGCAGGAACTGATAAAACCTTTATTTCTGTTGGACTTGGTTCGACATTGAATATGATAGGTGTAATTTATAATTCAGATCAGACTGCAATTCTTGTTGCACAAAATGATGCTACTTTAAATGTTTCTGGGGCAGAGATATATGGGAATTATGGATTTGCCATAAGTACAAATGCTTCAATTCCACCTTCAAACGTAACTATAACAATTAACGAAGAATCAAAGATTATTTCACCAAAAGGCCCCGGAATCTTATTTAATCTTCCGTCAAGCAAGTTGACAATTGATAATTCATATATCGAAGGTTCTGCACAGGCCGTTATAGTCCGTGGTGGAAAAGCTGTGATATCAAATTCTGAGCTTATAGCTACGGGAAATGATGATGACCCATCATCTTATGAAAAATATTTGAATAATTCCTGGGGGACTGGCAGTAGTGTTCCGTTTGCTGCTCTTGTTGTGGGAGATAGAAATAGCAGTTCTTATAATTATGGCTTGGTTGAATGTGAAGCTATGAATGTTGATATTAAGTGTGAAAAAGATGGTGGAGCGCTTGTATATATATCTAGTGATGATGCTAGCGATGGAAGTGATATAGATTTTACAAGTACATCCCTTACCATTGATAAGGAATATGAGGCCGCTATAAAAGAGTCTGCTGGCCATTACAAGGGAAATAGTACAACATTGACTCTTAATAGCCAAGAAATTGAAGAATAATTCAAAATCAATATTTGTTATAGTATTTAGGGGCCATGTCTTTTCGGACATGGCTCTTGTCTTTCATTGAGTGGTCCTTGAGTTAAAACCTGACCAAAACCTCCAGATACTGCGTATAGATATATGGAGGTATCAAATGAAGAATGATTATAATGAAGACATGAGGAATGTGACGACAAGCAACTCAGTATTCGAGGAGATGGTCAGTGATGGTTCTGTGTATGTGGATAAGACTGAATACATCTATAAGCTTGTCAGTGGAAGGGAGAGATTCTGTTTCATATCGAGGCCCAGGAGGTATGGAAAATCTCTCTTCTGCTCCACACTTCATGCGCTATTCGATGGGAAGAGGGAGCTGTTCAAGGCTCTCTATATAGGCAGTACTGACTATGACTTCAGGAGCTATCCTGTGATTCATCTGAATTTTGCAATGCTGTCCACGCTGTCTATTTCATGGTTCCAGGAGGGGATGTCCGGCGATATAAGACGGCAGGGGGAGAGACTGGGAGTGAGGCTTGAAGGAAATGACCCTTCCCAGCTTCTGAAGGATCTTCTCTATGCCCTGGATGATGCCGTGATAATAATAGATGAGTATGATGCCCCGTTCACCTCTTCCATTGATCAGGAGGCATCTATTCAGACGGATATGAGGAATATCCTCTCTAGCTTCTATTCCGTGATAAAGAACAGCAGCGAGCGCATCAGGTTCTTCTTCATGACAGGGGTGGTGAAGCTAGCAAATCTATCTGTCTTTTCAGCGATGAACAATCTCCGTGACCTGTCTATGGATGAATCATTCGCATCGGCATTCGGATATACGCAAGAAGAACTTCTGGAATACTTCGGAGAGGGAATAGAAGAGTGCTATGAGGAAAACAGGGACAAGTACAGGACAAGGGAAGAGCTATTGGAGAGGATACGAGGGTATTATGATGGCTACCGCTTCTCTCCTGAGAGCGAAGAGAGGGTATACAATCCTGTGTCGATTGGGTACTTCTTCACCTCAGACTGCCGCTTCGAGAACTACTGGGACAGGACAGGGGCCTCAACCCTTGCAGTTGAGCTTGCAAGGAAGGTAAACCTTGTCTCTATGGTTGATGCCACTATTGAGGTCAGAAGGTCTGCTTTCACCTCCTTTGATATCCTAGACATAACTGGAAATAGGCTTCGTAAAGAGAGTGTGGGCGCACTGCTTTATTTTGCCGGTTATCTGACTATAGGGGGCTCTGATGAGGATGCTATAAGTCTTGTTTTTCCAAACAGGGAGGTAGCCTCATCTTTCAGTGAGAATCTTCTTGTTCGATACATGAAGGATGATATTGAGGAAGGCTCTCTGATTATAAAATTGGGGAGAACATTCAGGCATGGTGATACAGAAGGTTTCATGGGAGCTGTCAATGAGTATTTCAATGCTTTCTCATATGACCTCATAGGAGGAGAGCGGGAGAGATTCTTCCATATTGCATTCCATGGTATATTCGTCATGCTTCGTCTCTTGGCAATCAGTGAGGATCGGGGACTTTATGGCAGGAGCGATGAGACAGTGCTGTATGGCAATGATCTCTGGATATTCGAGCTAAAGGTGAACGGAAGCGCGGAAGATGCGCTGAAGCAGATAGATGAGAAGAGATACACTGAGAAGTATGGATATCTTATGAAAACTGGGCTGAAGATACACAGAATAGGTGTGAGCTTCATGACAGAGGATAGAAAGCTCAGTTGGGTAATCGGGCAGTAATCCTCGTTTCATTCAGCGATAATACTTATTGATGATAACCTTTTGCAATTGAAGGAAATCAGTGGATGAAATTTGCTGAAAAAGCATATGGTGCAAACTTTCTTTTAGTTGTATATTCCATTCGTTATGAGAATCAGGAATGAGAATATAAGAAATATTGCCATCATAGCTCATGTTGATCATGGTAAGACAACGCTTGTAGATGCTCTTTTCAAGCAGAGCGGTCTCGTTGGTAAGGGCATGGATGGTGTCAGAATCATGGATAGCGGTGCCATAGAAAAGGAAAGAGGTATTACAATAAGTGCAAAGAACTGTGCTATCCACTGGAATGGTGTAAAGATAAATATCATAGATAC
>CASDRY010000092.1 GCA_949283235.1 uncultured Spirochaetales bacterium | reverse complement strand
CTATGATTCCAAGCCTGTTGCACTCCTCTACAGCTTCAATGCCTCTTTCCTTGAGGCCTTTTCCCATTATTTCAGGATCTGATGAATTAGGATATCCAAGCTCATTCTCGAAATTCCAGGTTATTCCGAATATCTTCACGCCCCAATCTTTGAGAGTTGTTAGCCTTGAGATATCTCCCTCGATAGCTCCACCCTCTTCTGTTGTGAGAACAGCATGAAGACCTCCATTATCAAGATCATTCACACTTCTAAGCTGAGGAATCCCTGCGTTATCAATTTCATGCAGGAAGCGATCATGGAGCTGGTTGAGAATCTGCCATGGCGTCTCTCCTTTGTGCTCCTCAGGAACATACTGATGCATTGGAGTGAATAGCGCCATACACTGCGCTTTAACATTTCCTTTCTCCAGTTTCTCTTTATCGATGCTGAGATTGTTCTTTACAAGAGATTTATCCTTGTTGCCCCAAAGCGCATAAATAGTATCAGAGTGAAGATCAATCATCTCTTTCTCCCTAATAAAAGACCAAGAGACTCCCTTCTTATCGGGAGCTTGGAATCAGGATAGCCATCTGCGGAGTAGTAGCAATACCAAGTCTCCTCGTTTTCCTTGTATCTGAGATCGCAGGATGTTATATACCCAGAAGCCCAGCCGGAATCAGGGGTGAATTGCATCACGCTCTCATCCTTGAAAGAAAGGCCATCACTGCTCTCTGATAGCAGCATCACTGATTTTGATCGTTTTTTATCCCTATCGTAATAGCGCGAACAGCTGACAGCAGCAATAGCATCAGAACAGGGAATAATCCTGACAGAGCCTGTTGCAAGATTCCTATACTTGCTCTCTGGATCCGTTATAATGACAGGTTTTTCAGCAATCTCATAAGGCCCCTCAAGATAGTATGACTCTGCAAACATCAGTGAAGCCCCTGTCCGTTCCTTGCTGTCATACATCTCAGCTTCCCCAGCTCCGAAATACAAGCGATACTTTCCTTCCCACTGAATGAGCTGAGGTCTTGAAACTCTCCTCACCCCGCCTCTCCATGATGATTTCCTGATAGCAGCTGAATCAAGAATCTTCCTTGGTTCCGACCAAAGAGAGAGATCTGAAGAGCTTGAAAGCATGATTCTCGAAGAATCTGTATTCTCTCCCCTTCTTCTGAAGCTCCTTGAATGAAGCTCAAAAAGCATGTAGTAGATGCTTCCTTCCTTATAGATAAAAGGAGAATGAGCGCGTAGGAATACTGTATGTTCCCTCTTCCATTCAAGTCCCGATGTTGATGTATAATGCTCCACTCCTTTCCATGTATGAGCGAAAAGATGCCAGAGAGCATCAGGAGACTCATCGGGGAGAAGGAATGCCGGATCGGAAAGGCGCGGCGTTATATAAGGGTTTCCGGTGGCTATAGGCTCATCGTTGAATGAATACCAGTAGATATCATCGAGGGAACGTACAGGAACAAAGCGCAAGCTTATTCTCCCTTGGTCCTTCTATACTTCTTGGGAGTAAAGATAGGATCGAGCTTATCTTCCAGATTGAACTTAGCTGATGCCCATTTGATTATCTTCGAATAGGTAAAGAATGAGAGGAATATCGAGCCAGCAAACCATAGAAGCGGCAGGATAAAGCTCATAGAAGGCATTTCCATAACCTGCGGGACTAATGAAGGCAGAAGTGCAAAAAGCAGCAGGAAAAGCAACAGAAAAAAGATTAAAAGCAAGAACAGATTGAAAACAGTAGCTAAAATCATGAAGACAACTGTCTTTCCTTTTTTATTCATCGGATTTTTTTCCTCCTTCCAGAAAAAAGAACGATTATAACAAGCAGAATGACTGAAACCACTACAGCAGCATCTGCGATGTTGTATGTAGGGAATCTCTCCATTCCGAATACTCCATAATTATTTGTTGAAATCCAGTCAACAACCCTTAAAGAGCGGAAAATCCTGTCTATGAGATTTCCAATGCCCCCTCCGACTATTCCAGCAATACACCATCTCTCAGCACTGGAAAGCTCTTCATCGAACCTATGTGCCACTATCGCATATGAAAGAGCTATCATTAAGAGCACTGGCAGCCCGATAAACAAGATATATTTGATCCACTCCGGGAAACCTGCTCCAAGGGAGAATGCAACAGCATCGTTACGTACATGACAGATCCACAGGAAATCACCGAAAAGAGAAATCCCAATGCTTCCTTCCGGTATGAAATGAACGATAAGCGCTTTCGTTATCTGATCGATTATGATAACCCCTGCAGAAAGCAGGAATGGAAGATATCGTTTCTTATCGCTCAAAGTCCTGTCTCCGCATTTATGAAGAAGGATTCGACTCCGAACTCCCTCTCCGTAAGTCTCATCAAAGCCTTTACTCCGAAGACCTCGCTTCTGTAATGACCTCCAGCAAGGAGATTCATTCCATTCTCCTTTACAGTATGAAAGATTTCATGGGGAGCTGTACCGGTGATGAAAAGATCCAGACCTTCTGCTATTGCCTGATCGACATCATCTCCACCACCTCCGGAGATGATACCGACAGTATCAATCATATCGCGGCCAAACTTTATAACCTGCATTCCACCCTCTGAGGAGAATCCCAGAAGACGAGCTATCTCCGGAATTGTCATAGGGAATGGAAGATGGCCTTTGAAACCAAGCTTCACTCCCTTATACAGTCCGAATGGATCAAACTCTTTCATGCCAAGAGTAAGTGCCATCTGCGCGTTATTTCCATACATTGGATGCGCATCGAGGGGAAGATGAACGGCAAAGAGTGTGAGACCGCTGTCGATTGCCCTCTTCACTCTTCTGTAATGGCTATCTGTTATAGCAATCGGAGAGCCCCAGAAAAGCCCATGATGAACAACAAGGATATCCGCACCATTCTCTGCAGCCCGATCGATTGTATCAAAAGAGGCATCTACAGCGAACGCCGCCTTCTTAAGTTCTCTATCAGGAGCTCCTATCTGGACCCCATTGAGGGAGATATCAAAGGGAAAGGAATCTATCATAAGCCTCTTGCTGAGGTCTTCAGTATATTCTTTTACAAACATACTGAAAGTATAATCTGTTTCCCTCTACTGCATCCACAATCGAGCTGCATCTGATATAATCACCAGAACGATGATAAGGGAACTAAGAACAGATGAACTTAAGCTAAGCAATACAGGTGCTTCTTTTTCCAGGATAGAAGCAGGAGTTGCTATAACAGGACAGGAAAAGGCTATCAGTCTTCTCCGCCTTGGCCTTTCAATCGATCGTGTAGGCTACAATATATTTCTTTCAGGAGATGATGGATCTGGGAGGCTTACAGCTGTTCTAGAGGAACTTAAGAATCTTCCAGACAAGCCATCAATGCTGAGAGATGCGGCATATGCCTGGTCCGGAAATTCCCAAAACATCAAACTGCTGATGTTCGAAAAGGGAAAGGCAAGGGAATTTCAGGAAGATCTCATAAGCTACGGGAAAGGGTTTCTCTCTCAGGAGGCAATGACAGAAAAGTGGAATGATAGAAAAATCATGGCTTTCCTGTCCTCACTTCCTCCCTATTCATCTGATAGTTCAGCTTTCAAACTCAATATCGTTATCGATAGAGGTGATGATTCTGGCAGAACTGCAATCATAGAAACACACCCCTCTCATCAGTCCCTTTTCGGAATCGTGAACAAGGATCTCCCTCCTCATCTCTCAATTGAAATAGGTTCGTACCAGAGAGCTGCCGGCGGTTTTCTGATCATGAATGCTGAGGAAATCACAGGCGATGAGGCGTTGTGGAAAACCCTGAAAAGATATCTTGAGATGACGCAGAGAGCGCTCTATTCAGACTCAGTTCCAGGAGAGATGAATGGAAGCATAAGACCATCCCCCATTCCTCTTCTAACGAAGATCATCCTTATAGGAACAGAGGATACATACAACCATCTCATAGAAAAGGATGATAAATTCACGCGCTATTTCAGGATTGCTCCTGAATTTGACTATACGATGCCAAGGAATGAGGAGAATATGAATGGCACTGTCAGGTATCTCAAGGCAGCAGGGAGGGAAATGCTTCCAGCAGATGATAGCGCCTACTCCGAGCTCCTCCGCTATTCATCATGGCTTGCAGAGGACAGGGAAAAGCTAACAACGGAACTTTCTCTCCTAGGAGATCTTCTCGATGAGGCTAATCTTCATGCATTGAGAAATGGCAGCCCCGTCATAAGAGGAGAAGATGTAGAAGAAGCGCTTTACAAACGAGACTGGCATGCTTCCCTTTCTGAAGAGAATATCAATGAGGAAATACGAAAAGGTGCCATG
>CASDRY010000091.1 GCA_949283235.1 uncultured Spirochaetales bacterium | reverse complement strand
GAGTCCCTTGTCCATAGCAACTGGGTGGATCAGCTCAACATTGATTGTTGTGTGATCGCCAGGCATAACCATTTCCTTTCCTTCTGGAAGGTGAACAGTTCCTGTGATGTCAGTTGTTCTGAAATAGAACTGTGGTCTGTATCCATCGAAGAATGGGGAGTGTCTACCACCCTCTTCCTTGGAGAGAACGTATACAGTTCCTGTGAACTTCTGGTGTGGTGTGATTGAGTTTGGCTTTGCAAGAACCTGACCACGAACAACTTCCTTCTTGTCGATACCGCGGAGGAGAGCTCCGATGTTGTCACCAGCCTGACCCTCATCAAGGATCTTGTTGAACATCTCAACACCTGTAACAACTGTGTTCTGTGTCTCCTTGATACCTACGATCTGAACTGGATCGTTTACATGAACTACACCGCGCTCAACTCTACCTGTAACAACTGTTCCACGGCCAGAGATTGAGAAGATGTCCTCGATTGGCATAAGGAATGGCTGATCAACTGCTCTCTCCGGAAGTGGGATATAGCTATCCATAGCGTCAAGAAGCTCGTCGATGCACTTTGTTGCCTCTGGATCATCTGGCTTTGTCATAGCAAGGTATGCAGAACCTCTGATAACAGGAGCGTTAGCACCATCGAAACCATACTCTGTGAGAAGGTCTCTCATCTCTTCCTCAACGAGATCGATAAGCTCTGGGTCATCGACCTGATCGCACTTGTTGATGAATACGATGATTGCAGGTACACCTACCTGGCGAGCAAGAAGAAGGTGCTCTCTTGTCTGTGCCATAGCACCATCTGTTGCAGCTACTACGATAATAGCTCCATCCATCTGTGCAGCACCTGTGATCATGTTCTTGATGTAGTCAGCGTGGCCCGGGCAGTCTACGTGTGCATAGTGTCTGTTCTTTGACTGATACTCAACGTGTCTTGTGTTGATGGTGATACCACGAGCCTTCTCTTCTGGTGCATTATCAATTGCATCATAAGCAAGGGCCTTGTCACCAAACAGCCTTGCACAGTGCATTGTGATTGCAGCTGTAAGGGTGGTCTTGCCGTGATCGACGTGACCGATCGTACCTACGTTTACATGTGGCTTCGTTCTTTCGAATTTTTCCTTAGCCATCAGTTCCTCCTTGTGGCCTGAGCCACAAAAAACAAAGATATCAAATAAAGGCCCATGCCTTTATATTTCAGAGACAGCTGATCGCGTCAGGAATCAAAGGGTTTCCAGAGGTCGGTGAGTACTAGCTCAACGACAATGGCCATATCATTAAAAAGACCGGTTCCGGAACCACCTTATCGCCATCGGCAATCGGTTTGGCTCTTTCATCTGACAAACCAAAAGGTCATAGTCAGACACCTTGCCTAATTTACACAAAGGAAAATCCTTTGTCAACACTTTTTCATTTCTTTTTAGAAAAAGAAGTTACAAGCTCATTTTACCATGCTGAAATAACTAGATTGCCTTCTCCATCACCCAATTTCGAAGGATAACGCCCCTCCTTTCCACATGATTCTCCCGCAAAACCGTGTAATTCATGTGTTTAAAGAAGCCTAAAGCGGTATCTGAAGCATTGACAGTGATAATCCCGGAAGCTTTTGCCTCCAGCGCGAGAAGAAGAGTCTTGCCAACTCCCCTACCCTGTACAAGATGGGAAACATAGAGTCTATCAAGATAGCCTTTATCTATATCGATATTACCAAAACCAAGGATATTCTCTCCCTCCATAGCGACAAGAGAATAGGTATCAAGCATAGGTTCAACCCAGATTTCAGGGTCTATGTCATAAGGAGCCCAAGCATTGCATTCTGCTTCTGTATAATCTCGAGAACAGACAAAATGAACAGAACCAATAAAAAGATCTGTGATCTCCTTTGCCATAGCAATGTTAAAACGAATAATACGCATATCCGTTTATATTAAATAGAAAGAGGAGGAATTCAATCCTCCTCGAAAGAAATAGGCTGATACTATTTCACTCTCCCATCACAGCAATTTTAACAGTTCTTTTCCTACTGCAAGTCTGATCAAAATCAACAAAATACACATGTCCAAACTGTCCGAGATCAGCTTCACCTTTCTCAATAACAATAGTTTCACTTCTGCCAAGAAGAGCAGAACGAAGATGGCCATCGGTATTCAGTGTCTGAGGTTTATCTTCTCCATGTTCCGCAGAGAATCTGGTCAACTCCGGACCAGGATGCATATACTGACCTTCCTTTCTACAAGTCGGAATAATATTCTCAAATACATCACAAAGATCCTGCTGCAGATACTCCAAACCATTGTAAGTTCTATCAAAGGAGCACTCCTGTATCATTACAGAACATGTAGTGTGATGAGAGTACACAACACAAATTCCATTCATGACACCGGATTCCTTTACAGCACTTTTTACTTCATCCGTAATCAGATGGAATGTTGGCATGCGGCCAGTAGAAGTAAGTTCCACAGATTTGATGCAAGTTTTCATTTTATTTACTCCTTATTCCTTCTCTTACAGCTGCGATTAGTTCCCTAGCCTTTCTGCAAGGATCGATAGCTTTACAGATTCCAGAAGCTACACCAACACCATCAGCTCCTGCTGAAATCATCATACGAACCTGATCTGGCTGACTAATCCCCGCAGCTTGTTCAACAAGAGTTTTTGGAGAAATACTCCTTATTGCTTCCATTGACTCAAGTACGAAATCCATCCCACTAATATCAGTTCCTCCAATCAGTTCCGAAGGTTCTGGATTGATGATATCAGGCTCAAACAAAGCGATAGCCTTAGCTTCTGTTATCGTATCGGCACAAGCAAAAGAGAACATATCCAGGTCTCTTGCTCTTTTTATAGTCGCTGCGATATCCGCTAGCGTCATAGGGTGCTCACTATGGTTAATAACCACCCCCTTTGCACCAGCAGCTTTGACAGCTTCTGGCAGAACCTTTGAAAGACCTGGTCCAGGGTGAATCAAATCCATATATGGAGCCAGCACTATCAAATTTTCACAGCAGTCTGCTATGCGTCTTATCTCCGTATAGGGGCAGATGAAAAGAACATCCAAATCATATTCTTTTGCAGCAGAATCTGCAGATTTTGCCAGTTTCAGGACATCATCACCATATAGATAGTTTTTTACCCCAATCTCAAAAAAAGGCGTTCGTATTTGAATTTTCACATCTTCCCCAGTTTTATGGCATGGCCTGATTCACAGACCATGCCTTAGTTGTATTTACATATAGTACTCGTCAGCATTTTCTGCTGTGACAACTGTAATTCCCGTATCAATATAAGATGGAAGAGCCTTTGCAGGGAGGTCATGAGCCATATCATAAAGGAACTTCATTGAGAGATAACCCATGTTATAAGTACCCTGCGCCAATGTTGCGGCAATCTGTCCATTCTTTATCATGTCAAGAATAGCTGTATCTGTATCGAATGTGACGATTGTGATATCTGTTCTACCTGCTTCCTGAACAACAGTAGGAGCTGCAAGACTTGCTGGAGAATCAAGACATACAATTGCATTTATAGAAGGATCTGCCTGAAGCTGTGCTGACATATTCCTAGCTGCCTCAGTCTGTTCTCCTCTATCATTAACCTTTGCAACTACAGTAAGCTTGCTGTCAGGATTCTCAAGCGTCCAGTCCTCGAAACCTTTTGCTCTTGCCTCTGAATTTTCCGTACCAACCATATAGAGAAGCGCAACATTTCCTCCTTCAGGCATCACAGAAGCAAGATACTCCGCTGCTGCAGCGCCAGCCTCTTCGTTTCCTGTTGCAAGATATGTAGCACGATCACTATCTGGAGAATCAGAATCAAAAGTGACGACAGCAATCCCATCAGCAACTGCTCTGTTTATTGATTCTCTTAAAGCTTCAGCATTGGCACACGTTACAGCTATTCCCATAGGCTGTCTTGCCGCAACCTGATCGAATACAGTTACCTGCTTTGCAACATCTGGGGTAGGATCGCCAGCATAAACAGTTTCAATACCAAACTGCGCTCCAGCTTCTTCAAAACCCTCATAGCACGATTTCCAATAATCCTGACCGGAAGTAAATGTAATCATGTAATACTGTTCAGATGGATCACCGACGAGAACAGAACCCTGTCCACCTGTTCCTGTTGCTGGAGTTGTGCTTTCCTCTGTTCCATTTGCAAAAACAAAGCTCATAGCTACAATAAGCAGCAATCCGGTAATAAAGAATCTCCTTTTATTCATAAAAGTCCTCCTTCGACTTTATTTCTATGATTTTTTCCTGTGAGAAAGGAAATCGATAGTAACTGCTAGAATCAAAATGAAACCAGATACGAAATCCTGCCAATATACAGAGACGTTGAGCATAATCAGCGCAGAATTAACAATGTTGAGAAGAATCACGCCAAGGACACCACCAAGAACACTTCCAACTCCTCCTGTCATGGTCGCTCCACCAATTACAGCAGCTGATATAGCCCTTGTTTCGGCAGAGGAACCAAGAGAAGGTGTTGCAACATTAAATCTGGAAAGACTGAGAATTCCCGCCAGTGTTGCCAGCAATGCAGAAATTATATATACCCATATCTTTACATTGGAAACATTTATTCCTGACAATCTAGCCGCTTTCTCGTTGCTTCCTATGTAGAAAATATTCCTGAATGCTGTCGCATGTTTCATAAGGAAATCAAAGACGATTGCAAGTACGATAAATATGATGAAGAAAACAGGAACATCAGCTATATATCCAGCTCCAATGAAACGAAAAGATTCAGGAGCCCCGGAAAGAGATAAAGGTGATCCCTGCGTGAATATATATGCACCTCCACGAGCAAGACTCATCATACCCAAAGTGACTATAAAAGGAGGTAAGCCAAGTTTTCCAATCATCACACCATTGAAAAGCCCCACAAGAACACCTACAACAAGAGCTATCAAAACTGCAATCCATATGTTTATACCAGAAAGATAGAGACCGCCAGTTATAACACAGGATAAAGCAGCCACTGATCCTACAGAAAGATCAATTCCTCCCAATACCAAGACAAGAGTCATAGCTATTGTCATGAGACCATCACTAGCCATTCCTATCATTATTGAACGGATATTACTCCATCTAAGGAATATTGGTTCGAGTATAGATACAAATACAACAGCTAGAACTATGATAAGAAAAACCGTTGTCCCTCTTTTCTTTAGAAGATTTCCCGCTAAAGCCTTTATTTCCATTCCACACCTTCCTTTTATACTGCTTGCTTACCAGAGGCGAGTCGCATTATATTCTCTTCCGACAGAGATTCTCCCGAGAGAAAACCCGCAAGTTCTCCTTCGCATATGACAGCAACTCTATCACTTACACCAATAACTTCAGGGAGCTCAGAAGAGACAATTATGATTCCAATACCTTTATTAGCTAATTCTCTAAGAAGCTTATGAATCTCCACTTTGGATCCAACATCAATGCCACGTGTAGGTTCATCCAGAATCAAGACCTTAGGTTTCGGAGAAAGCCACTTAGCAATCAAGCACTTTTGCTGATTTCCTCCAGAAAGACTACTTATTGGGTCATCAAGATTTCCGATTTTGACATTAAGCTCTTCAATGAACTCAGCTGCCATATCATGAGCCTTCTTATCAACAATAAAACCTTTAGATGAGACTGCTTCAGTATCAGCTGAGATGATATTGTTCTCAATACTCATCTCAACGAACAATCCCAAAAGCTTTCTATCTTCTGGAAGATAGCAGATACCAGTATGAATTACATCCTTGTAAGACTTTGCTGTAATCTCTTTCCGGAAAAGCTTGACTACCCCACTATCCTTAGGATCAATGCAGCAAAGAGATCTCATAATCTCGCTTCGCCCAGCTCCAACAAGTCCCGCAATACCGAGAATTTCACCCTGATGTAAATTGAATGAGATATTATTGAAGACTCCATTCCTGGATAAATTCTCAACCGACAGAATTTCATCTCCAATGTTCTCTGACTTTGATGGATAAATAGTTGTAATACTACGTCCTACCATTGCGGTAATAATATCATCAGGAACAATATCCGAGGTGTTTTTTGTCCAGACATAAGTTCCATCTTTCAAGACCGTTACCACATCACATACAACAAAAATCTCAGATAATCGATG
>CASDRY010000090.1 GCA_949283235.1 uncultured Spirochaetales bacterium | reverse complement strand
GGAACAATCTTTGTACCAGGATCCTCGGGCTTATTTGTATTCTTAACAACAATAGGAATACCGCTGTTATAAATCGGAGCGATAGCCTCCTCATGGAAAACAGAAGCCCCCACATCTGAAAGCTCCCTTACTTCCTTATATGAAAGCTCTGGAATAACTTCAGCATTGGGAACGATTCTAGGATCCGCTCTATATACACCGGAGACATCTGTCCAGTTCTCATAGAGCTCTGCGCTAGCAGCGCGCGCGACAATCGATCCCGTGATATCAGAACCACCACGTGTGAATGTCTTTATGACACCCTGCTCTGTCTCACCATAGAAGCCTGGGATAACATAACGCTTAGATGGATCAAGCTTCTCTGCAAGCTTTTTATATGTCGCTTCATTTACAGTTGAATCCTGATTTATAACAATCACGTCCTCTGCATCAAGAAATTCCCAGCCAAGGAACTCACTTATAACCAAAGCTGAAAGATATTCTCCTCTCGATGCCGCGTAATCCGCACCACGACCCGCATCGATCATGCATCTTATATCATCAAGACGCTCAGAGAGCTTAACATCATCTATCTTCAGCTTCTGCGCAATCTGCACGAAACGCTTTGAGATCTCATTGAATACAGGACGGCATGTCAGGCCCTTCTGAACCAGACTGTTGCATTTATATAGAAGATCTGTGATTTTCTGATCGTCGCTGGTTCTCTTTCCAGGAGCAGAAACTATAGCAATTCTTCTTCTCTCATCACTTTCGAGAATCGCTTTAACTTTCCTTATCTGATTATCATCAGCGACGCTGCTTCCACCAAATTTAGATACTATCATCAAAGTCCTCCGTTGTGATTCTATGTTGTTTTACCCGACGTTGGCAATGCTATTCTCTTGTAAGTGCTTCCATAGGTGCAAGACGTGCAGCCTTCGCAGCAGGATACCAACCGAAGAAGATACCTATAGCTGCAGAGAAAAGCATCGAGACTGCAATAGCTGCAGTAGAGATATGAAGAGCCCATCCAGTCACATGCACAGCAGCTATAGATAACAATGTTCCTGCAACAAGGCCAATGAGCCCACCTGAAAGGGAAAGCGTCACTGACTCTACAAGGAACTGGGATCTTATCGTTTTCGGAGCGGCTCCAAGTGCTTTTCTTATTCCGATTTCCCCTGTTCTCTCGACTACGGAAACAAGCATGATATTCATTATCCCTATACCACCTACAACAAGGGAAATAGCGGCAATAGCCGCAAGGAATGAAGAGAATGTTCCAGTAACGGCATCAGCCATCTCCTTAATCGTCGCAGGAGAGAAGATACGATAGTAATCAGAGCCGACAATCTCATTAAGATAATCCTCGATATCCTCAGCAACTGCTGTCGCGTCATAGCCCTCCGCTATCTTGGCAACATATGTACCGACCTGATCAGTTCTTCTGAAACGCTGAGTGTAGGTATTGTAAGGCATGAAGGCAGCATCATTGTAGGAAGTACCCATGCTGGCATCTTTTTCCTCAAGAACGCCAACGACAAGGAAGCTCTTAGCCTGTCTTCTGAAAATCGATACATATTTTCCGACGGGATTGCCTGAAGGGAAAAGCTCCTCTGCAAGCTCAGAGCCAAGGACAACTACCTGTCGTCTGTTTATATTATCAATAGCTCTGAAAAGCTCTCCGGAGAACGCTGAAAGCGAATTGGATTCGAAGAAGCCTGATGTGACTCCCTGTATAGATACAGATTCCGCAATCTCCTGCCCATTCCTTATATTCCCATAAGAAGAAACAACAGGAAGGACTTCCCTTATGCCATCAACTTCATTCATCAGGGTATATGAAAATTCCTCCGTGAATACCATGGTCTCCCTTGCAGAGCCACGTGGCATTATGCTGACTGTATCCAGTCCTCCCGCATCGAAAGAGGCGCTGATGCTCTCCGAAGCACTCTTTCCAAGGTTCAGTATCGTGACAACGGAAGCAACTCCTATCATGATTCCAAGAAGGGAGAGAAATGTCCTTAGGCGGTTTCCAGCCATAGAGGATAATGCCATCCTGATATTCTCACGAAGCATCATCTGCGATCCTCCCATCTTTTATCGGTATAATCCTGCCGCATTCGAGAGCAAGGGACCTGTCATGCGTGACAAACACGATTGTATGCCCCTCCTCATTAAGTGCATGAAAAAGCTCCATAACCTCATGTCCAGTTGTTGAATCGAGAGCACCGGTGGGTTCATCTGCAAGAAGAATAGCAGGATTGTTAACAAGCGCTCTTGCAATCGCAACCCTCTGCTTCTGCCCTCCCGAAAGCTCATTAGGCTTATGCCTGAGCCTGTCTTTAAGCCCTACACGGCAAAGCATCTCCTCCGCTCTCTCGCGTCTTTCCTTCAATGGAACCCCTGCATATAGAAGCGGAAGCGCGGCGTTATCCAGGGCATTCAGTTTAGGAAGCAGTGAGAAATGCTGAAAGACGAAGCCTATCTTTCTGTTTCTGAGATATGCCAGATCCTCTTCATTCATACCACCAGTTTCTTCCCCATCTATCCTTATGGTTCCAGAAGTTGGAACATCCAGACACCCTATAAGAGACATGAGAGTTGATTTACCAGAGCCCGAAGGCCCCATGATAGCTGTAAATGATTTCTCCTCTATGCCCATGGAGACGTTATCGAGGGCTCTTACAACAGTATCCCCCACGATATAGGTTCTGCTGACAGCTTCAAGCTCTATTATCGCATTCATCAGAACATCCCAAGCTGGCTTCTTGTTTCGTAAACAAGGGTGTCGCCTTCTTTAATATCTCCAGAAAGCAGCTCCGAGAGGCCCTCTCCAAGATACTCAGTTCTGATGCTGACAGTCTCTATACTTCCATCAGCCCTCTTCACATTAACGCTTTCTGCCCCTCCTCTGCCTCTTGTGATCGCACGCTGCGGGATAAGAAGCATCGAGACATCCTCCTCTGCTTCGAGCGTTCCCTCGAAAGTAAAGCCTGGCATTATTCCATCTGGAGGATTATCTATCATGAACTCAACATCGGCAACTCCAATCCCCTGATCGGTATAGCGCCCTAGCATAGGAATATATGAGACATAGGCTTCGACTGTAAGATCAGGACGGGACTCGAAGACAAGATCTGCTTTCTGCCCAAGGCGGACATACTGCATATCAATCTCATCTATCTCAACAGTTGCTTTAAGCCTTGAACGATCCACAACTGTAATAACCTCATCGCCTCCCTCGAAGTAATCACCTTCAGAGACATCTACTGAGGCAATCTCCCCATCGAAAGGTGCCACGATATCAGCATACTCAAGATTAGCTTCAGCACTTGCTTCCCTTAACTTCAGGAGCTCAAGCTCTCTCTTAGAACCACTGAGTTCAGCTTCCTCTATCTGATTCTTTATTTCCTGAAGCGCAGCTCTCTGTGAGGTATTATCAATTGAAGCAAGAAGCTGTCCCTTTGTCACATGATCGCCTTCCTTTACATAAACTCCAGTTACAGCTCCGGTGGAACGGAATCTCATTATCTGGCTATCATAGGGCTCAACATAGCCTGAAAGATCTATAACCTGTGTATATGTATTGGAGACAACCTTAGCCTCTCGCTGAGAAGGTCCTGTCTCTATAGTCTCCGCCTTTGGAGAAAGAAAGAGGAAAGCCAGAACTGCCAGAATAATCAGTATAATGAGAATGAGGACAATCTTCCTTCTCCTGCTCTTTCTTCTTTTTCGGTTTCTTTCTTCTATAATGCTTTTATCATCCATTTTCCACCTCAGATAATATGTCTCTTCGCCTCAGCTTCCAGCGAAAGACCATCAAGGATAAGTATCGATCTATCAAGGGAGAGAAGCTCTAAATCGAAAGAAGCATCATGAAGCTCCTCTTCTGTAGCAAGACCGCGTTCATATCTTGTCTCCATATTCTCAAGAAGCGCTTTCCTGTACTCGATTTCAGCTTCCATTTCAGAGTATTCCCTGTTCCAGCTCAGTATCCTGTTCCAGAGATTTCCCCCTTCCGCAGAGAAAGCTCTCCTGGCATCAAGGTACTCTCCCCTTTTAAGTATCGCCTCATTCTGTAATGAACTGAGAAGAATCCTGTCGCTATCAGAAGAGGAATTGCTGTGCCAGCTACCGCTTACTGTAAGGGATGGGGAGAAGCTATAGTTATCGTCCCAGCTACCTCCACCTGAGAGCAAGAAAGACCACTCCTTTCCTTCCCATCCGACACTTCCACTGACAGAAATGGAATCATCTTCCCTACCAGCTGTCCCAAGACCATTTCCAAGATACAGTCCGCTTCCAGCCTCAGCCCCGACTGTAAGCCGTTTCGGATTCTGTCT
>CASDRY010000089.1 GCA_949283235.1 uncultured Spirochaetales bacterium | reverse complement strand
CGGAGTTCACTATGGAGTGAAGGATGCAAGGCGGGTGAAGAGGAAATACAACCATGTGCGTTCTGAGCTGCAGGAGAAAGGCACCCGCAGCGCTAAGGAGACTCGTCTCTATCTCAGGCTGCGAGAAGAGGTTTGTTCAGGACCAGAACCACTGCATTTCCAAGAAGCTTGCCGATACTGATGATGTGTCCGTATATGTCCTTGAGGATCTGTCATCCATGAATATGCTGAGGCTGAAAGGGAAGAGCAACAAGACCATGAGGAAATGGCTCTCTGCCTGGTCATACTCGGATCTTGAGTCCAAGCTCATCTACAAATGCCAGATGAACGGCATAAGGGTGGAGTTCGTGGATGCACGCTATACGAGCCAGAAGTGCTCGGTGTGCAAGACGATAGACAAGGCTTCAAGGAAAGGAAACAGATACATATGCAGGCATTGCGGAAGCAGGATGCATGCAGATACGAATGCCGCCATCAACATCCGAGACAACTACATTACCCCGATTCAGCAATCTGGGCAGGCTGCAGTCAATCAGCCGTATGGATGGAGTGCCACAGGCAGACCGGAAACGGAGCCTGTGGGTAAAACGCTCACGTCCAAGCCTTCAGGCTTGTCCTGAAGGTCGTTGACTCATCATATGTCCAACTGTGGATATGGGGATGGATGGAAACACCAATATGAGTCTGGATGATGAGGAGACTAAAAGCGCATTTGTAGGTGCACTTAATATGGAGCGGGGTATATATGAGGAATATACTGTAATGTATGCTCCTTTTTACAGGCAAATGACATTTCCCCTCTATTCAGAAAGAAAAGCAGAGAGTGGTGATCCTCTTGCTATCGCATACTCCGATGTGGAAGCTGCATTCTGCTACTATCTTGAGAACTTTAATGAAGGTCGCCCTTTCATTCTTGCAGGGCTCTCACAGGGGGCTCAGCTTGCTCTGATGCTCCTTGAGAATCTATTTGATGATCCAGCGCTGCAGAACTTACTCGTCGCGGCTTATTGCATTGGCTGGAAGGTAACAGAAGAGGATCTTGAAGCCTATCCTCATCTAAAGCTTGCAGAGTGTGAAGATGATACAGGCGTGATAATCTCATTCAATACTGAAGCTGAATGGATTAATGATTCAATCATAGTTCCAGAGGGGACAAGAACACTAGGAATAAATCCATTGAACTGGAAAACTGATAGTACTCCTGCTGATCGAAAGCTGAACAAGGGAGCATGTTTCACAGACTATTCTGGTGCTATCATAAATGAAGTAGCTTGCCTTACAGGAGCATATATTGATCCATTGAGAGGAACACTCAAAGCAACCGATATAGAAGCAGAGGAGTATAGCAATTCACTCTTTCCTGATGGTGTTTACCATCTTTATGATTATCAGTTTTTCTTCCGCAATCTTGAGAAAAATGTGAAAGTCAGAATCGACAGCTATAGGGAAAACTGTCTGTAGAAATTAGCTGGAGATTATTGACGTTCTTCAAAATGAGAATTATTCTCATTTTCCATGAGTTCATATCACACAAGGCAGAAGAAAGCTGTTGAGGAATTCTTTTTCAATAATCATGACAGAGGCTTCACTCCTGATGAAGTTGCCTCATCCCTTCCTTCTGTGCCTCGTTCTACTGTCTATAGATTGATAACACAGCTTTCTGATGAAGGATTTCTCAGAAAGACTGGAAACGAGGGCAGGAAAAGCATCTTCCAGTATCAGGGGGAGAGCTGTTCCAGACACATGCATATAAGATGCCGTTTGTGCGGGCGAACAGAGCATCTGAGTGCGGAAGCGACTGCCTCCATAGAAGATTTAATTGAAAAGACATCTGGTTTTGTAGCCCTGGATTCAACAGTATTCGATGGACTCTGTAGCCAGTGCAGGGGTAGAAAATGAGAAAACTACTCCTGATTCTTTCAATTGTTCTGCTTCTGTTTTCCTGTGCTAAGGAAGATGATGAAGACAGTGGTTTCTCGATAGTAGCGGCAGATTTTCCTTCCTATGATGCTGCAAGGGCTATTACAGGTTCTTCAGATAATATCGTGATGCTCCTTCCTTCAGGAACAGAAAGCCACAGCTATGACCCGACACCGCGCGATATGATCAGAATCGCAAAGTCAGATCTTGTCGTTTATACAGGAGGCCCTTCAGATGAATGGGTAAGGACTATAATCTCCTCCCTCGATAACCCTCCAGCTTCTTTCGCGCTGACAGATCAGGTTGAACTTCTAACTGAGGAACATGTCGAGGGAATGGAGGAAGAGGAGGAACATGATCATGATCATAATGAACATGAGATTGATGAGCATGTCTGGACAAGTCCTCTAAACGAGATTGTTATCATAAGGAATCTTGCAGATGTGATGAAAACTCTCAATCCCGCAATGGAAGATTCCTATGAAATTAATGCTACAGAGTATATTGCGGCTATAAGAAAGCTTGATGAAGCTTTCAGGGCCATTGTTGATAACAGCAAGAGAAATACTCTTATCTTTGCTTCGAGATTTCCTTTGCTGTATTTCGTCAATGAATATGGGCTTGAATACTATGCTGCATTTCCAGGTTGTGCGGAAGAAAGCGAGCCTAGTGCAAGAACTGTAGCGTTTTTAATAGATAAGGCAAGGGAGCTTGAAGTTCCTTGTATTCTGAATATCGAGATGTCTTCTCCTATGATAGCTGATGTTATTGCTGAAGAAGCGGGGTGTGATGTCAGGGTTTTTAATACACTTCATAATGTTTCAGCTTCTGATTTCTATAGTGGCAAGAATTATGTTGATCTGATGGTGGAGAATATCGAGGTATTAAGGGAGGCTCTTAATTGACTCTTATAAAGGGTACGGACATAACACTTGGATATGAGGGACAGGGCATACTTTCTGGCCTTTCCTTCACTGTTGATGAAGGTGATTACCTCTGCATAGTGGGTGAGAATGGTTCAGGAAAAAGCACATTCATAAAAACAGTGCTTGGATTGGTTGAACCTATAAAAGGAAAGATTGAATACTGTGGCGGTCTTAGGAAGAAAGAGATCGGCTATCTTCCTCAGATATCAGGGATACAGAGGGATTTCCCTTCTTCTGTCATGGAAGTTGTTCTCTCAGGCTGCCTTAATAGGCATAGAGGGTTTTTCTATACTTCAGAGGAGAAGAGGAAAGCGAAGCTTCAGCTTGAGCGTCTTGGAATGGGAGATAGGGCTTCTTCCTCGTTTCAGGAACTTTCAGGTGGACAGCAGCAGAGAGTTCTGCTTGCTCGTGCTTTGATGGCTACAGAGAAGCTTCTTTTCCTTGATGAGCCATCGTCAGGACTCGATTCGAAAACAACAAGTGAGCTGTATGGGATGCTTCGGGAACTGAACTCTTCCGGTATAACACTGATGATGGTTACTCATGATATCCATCCAGCCTTGAATGATGCGAAAACGATCCTTCACTTCTCACATTCAGGTTATTTCTTTGGTAAAAAGGATGATTATTTCAGTTCAGATTTAGGTAGGGAGTTTCTTAAGGAGGCTGGTCATGATAACTGAGATCTTTTCCTATCCATTTCTTGTCAGGGCTCTTCTTATAGGACTCTTTGTCTCTATCTCTGCATCCCTTCTTGGATTCAGCCTTGTTTTGAGGAGATTCTCCATGATAGGTGATGGCCTTTCCCATGTCGGATTCGGGGCTTTGGGGATATCTGCACTCCTTGCTCTTCAGCCAATGGCTGTGACTATTCCAGTTGTAGTGGCTTCGGCTTTCATCCTTCTGAGACTATCAGAGAAAAAGAAGAGCGGTGATAGCTCAATCGCGCTTTTATCATCATCTGCACTGGCTGTAGGTGTTATTGCTGTATCAGTTGCAGGAGTGAATACCGATCTTAATGCATTCCTTTTCGGTTCGATACTCTCTGTCTCAAAGAGTGATGGTTATATTGCAGCTATCATTTCTGCAGTAACGCTCCTTTCATATCTTCTCTTCTATCATCAGATTTATGCCACAACCTTTGATAGCGCATTTGCAAAAGCTACAGGAATAAATACTGGAAGATATACAGCGCTTCTTTCTCTCCTTACCGCACTTGTTATAGTTGTTGGTATGAGAATCCTTGGTTCGCTATTGATTTCTAGTCTGATAATCTTCCCAGCCTCTATAGCCATGAAAGTTGAGAAAACTTATCTTTCTGTATCCATATTGGCTGCAATCGAAGCTGTAGTTGCTTTCATCCTTGGATTCTTTGCATCTTATCTCTTTTCTTTGCCAACTGGAGCAAGTATTGTTGCTGTTCATATGGTATTCTATGTCTTATCAATAATCGTCAGAGAGGCGAGGATTGCATTAGGAGATTAGATATGAGTTGGTATCCGCTTGCTGAGAGTATTGTCAGACTTGTTGCAGCTATCTTTTGTGGAGCTCTCATAGGGCTGGAAAGGGAAAAACGATTCAAGAATGCTGGAATAAGAACGCATGTAATAGTTGCGCTTGCTTCGGCTTTGATGATGATTGTCTCTAAGTATGGATTCTTTGATGTGCTTTCACATGAGAGTATCTCCCTCGATCCATCTCGTATCGCGGCAGGAGTTGTTTCTGCTATAGGCTTTCTTGGAGCTGGGGTTATCATACTGCGTGGTGATAGCGCTGCGCTCGGTCTCACTACAGCAGCAGGACTTTGGGCAACTGTTGGAGTCGGAATAGCTCTTGGCGCTGGTATGTATGCATTGGGAATCATAGCTACTGTAATGATGCTTATCGTGCAGTTTGTTCTTCACATCCGATGGCTTAAGATAATGAAGGAAGCTACTGGTGAGATAGTAGTCAATCTCTCATCCTCAGGAATGACAGTAGAGGCAATCAGGGAGAAGATGAAGGAGAGTGACGTGCAGATAAGGACATTCACTATCAGAAAGGGAAAGGATGGAGATTTGAGGCTGACAGCTCACATAACTTTCAATGCAGCCTCTTCTGAGAAGGTTCTTGAGCTGATGAAAGCTTCTTCATATATAGAAGATATGTCTATTCATATGATTTAAGCTGTTTTTTCATTTACAGTGTTTATTTTTGCATCTTTTTAGTCAAAAGTGCTTGACAGTACCTTATAGGGGGAGGGTAAAGTCGGGAATTGATTTTTGTACTCGGAGTGTGCAATGAAAAAGTTTGTTAAATTAGTTTTTGCTGCAATGCTTGTTCTTCTTGCTATAACAGCATGTAGCCCTCGTGGTGGGTATCCTGTTCTGCCACCTGGAGGTGGCACAAATAATGGGAATGCCACTGTTAGTGATCAGAATGATTTTGAAGAGGCAATTGCAAATGGAGAGGATATTGTTCTTCCAAGTGGTAAATTCGAACTTGATGCAGATGATATTTCGAAGCCTCTTAATATCACAGGTACTGGAAACAGTGAGCTTAAGATTCTTATAAACAGTGAATCACAGAATCCATCAGGAGATGATAATCGTGGTGCAATGGTGCTTCCATCTGGATCTATTCTCAAGGACATTAGAATCGTATTTGGTGATCAGAATGAAACAATAGCTCTTTCTGCAAAGGGAAATGAGACAGAATCTACTGATCCTGCATTTGCAATGCTTATCCAGAGTGAAGCAACTCTTGATGGTGTAACACTTGTATTCCCGGATGATGGTTCGCTTTCTGGTATCAATATCTACAATACAGACTCTACTGTATACCTTTCTGATATAACAGTTGATGGTAAGCCACAGAGGGCTCCAATTAATATTACTGCTTCGAATGTTTCTTTCTCAGGTACATTTGGGTATGCAGATACAGAGGCTTCCTGTGGATGGTATGGCCCGATTTTTGCTGTACAGGTGAATGGTCATAATGGTGACATAAACAAGGCTTCCAATCTTTCATTCAGCAATGTAAGTGGTATCGATATGATTTTCCAGGAATATGTCATTGACGATATTGCAAATTTCCCTGGTGATATTTTGGATTCCCTTGTAGATAAACCATCAACACAGGGCCAGACACAGATAAGTGGTTTTGATAAGAATTTCTTCTTTATGGCCCCTCAGAACAAAGCCTCTGGAGATACAGTAACATATCAGAATGCTGGCTGGATATGGCTTTCAGAAGAAATGAATGCAGATATTCTCCCGCTTTTCTTTACAGCTCCTGCTCATACAAGATTCTTCAATGGACTTTCAGGTAAATTGACAGAAGAAGGTGGTGCAAATGGTCAGTTCCTGGTATCAGACGATGGACCAACTGTTGGTGAAAATACAATCACATACAAGGTAACCTTAGATGCATATGCATATAATAATATCGGGGCACATATTGCAGATGTTGGTCTTAATATACCTGAAGCAGCTACTTCATCTTTTAATGCTAGATCATTTGGAGATATTACGGTTGTATTTATTACAGAAAATACAGGCACCGATGGACAGGTAAAAGCAACTAACTGGTCAATCTCAGGTGATAATGTAATGCTTAATTATCTTATGAGTATGTATGCAAGGGCTGATTTCAATATTTCAGGAACATTCGGAACAGCTTCAAACGTAAGTGATCCAGATAACGGACCGACATTCACAGTAGATGGTGGTAAGGTTACATTAGTAGACAACACAGCCAAGTTCTATGTTGGTGGTGCAACTGGATCTGTAACATTAAATGGAACACCTCATACAAATATTTCGGAACTTGCAACAGATAATTGTTCTGGTCTTCTTGAATATGTTGATTGGATTAATGAACTGATTTCTTCAATGATGCCTGGTCTAGGCAACTGATTTGTTCTAATCTAAGACACTAGGCTGTTGTGCATTGCGGTGCATGACAGCCTTCTCTTATGGTTTAAGATTTGCAAAATGATCTATAAGTGCATAAAAATCTTGCATCAAGTGATTTTTCCGCACTTAAAAGTCAGTTGACAATTTTTAGAGGCCCTTTCTGTCCTCTTTGCTTTAATGATACATTTGCTGTATGGATTACACATATATAGACAGTGATGAGAAGATAAATGAAATGCTTTCTCTCTTTGGAGGTAAGGATAGGATAGCTGTAGATTTCGAGGGAGAGTTCAATCTTCATATCTATGGAGAGCATCTTTGTCTTATTCAGGTATTTGATGGCTCATCATTCTTCATCATCGATCCAAGAGCAGCAGGAGTTACAGTAAAAGGACTTGAGGCTTTCTTCTCGTCTTCTGTTAGAAAGCTCTGGTTTGATTGCCAGTCAGATGCTTCTCTTGTCTATAAAGCATATGGTTTGAAAATCGAGAATATCTATGATGTGAGGGTTCTTGCTGAAACCCTTGGTTTTCATGGCAATCTCAAAGCATTGGAAGCTGAGTATCTTGGAATAGACAATGGACTGAACAAGAAGAAGAATCAGCAGGCAAACTGGTTGAAAAGGCCAATTCCAGATGAGCAGATAGAGTATGCATTGGAAGATGTTGCGCATTTAGCTGAGCTTGAGGATGTACTTGTTCCTTTAATCAAGGAGAGAAATCTAGAGAAGCAGGCTATCAGTGCAATGAAGAAAGCCACCGCTGTAAAAAAGCCTCTTCCTGGATGGACTAGGTTAGGTGGGTGGAAGAGACTTTCAAGGGAAGAGAAAGTCTATGCAAAGCATATCTTCATCGCTCGCGACAAGATAGCACGTCGCTTTAATGTTCCAGCCGCAAGAGTCATGGATAAACATCTCATTACAGCACTGGCAAAGGAAAGGCCATCAACAAAAGAAAGACTTGCTGATAGCCTCATTGGGGAGAATCCTAGATTCCTGAACTTCCTCATTCCTTCAGTCTGGGAGGCAATAACTTCTGCAAAAGAAGAGATAGCTTCAGGCATTAAGCAGCGCTGAAAGCAAGTCTGTAAGCGCTTCCATCTCAGATTTCGCTATCCTTTCATTCACGCTATGTGCATTCTCATAGCCTATACATAGCGTGATAGCATCGAGGCCAAGATTCCTGATGTTATTTGCATCGCTTCCGCCGGAAGTTGCTTTGGTCCTTCCTTCTCGTCCTATCGCCTCAGCTGCATCCATCGCTCTGATAAGAGCTCTATCGCTATCCTGGATCACATAAGGAGAGTAGAGATCAAAAAGCTCTGTCCTGCATTCAGCTCCGCTTTTTTCTGCGGCTTTCTTTGCGTTCATGATTATCTCATCAGATACTCTCTTTCTTTTCTCATTGGAGAGTGACCTGACTTCATACACCACAGTTGCTTTGTCAGGGACTATATTCGTGGAACCTGGTGCTATGAATGACCCGACATTGCATGTGGTTTCATCATCAATCCTTCCTGATGGACTGAGATCCACAGCTCTTGCAGCGGCTTTTATTGCATTGATTCCTTTCTCCGGGCAGAATCCTGCGTGTGCTGTTCTTCCAGTCATTGTTATTTCTATTCTGTTCTTTCCTGGAGCTGAAATTATTGCTGTTCCGACACTTCCAGCTGCATCAAGGATGTAGGCTGCCATGATGGAGAATTGGGAGAAGAAGCTTTTATCGAGCTTGGCAGATCCCTGAAGGCCAAGTTCCTCTGCTCTTGTGAACAGAAATAGCGCATCAGGCTTTCTTGAAGCTATATCCAGTACAGCCGCGATAGCAGCTTTATCATCTGCGCCAAGGGCTGTTCTTCCATCTGTATAGAAGTACTCCTCATCTTCAAGCATATGAGGTTCAAGTGCTCTCTCTACAGTATCCATATGGCAGACTATCATTATCTTCTCACCCTCTGGATTGTTCCAGAAGAGAAGATTTCCACACTCATCATCCTTGAATACATAACCATATTCCGTCATTCTCATGATGATGTAGGAACTAACTCCGTCTTCTTTCCAAGATGGAGAAGGAATAGCGACTAGATTCCTGAAATGATCGAATACATTCATGACTCAGATAATAGTCATACTTGACATAATATTCTACTAATCTTACTTCTTCCTGCTGTATGGTGTATCGGAAAGAGGCAGTGAAGTCCTCTTCTTTCCATCAAGACGTCTATATGCATTAGCGATAGCTGGAGCTGTCGGAATGGTGCATAGCTCTCCAATTCCTTTAGCCCCATAGGAAGATGGAAGCTTTCCTTCTCCCTGTACCATGATGGTCACGATCTCAGGTCTATCAGTGGAACGCAGAAGCCCCAATGTCCCATATTTTGATTTCACTATGCCATTTTCAGTTATGAAATCCTCTGTGAGAGCGTATCCCATACCCATGAGGACACCGCCTTCTATCTGTCCTTCGATAGCAATTCTGTTTATGACAGTGCCGGCATCACAAGTTGCTGTGATTCTCTCGACTCTTCCGTTATCATCAAGCTTTGCAACCTGTGCGGAGTAAGAGTAGGCGAGATGTGATACCGGGTTCTCTTTTCTGCTTGTAATAGGATCTGTAGGGAAATCAAACTCGGCATAGACCTCAGTGCCTTCAGCTTCTGAGAGTTTTCTGTTTCCAAGCTCATCCTTCAGTTTAAGTGATGCGCGTCTTACAGCTTCTCCTGTGAAGGCTGTCTGCCTGGATGCTGTGGAGGTGCCGCTGTCAGGGGTTCTTTCCGTATCAGGGGGTTCAACAATGAATGCATCCTTCGGCATTGATAATGTCTCTGCTGCAATCTGGAGCATGACAGTCCCTATTCCCTGTCCCATACAGGCTGCTGAGGATCTTATATGTATCTTTCCATTCTCTACAGATAGGATGCAGCGCCCCGCATCTGGAACTCCTACACCAACGCCGCTGTTTTTCATAGCTAGAGCTATTCCTGTACGAGGCGAGGAGTAGTATTCAGCTTTGACAGCTTCAAGGCACTCTGCGATAGCTGTATCAGGGCCTGCAATCTGGCCATTTGGCATGATATCACCAGGTTTTAATGCATTGATTTCCCTGATCCTGAATGGATCGATACCGACAAGTTTCGCCATTTCATCAAGGGCGGATTCCATCGCAAAGCAGGACTGTGTTACGCCAAAGCCTCTGAATGCACCTGCAGGAACGTTATTTGTGTACAGGGCTTTTCCATCAACTTCGAAATTCTGGAAATTATAAGGGCCTGAGGCATGTGTACAAGCTCTCTGCAGAACAGGACCACCAAGCGATGCATATGCGCCGGTATCTGCAAGAATCTCAGCTTTCATGCCCCTTATCATGCCAGATTTATTGGCGCCAAGCTTTATATGAATTGTCATTGGATGGCGCTTTGGATGCACTCCAAGGGATTCCTGTCTTGAAAGCTTTACCTTTACAGGACGTTTCAGAAGATACGCAGCAAGCGCGGCATGATGCTGAACAGACATATCTTCCTTTCCCCCGAAGCCTCCACCAACAAGAGTTGCCCTTACCCTTACTTTCTCCTTCGGTATGGAAAGCATTCTTGCTATCTCTCTCTGATCGTCATAGACAGATTGATCTGAGGCCCATACGAAGACCCCGTCATTATATGGCTCGGCCACTGCGCATTCAGGTTCCATGAACGCATGTTCCGTAAACGGTGTTGTGTAGGTCTCCTCAAATACAAAATCAGAATCAGCCAGGGCTTTGTCAGCATCTCCTCGGGAGATGTGTTCATGATCCATCACATTGGATCTCCCTTCGTGAACGATTATTCTCTCTTTGAGAGCTTCCTCCGGAGTGTATACTCCTTCGAGTTCTTCATAGTCTATTCTGATCTTTTCCTTTATTTTTCTGAGAGCTTCCTCGCTAGCAGCGACAACAAGGCAAAGCGCATCCCCTGTATATGCAGTTGTTGAGCCTGTTGCTATCAGAACAGGCCAGTCAGTAATGAGATGCCCGTGGATATTGTTGGGAACATCTTCTGCTTTTATGACAGCAATGAAACCTTCTTCCTTTTCTGCTTGGGATGTATCTATTCCTTTCAGCCTTATGCGTGGAAGAGGGGAGCGGAGCGCTGAAGCATATACCATCCCCTCTAGTTTTATATCATCGGTGTAGATTCCTGTTCCAAGGGCTTTCTCATGGGCATCTATTCTTGCCATATCTCCAGAGAGACGTGGATTGCTGCATTCTTCAGGGATATCCTCTCCAGATAACAATAGCTTAGCGGCAAGCATCACCGCTTCTTCTATCTTTACATAACCTGTACATCTGCAGATATTCCCTCGTAAAGCCTTTCTGACTTTATCTCTTGTTGGTTCTGGGGTAGTGTCTATAAGTGCTTTTGCGGCAATAATCATTCCTGGAGTACAGAAACCACACTGCACAGCTCCGCAGGCTGTGAAGGCATATGAATAAACAGCTTTCTCCCTCTCGGATAAGCCCTCGATTGTTATTACCTCAGCTCCATCAAGCTTTGAAAGGCGTTGTGTGCAGGCTTTCCTCAGCTTTCCATTTATGATTACCGAACAAGCTCCGCACGCACCTTCAGAGCAGCCATCTTTAGTTCCTGTAAGCGAAAGCGTGTTACGAAGGTAATCAAGAAGAGTGGTATCTTTATCAGGGAAGTGCTTTTTATTATTTATCGTAATTGTCATCTAGTCTCCAGCTCCGTTATATGGCTTGGCCGCTGAGCCCCAGGCTGTGATACCAATCCTTATTTATCCATATTCTCAGTTAGTCGGGATTATCCGTCAAGGGATGTATTATTTGGCTTTCAATGAGATTGTTATCTCCTCCCGTGCTGTAGAAAGCCGTTCAAACGCAACTCCAGCTTCTTTAAGCATCTTCTTGCTCGCCATGGTTGAATCTGTTGTCTCATATTTATCTGAGAGGTAGATGATCTTCTTTATCCCGGACTGGATAATTGCTTTCGCACACTCATTGCAAGGGAAGAGCGCGACATATAGTGTTGCCCCTTTGAGGTTAGCGATTGTGGAATTGAGTATTGCGTTGAGTTCCGCATGGCAGACATAAGGATACTTTGTCTCAAGCCATTCACCCTCTCTTTCCCAGGGAAGATCATCATCGGAGCAGCCAGTGGGGAATCCATTGTAGCCAACACCTACGATTTTCTTATCAGGTGAGACTATGCATGCTCCTACCTGTGTATTCGGGTCCTTGGATCTCATTGATGATAGCACCGCTATTCCCATGAAATACTCATCCCATGATATATGATCTTCTCTCTTTCCAGACATAAACCCTCCTTTAATAAAGTGATTATACCATGCAAGGAGGGTTAATGCACTTGTTCGCTATGGGAGTTGAAGAATGAAATTATCCTGTTTGTTAGCTCTTCCTGCACTGATTTATATGACAGGAGTGCATGATGTGTGTGATGGCATTCATCTCCCATCTCTGTCACGATAAATTCGCTTTCAGCTTTGACTTCATTCCTGAGTATATTCTGATTTCCGAACGGAACTGTTTTATCGCCTTTATCATGAATTGAGAGCATAGGGGATTTTATCTCCCCAAGCCTCTTTCTTGTTTCTTTAAGTCCATACATCAGGGATACACCCTGTCTCGGGAATGTTCCCGAGTATCCTTTCCAGTCCTCATTTCCATCATTTGATTTCGGTTTTGATGTCACGATTCCTGGCTTTATTGCCTTGCAGAATAGGGCAATGATTCTCCCTATGTATCCAGACCATGATGTTACGATATGGTCACGGAACAGTGAATTGTAGACAACAGGGGCGGCAATTACAGCGATTGCTGTGGGGTTATGATTCTCGCTAAGGCGTAGAGCCATAGCCCCGCCCATCGAAGTCCCGATCAGATAAACTTCTTTATATTCCTTCTCAAGCTTTGTGAAATAATCATCTAGGAAGAGATACCATGATGAGAAATTTGATTTCTCGAAATCTTTGTAATCTGCTCCGAATGTCGGAATAAGCGGGACATATACATCGTAGCCTTCAGCCTTGAATCTTCTCGCTGCATAGCTATACATCGCTGGAGTTGTTGGGAAACCATGTATCATCATCACAGCTTTGTCTGAGCCTTGCTTGATTACAATTGATTTACAGTCTTCATGAAAGCATTTGGATTCATCAGAAACAAGCTTTGTTGCTTTCTCATGATAGAGAATCAAACAGGACGACCAGAGATAGATAAGTATCAGCAAAGCTATGATAACAAGAACAAGCATGTGGTTATTCTACATCTAAAAACGAAAAAAGGGCCATTCCGAAGAACAGCCCAGTTTGATCAATCTGTCTAGAATCAGAGAGCAGCCATCATTGTAGGTACTACGGAAATAAGTACACCTGCTGCGACTGCTGATCCGATAACACCGGATACGTTCGGTCCCATAGCATGCATGAGAAGGAAGTTCTGAGTATCCTCTCTCTGGCCTTCCTTGCTGGAAACACGAGCAGCCATAGGAACTGCCGATACACCTGCAGATCCAATGAGAGGATTGACAGGATGCTTCGGGTCTACCTTGTTCATGATCTTTGCGATGATAACACCGCCAGCTGTTCCGAATCCGAAAGCAACCATACCAAGAACGAGGATTCCGAGTGTTTCGAGGTTGAGGAAGACATCTGCTGCCATCTTTGAACCAACTGCAAGACCAAGGAAGATCGTTACAGTGTTCATAAGAGCATTCTGCATTGTATCGGAAAGTCTCTTCATGACACCGCATTCCGTAGCGAGGTTACCGAACATGAGAGCACCGATGAGTGAACATGCAGATGGAAGAAGGATTGCACAGACTGTGATAACCATGATTGGGAATACAATCTTCTCAGTCTTGGATACTGGTCTGAGCTGCTCCATCCTGATAAGTCTTTCCTTCTTTGTTGTAAGAGCTCTCATGATAGGTGGCTGGATGATTGGAACAAGAGCCATGTATGAGTAAGCTGCTACAGCAATAGAACCAAGATATTCAGGAGCAAGACGGCTTGTTACATAGATTGATGTAGGGCCATCCGCACCACCGATGATACCAATTGAAGCTGCTACATTGAGATCGAAGTTGATTCCTGGAATGAATGACAGGAGAAGAGCTCCGATAAGAGCTGTGAAGATACCGAGCTGAGCTGCAGCACCCATAAGCAGCGTCTTTGGATTCGCAATGAGCGGTCCGAAATCTGTCATGGCACCTACACCCATGAAGATGAGTACAGGGAAGAGACCGGAATCGATACCTGCTTCAAAAAGAACTCTGATAAATCCTGCATCGCCTGTTGTTGGATCAACAGATGCGATGTATGCAAATGGAATGTTAGAAAGGATACATCCCATAGCGATAGGAACCAGAAGAAGCGGTTCGAACTCCTTCTTGATTCCGAGATACAGCAGCACGAATCCGACAAGGATCATCAGGGCGTTTCCCCAGCCACCTGGCTGGAGAAAACCGTAGATGCCTGTGGAGAGCAGAAGCTGCTGGAATCCATTTATAATTGCATCCATAACCTTATACCTCTTAGCCGATAACCATCAGCTTGGCACCAGACTGGAGCTGGTCGCCCTGGTTTACGAAAATCTGCTGCACTGTGCCATCGCAAGGTGAGTAGATCTCATTCTCCATCTTCATAGCCTCCATGACCATGAGGACCTGATCCTTCTTTACTGTATCTCCAGCTTTTACATTGAAGCGAAGCACAAGACCTGGCATTGGAGCATTGATCTCTGTTCCACCTACGCTTGGAGCTGCCTGAACAACAGGAGCGCTCTGTGCCTGTGGAGCTGGAGCTGGCTCTGCTGGTGCACTCTGTACTGGAGCTGCCTGGACAGGAGCTGCAGTTACGACTCCTCCGATTGTGCAGAGTGTGTCTCCGGACTGGAGCTGCTGACCCTGTGCAACTGGGATGGAGGAAATAACGCCATCGCATGGGGAATAGATCTCATTCTCCATCTTCATAGCTTCCATAACCATGATGACCTGGTCTTTCTTTACAGTGTCGCCAACCTTGACGTTAATGCGGAGTACGAGACCCGGCATTGGAGCCTTTACTTCCTCAGAACCTGTAACGACTGTCTGCTGAACAGGTGCATTCTGAACAGGCTGAGCCTGTGGAGCTGGAGCGCTCTGTACTGGAGCTGCCTGAACAGGAGCTGCAGTTACAACTCCTCCGATTGTGCAGAGTGTGTCTCCGGACTGGAGCTGCTGACCCTGTGCAACTGGGATGGAGGAAATAACGCCATCGCATGGGGAATAGATCTCATTCTCCATCTTCATGGCTTCCATGACCATGATGACCTGGTCCTTCTTTACAGTGTCACCTACTTTAGCGTTAATGCGGAGTACGAGACCCGGCATTGGAGCCTTTACTTCCTCAGAGCCTGTAACGACTGTCTGCTGAACAGGAGCTGCCTGAACTGGTGCGCTCTGCTGAGCTGGAGCTGCGATACCATCAGCAATTGTATATGGATAAGCAACGCCATTGACTGTAGCTGTTCCGTTCTGGAGCTGAACACCATATGTGCGGCCATTTACAGAAACTGTATAGCTTCCGTTTCCGCCTTCCTTCTTAGGTGCTGCTGCAGCTTTCTTGGCCTCTTCCTCTTTCTTCATCTCGCTCTTGAGTCTTACACCATTTACCTTTGCCTTGCCTGTGAGGTAGAGGATTCCCTTCTCCTTGCATGCTCCAGCTATGAAGATGTTCTCATCTGTGATTGGAAGATTTGCATCCTCGAGCATCTTCTTTGCTGCTGCAATGCCTTTCTTCGGATCACGATCGTTGATATCAACAACCTTCTCTGTGGTTGGCTCGAGATGGAGCTGCTCGGAAGCAAGCTTTACAACTTCTGGGTCTGGTGGGCATGGAGTCTTTCCGAAGTAGCCAAGAACCATCTTTCCATAGCCCTCTGCGAACTTCTTCCATGGTCCGAACATGACGTTGTTGAATGCCTGCTGGAAGTAGAACTGTGAAACAGGAGTTACGGATGTGCCGAAACCGCCCTTTGCAACTGTGTCTCCCATAGCCTCAACAATCTGTGGATACTTATCCATGAGTCCATTGTCTCTAAGCATCTGTGTATTTGCTGTGAGAGCTCCACCTGGAAGTGGGAAGAATGGGATCTCAGGGTTAACTGCTGTTGCCTCTGGTGGGAGGAAGTAGTCAGACATGCATTCCTCGAATACCTTCTCTGCATCGCGGACTTTGTTCACATCGATATCGAGAGTGTAGTCTGTGCCTCTGAGAGCATGCCACATCGTGAGGATGTCTGGCTGACATGTTCCACCTGAACATGGTGTCATTGAGAGGTCGATTCCATCTGCCCCTGCCTCGAGTGCTGACATATACTGCTGGATGGAAACACCTGCTGTCTCGTGTGAATGGAATACGATCTTCACATTCGGTCCGAGAAGCTTTCTTGCCCTCTTGATAGTCTCATAGACATTGTGAGGTGTGGATGTACCTGAAGCATCCTTGAAACATACAGAATCGAATGGGATGCTTGCGTCAAGGATCTCACGAAGGATTCTCTCATAGAAATCCGGAGTGTGAGCTCCTGTAACACCCTCTGGAAGGCTCATCATCGTTACTGTAACCTCATGCTTGAGGCCAGCTTCGTGGATTGCTCTACCGCTGTCGATGAGGTTGTTTACATCGTTGAGCGCATCAAAGTTTCTGATGGTTGTCATTCCATGCTTCTTAAAAAGCTGTGCATGAAGCTTGATCATATCTCTTGGCTGTGAATCAAGACCAACGATATTTACACCACGAGCGAGTGTCTGGAGGTTTGCATCCGGTCCAGCAACACGTCTGAACTCATCCATCATCGCGAATGCATCTTCATTTGTATAGAAGTACAGAGACTGGAATCTAGCTCCACCACCTGCTTCAAAATGGGTAATTCCTGCTTCTTTTGCAGCAGCAACCGCCGGCATGAAGTCCTTTGTGAAAACACGAGCGCCATATACTGACTGGAAGCCATCGCGGAACGCTGTGCACATGAAGTCAACTTTCTTCTTGCTCATTTTTCTGAACCCCTTTTAGTTTTTGGATCTGTCGTATGCAGCTGCAATTGCTGCGGCGACTGCTGCATCATCTCCCTGTGGAGCTGTGGCAGCTTTCTGCTGTACCTGAACTGCTGCCTGTACTGGAGCAGAAACAGGTGCCTTCTCCTGACGGTTTCCTTCAAGCTGCATGATGATCTTGCTCATCAGTTTGGAGGCGAAGATCAGGATGACAAGGAAGATGAAAACCGTGCCCATTCCGAGCACCAGGAGCACTAGGCCATCTTTAATCTGTGCGACTAGCACATCTCTTGGCATATTTGTCAACAGTGTTAACATATTAAAACTCCTGCACCTATGTTAGGTTTCAATTTCAGAATATATCAGAGATGGTGCATCCTCTTCAACTACGAAATTTTATCTAAGGTTCGAGAATTCCATTGCATAAAAGCCTTTGCTTGCTTTTTATCCGGTAGCTTTCTGCTTTGCTTGAAAAAATTGCCGGGAGCGTGAAAGATGAAGTTACAGAATATATAAGAATAAAGTCTAAAAAGGATGGGATATATGAATTTTGATGTACTTTCTTATGGTGCTATCGGGGATGGAAAAGCAGATGATGCTCTTGCCATTCAGAAAGCCATTGATGAAGCCTCTGCATCTGGCGGTGGCCGTGTCGTCTTAGATGGCAACAAGGTCTATCTTTCTTCTTCCATTATTCTGAAGGAAGGGGTTGATTTGCACGTTGTCAGGGGTTCCAGGCTTCTCGCGACTCCTGTTCTGGAAAACTATGTTCATCCAAATGAAGGAAAGAAAGATGAGGGTGTTTCAATTGCGGGAACTCCTGTGACTCTCAAGCCTTCCTATGCGTTCATATACGCGCTCGATGCAGATAATATATCTATAAGCGGTGATGGTGTTATCGATGGAAACTGCTATGCTTTTGTAAAGAGGGTTTCCCAGTACTATGTAACCGGTGATTTCTATCCACGCCCAACTATGATTTATATAGAGCACTCTAAACATGTGACTGTGCGCGATATTACACTTACAAATGCTCCTTTCTGGACTCTGCACCCAGCTGGATGTGATGATGTTCTGATACAGAATATAAGGATTCTCAATCCACTTGATGTTGCGAACTCGGATGGAATTGATCCAGACCATTCATCAAATGTCAGGATTCTTGGCTGTCATGTTGAAGCTGCTGATGATTGCATCTGTCTTAAGAGTTCTGCTGGAAATATGGAGTATGGACCGACTGAGAATATCGTGATAGCTGACTGCACTCTCAAATCCACATCTGCCGCCCTCAAGATAGGAACTGAAGGAACTGGGGATTTCAAGAACATCACAGTGCATGGAGTCACGATCTCTTGTACTAACAGAGCTATCTCCATTCAGATAAGGGATGGAGGATGTGTGAAGAATGCTATCTTCTCTGATATCACAATCGAGACAAGACGATTCGCTCCATGCTGGTGGGGAACTGCGGAACCTATCGCAATCACATCTATAAACAGGGTGGAAGGAAAGGAGTCTGGGACGATTGAGAATATTGTTTTTGAAAACATTCTTGCTTCAGGAGAGAATGGAGTCTTCATCCATGGAAACCATAAAGTCAAGAATGTAAGGATGAGGAATGTAAGAATCGAGATGAAGACCTCATCGAAGTGGGAGAAGGGACTTTATGATTACCGTCCAGGAGAAGGGACTGAAGTTGTAAAGAGGGGTGCTAGTGCATTCTTTATCCGCGGTGTTGATGGGCTCTATATGGAGGATTGCTCCGCTGTTTTCAAGGATAGAGCTGATGGTGCGTTTGTATCAGACCTTGATATAGAGGATTCTACATATGCTGAGAACAGGAACTTCCGTTCGGAGGGTATCTGATGATAGATAGAAGGGAGAGAATCCTTGCGATTCTCAATTATCTTCAGACAATGCTCTTTCATGAAAGAAAGAGTGAGTGTGTAGAGATAGCTTGCTGTGACTATGGAATTCCTGAGACTTTTCCGGAGTCCGGTATCGAGTGGGAGAGTTTTGATTCTGATAGCACCTGGGGAGGAAGCGATAAGCATTTTCTTTTCCGTT
>CASDRY010000088.1 GCA_949283235.1 uncultured Spirochaetales bacterium | reverse complement strand
CAAAATGCATTTCATGTGTGACTACAGCCATCGTCATTCTTTCCTCGGCAAGCTCCCTTATGACTTTGAGAATTTCTCTTGTCAGCTCCGGGTCGAGTGCGGATGTGGGCTCATCGAAGAATAGAACCTCTGGATCCAATGCCAAAGCTCTTGCTATCGAGACTCTCTGCTGCTGTCCCCCTGATAGCTGATAAGGATATTGTTTTGCCTTATCTTCTAGCCCCATCTTCTTAAGAAGGGACATAGCTTTCTCCTCTGCCTCTTCCTTTGACTTGTGCAGTACCGCTCTCTGAGCTTCTGTTATATTCCTGAGCACTGAGAAGTGGGGAAAGAGATTGAATGACTGGAAGACAAGTCCTGTCTTCAGCCCGATCGTTCTCTCTTCTTCCGGCTTTGCGTAGACTGCTTTCCCGTCAACTGATGAGAAGAGTGTATGTCCTGCTATCTCAAGGTTTCCATCATCAGCTCGTTCAAGCTGTGTTATTATCCTGAGCGTTGTGGATTTTCCCGACCCTGAAGGGCCTATTATGGAGAGAACATTTCCCTTCTCGAGAGTGAATGAGATATCCTTGAGTATTTCCACGCCATTGAAAGCCTTCTTAAGGCCGCTGAGTCTGATCATCTCCATATCATCACCTGTAGTAATTCAGTTTCTTCTCTCCTACAACAAAGAGTCGAGACACTATATAGTTCATCACGAAATAGAACACACCTGCGATGAAGATCGGTACTGTAGAGAACTCTCTCGAGGAAGCTGTCTGTGCGACCCTGAAGAGTTCTGCGACTCCGATAGTCTGTGCAAGTGCAGTATCCTTTACAAGGGTGATAACCTCATTTCCAAGAGCTGGAAGGATTCTTTTTATGACCTGTGGAAGTATTATATGGAAGAATGTATAGGTTTTGGAGAACCCAAGAACCTTGGAAGCCTCATACTGGCCTCTGTCAATTGACTGAAGTCCTGAACGATAGATTTCAGAAAAATACGCGCTGTAGTTTATGACAAAGGCCACGATACAAGCTGTGAATCTGTCATAAGATGCTCCGAAGATATAGAAAGGAGCAAAGTAGACGAAGATAAGCTGCAGGATGAGGGGAGTTCCTCGCATTATCTGGATATATAAATCGACAATCCATCTCAGTGGAGCTATCCTCGACATCCTGCCTTTCGCTACCACGAATCCAAGCGGTAGCGAGAAGATCAGGGTAAGAAAGAAGATCTTCAGGGACGTGACCGTCCCTTCAAGCATCTGCAATATCAGGCCCTGCATTATTTTTCCTTATTTTCCTACTACTGTGATATCAGAACCGAACCAGTCCTCAGAGATAGCAGCAAGCGTTCCGTCGCTGGCCATTGCTTCCAGCTCGCTGTTGACTGCATCGCGGAGTGCTACGTCGTGAAGTCTGAATCCGATAGCATACTCCTCCTCTGTGAGTGTTTCGTCAAGGACTCTGAAATCTTTTCCCGATGTCTGGATTGAATAGTTTGCTACAACGAGGTCCATTACAACGCCATCAAGTCCTCCGATTTCGAGATCCATCAGTGCTGTGAGGTTGTCCTTGAACTCTATTACCTCATCAAGGGAATCCTTGAAGCCCGGTGTATCATCAATAGCTTCCTGGGCAGAAGAGCCTGCCTGAACGCCAATTGTCTTTCCCGCAAGATCTGCAAGACTCTGATAAGGGCTATCATTCTGTACAACAACAACCTGAGCGTTCCTGAGGTATGGTTCGGAGAAAATCATGACTTTTTCTCTTTCCGGGGTTACTGTGAAGCCGTTCCAGATGCAGTCAATGTTCCCGGTCGCAAGCTCCTGTTCCTTTGAGTTCCAGTCTATAGGCTGCGCGATAAGCTCAACACCTAAGCGAGAGGCAACCTCTTTTGCTGTATCGATATCAAAGCCTACGATCTCTCCGCTTTCAGACCTGAATCCCATTGGCGGGAATGAATCATCAAGGCCCAGGATGAATGTTCCTTTATCGAGTACATCCTGTAACGAGGTATCCTCTCCTGACTCAGCTGCGCCAGAAGCGAAAAGTGCTGTAATTGAAAGAAGGGATGCCAGAATTATGGTAAAAGCTTTCTTCATAATTTCCTCCGTATGTGTGGAGTATACATTTTATGAATCCGAGTTTGAATACAAAAATACTGTATTTTCATGCAGTTTTCTGCATAATCATTAAAATTTTCTTTGTGCTATAATGCTTTCATGAGTCTTTTCATTTTTGATATGGGAGAGGTTATTCTCCTTGGTGTTCGCACATTGAAGCAGCTCTCAGAGTATGTAGGAACTGATTATCATGATATCCGCATGGACTATAGTTACTATGATAGGGCTTTAATGGATGGATATATGAGTGCTGATGATTACTATCGCCATCTTGAAGATAAGTATCAGTGCGTAATCAAAGAAGATCTTTTCGTTAAGTTCTTCCATCCAGCTGTAAACATGGAGATGCTCTCAGTTATAGATAAGCTGAGAGAGAATGGGCACAGGTGTGTCATTGGATCAAATACATTCAAGCCTCATTGGGACCATATAAAGACATATAAGGAGAAGCCGCTGGAACACTTTGATGCGCTCTACGCATCGCATCTTATGCATATGTCTAAACCTGAACCTTCATTCTGGAGGATAATCTGCCAGAGTGAGGGCTATGATTATAAAGATACATATTTCATAGATGATCTTGAAGAGAACACATCCGCTGCAGCTTCGCTTGGTATTACAGTGCTGCAATATAGCGGTGATGATAAAAACGAGAGGGCAAGGGAGTTCTTCTCTCCTTTTATATAAATGGAAGCGATCATTATCTGTCTTCTAGGCGGCATCATAATCTGGGCTTTAGTCAAAAAGCAGTAAGCTGTATGCATGAAAACGAATATTATTGCATTTTTAACTCACACTTTGTTGACATAGCCCTCTCTGTTGCCGTATAAGAAGGTAAATCAAATCAAATAACAGGAGGAGAAAACATGAATAACATTACATTGATTTCATCTTCTCTCCTTCTATCTGTACTCGTCATTACATGCTAAACCACGGTTTAAGCATTTTTTGATGTAGGCCCGTGGTGTTGTAAATCCCGGGCATTTTTTATTATTGGAGGTTCTGAATGGTATATGACAACAAAGACAGCTATACATTAGCTATTCTTGTTTATAACCGACCAGGTGTATTGATGAGGGTTGTAGCTCTCTTTTCAAGACGAGGATACAACATTGACTGTCTTTCGGTCGGTGAAACAGAGGATCCCTCCAGAAGCCGTATAACAATCGTTGTCACAGGAGACAGGCAGATAGTCGAGCAGATAATCAGGCAGGTTGAGAAGCTTGTTGATGTTATCAAAGTGTATGAAATGACCCGCCACGGATCTCTGCAGAGAGAGCTTCTCCTTGTGAAAATCAAAGCAGATAACTCCACTCGCGGCGCGATTGTGGAAATAGGTGAGATTTTCAAAGCGAAGATCCTGGATGTGACTCCTACAACTTTGACGATGCAGCTGACAGGATCGCTGGATAAACTCGAATCATTCCTTGAGCTTACAAGACCATATGGGATTGTCGAGCTTGTTAGGACTGGAATCACTGCGCTTGAGCGTGGTGCAAGACCAATTTCGGAAACAACCTTCGATGATGAAGGTCGAGAATAAGGAAGGTGTATATGAGCAAGATGTATTATGAGAAGGATGCTGATCTCTCGCTTCTGAAAGGAAAGAAGGTAGCAGTTATCGGTTATGGCAGCCAGGGACATGCCCATGCGCTGAATCTTCACGAGAGTGGGGTTGATGTAGTTGTAGGTCTTTACAATGGGTCCAAGAGCTGGGCAAAGGCTGAGGAAGCTGGACTCAAGGTCATGACAACTGAAGATGCTGTAAAGTGCTGTGATATCGTAATGATTCTCGTAAACGATGAGAAGCAGGCTAAGCTTTACCATACTTCTATTGAGCCATATCTCAGAAAGGGTATGTACCTTGCATTCGCACATGGCTTCAATATCCATTTCGGTCAGATTGTTCCTCCAGAGGATGTGAATGTTATCATGATTGCACCAAAGGGACCTGGTCATACAGTCCGCAGCCAGTATCAGGAGGGAAAGGGCGTTCCATCTCTCATTGCTGTAAACCAGGATCCGTCAGGAGACAGCGAGCAGGTTGCTCTTGCATATGCAGCAGCTATCGGAGCGGGAAAGGCTGGTATCTTCGTAACATCATTCAAGGAAGAGACAGAGACAGATCTCTTTGGCGAGCAGGCTGTTCTCTGCGGTGGTGTTTCACACCTCATCAAAGCTGGTTTCGATACACTTGTAGAAGCTGGTTATCAGCCTGAGATGGCATATTTTGAATGCTGCCATGAGATGAAGCTCATTGTTGATCTTATCAACCAGGGAGGACTTTCATTCATGCGCTACTCCTGCTCAGATACAGCAGAGTATGGCGATTACGTATCAGGACCGAAGGTAGTCACAGATGAGACAAAGAAGGCTATGAAGGGAATTCTTTCCGATATCCAGGATGGAACATTTGCCCGCAACTGGCTTCTTGAGAATCAGGTTGGTCGTCCATATTTCAATGCAGTTAAGAGAATGGAGAGGGAATCTCTTCTTGAGAAGACTGGTGCAAAGCTCAGATCTCTGATGAGCTGGCTGAAGAAATAATTAAGGATGGAGGGGAAGTATGGCAGAGAGGATTTACATTTTTGATACCACGCTCCGCGATGGAGAACAGGCTCCTGGTTACAGCATGAACCTGGAGGAGAAGATCAGGGTAGCTAGGCAGCTGGAAACGCTAGGCGTGGATATAATAGAAGCCGGCTTTGCCATTTCATCCCCTGGTGATTTCGAGAGTGTCGAGGCGATAGCGAAGAGCGTTAATGATGTGACAGTCGCATCCCTTGCCCGTGCTCTCGAGAAGGATATCGATGCTGCATGGAATGCTGTCAAGAAGGCTAACAGACCTCGTATTCATGTCTTCCTTGCAACATCGGATCTGCATCTTCAGTATAAGCTCAAGATGTCTAGGGAAGAGGCTCTTGAAAGAATAAAGAAAGAGGTGAGCTATGCCCGCAACCTCTGCCCTGATATCGAATTCTCGCTTGAAGATGCAACACGCACAGATCTTGACTATATGTGCCGTGTAGTCGAGGCCGCAATAAATGCGGGGGCAACAACGATCAATCTTCCAGATACCGTTGGATATGCCTCTCCTGGGGATATCACGGATATGGTAAGCACGGTAATTAATCGTGTTCCCAATATCGATAAGGCAATAATCTCAATGCATTGTCATGATGATCTTGGACAGGCAACAGCAAACAGCCTTGCCGGTGTCAAAGCTGGAGCTAGGCAGATTGAATGCACTCTCTGTGGAATAGGAGAGAGGGCAGGAAACACTGCGCTCGAAGAAGTTGTCATGGCTATGAAGACCCGCCCTGATATCTACAATGCTGAGACCAATATAAAGACTGAGGAGCTTTGCCGCTCTGCTCGTCTTCTCTCCTCGATAACAGGTGTAAGGATCTTCCCTTCGAAGGCTATTGTAGGAGACAACGCGTTTGCTCATGAGTCTGGAATCCATCAGCATGGAATGATGGCTAATTCCAAGACATATGAAATCATGACTCCTGAGAGCGTCGGAGTTGTCAAGACAAACTATGTTCTTGGGAAGCATTCAGGAAAGCATGCTTTCTCAAAGAAGCTTGATGAGCTTGGATATGTACTCCCAGAGGCTGAAATCGCAAGGCTTTTCGATGAGTTCAAGAAACTCTGTGACAGGAAGAAGAATGTCTCTGATCGTGATATCGTGGCTCTTGTAGAGTCTACTGAAGCAGTCGCGAAGCAGACATGGTCTCTCTCTTCCTATGTTGTAAACAGTGGAAACAAAATCACATCGACAGCATGCATCGCGCTCAAGAATGGCGATAAGGTAATCGAAGGCGTGGCATCTGGAACTGGTCCTGTATATGCCTCCCTTAGAGCTGTCGAGAAGATAATACATCACCCATTCTCTCTTGATGATTATCAGCTGCAGGCTGTTACAGAGCATCGCGATGCTCTCGGAGAAGCTCTTGTCAAGATCTCTGATGGAAGCGGTGTTTACAGAGGACGTGGTGTTTCCACAGATGTTATCGAGGCTTCTATTCTGGCTTGTCTCAATGCCGTGAATAGGATGCTGGAGGGTGGAAGCTCCTCTATTTCAGGAGGAAAGCCAGCTTCAAGCCTTTCTTTTGACAACGATATGCTCGTTGGCCACACCGACAAGGAGGTCGAGTGATGGGTATGACAATAACTGAGAAGATTCTCGCATCAGCTGCTGGATTGAAGGAAGTTCATCCAGGCCAGCTTATAATGGCGAATCTCGATATGGTGCTTGGCAATGATATTACAAGCCCTGTAGCTATAAAGGAATTCCCTAAATTCGGTAAGGATCATGTCTTTGACAAGGACAAAGTCGCGCTTGTTCCTGATCATTTCACACCGAATAAGGATATCAAGGCAGCAGAGCAGTGCGCATGCGTGAGAGCATTCGCTAAAAGTGAGGAGATCACAAATTACTTTGAAGTCGGAAGGGTGGGTATAGAGCATGCGCTTCTTCCTGAGAAGGGACTTGTAACTGCAGGCGATACTGTAATCGGAGCAGATAGCCACACCTGTACATATGGTGCTCTCGGGGCTTTCTCCACCGGAGTTGGTTCCACTGATATGGCAGCTGGGATGGCAATCGGAAAGGCATGGTTCAAAGTACCATCCACAATTCGTTTCCGTCTTTCTGGAAAGCTTCGTGAACATGTCTCTGGAAAGGATCTCATTCTCACCATCATTGGAATGATTGGTGTCGATGGAGCGCTTTATAGAGCTATGGAATTTGCGGGAGAGGGCGTTCATTCCCTTTCAATGGATGATAGATTCACGATTGCTAACATGGCTATCGAGGCAGGTGCCAAGAATGGAATCTTCCCAGTTGATGAGAAGACCCTTGAGTATCTTAAGGAGCATGGAGCTAAGGAGCCTAAGATCTTCTATTCAGATGAGGATGCTGAGTATGAGAAAACAATAGATATAGATCTTGGGGCTATCAATCCGACAGTTTCCTATCCTCATCTTCCTGAGAATACCCATGATGCAAAGGAAGGAAAGGACATAAAGATCGATCAGGTTGTTATCGGAAGCTGTACAAATGGTCGTCTTTCCGATCTGGAAGCTGCTGCTAAGGTCCTCAAGGGCAGGAAGATTGCAGATGGAGTGAGATGTATTGTTATTCCAGCAACTCAGAGAATCTGGCTTGAGGCTATGCATGAAGGTCTTTTCGATATCTTCGTTGAGGCTGGATGTGTTGTTTCCACTCCTACATGCGGACCATGTCTTGGGGGTTATATGGGTATTCTTTCCGAAGGTGAGAAATGTGTTTCAACCACGAATCGCAATTTCGTGGGAAGAATGGGACATGTTAAGAGCGAGGTATACCTTGCTTCTCCTGAAACAGCCGCTGCAAGCGCTGTGATGGGATATATAGCAGATCCAGAGGAGGTTGGTTATGAAGGCTGAAGGTAGGGTATTCCGCTATGGGGATAATGTTGATACAGATGTAATCATTCCTGCTCGCTATTTGAATACTTCCGATAAAAAAGAACTTGCTTCGCACTGCATGGAGGATATCGATAGCTCCTTTGTTAAGAATGTGCATAGCGGGGACATCATCGTTGCTGGAAAGAACTTCGGCTGTGGTTCTTCGCGTGAGCATGCTCCTATAGCTATCAAGGAGTCTGGGATCAGCTGTGTTATAGCTTCAACTTTCGCAAGGATATTCTTCCGCAATTCGATAAACATAGGGCTTCCTATTTTGGAGTGCGAGGAGGCTTCTCAGGAGATTAAAGCTGGAGACAAGGTCACAGTTGACTTCTCTACAGGTATCATCTTCGATGAGACGACAGGCAAGGAGTATAAGGCTGAACCATTCCCTCCATTCATGCAGAGCCTTATCGAAGCTGGCGGACTTGTCCCGTATATCAAGGAGAATTACTGATGGAAATGAAAATAGCGCTGGTGCCAGGTGATGGTATCGGTCCAGATATAGTAAGGGAGGCTGTTCGCGTTCTCGATAAAGCTGCTGAGATTTATGGTCATTCCATTTCTTACAAGGAAATCGATGCAGGTGGAATCTCAATAGATAAATACAAAGTACCTCTCACAGATGATGCTCTCGAGAGTGCGAAGGAATCAGATGCGGTGCTCCTTGGAGCTGTAGGTGGTCCTAAATGGGATCATGTTCCAGGAAATCTTCGTCCGGAGAAGGCGCTCCTTGGACTCAGAAGCGGACTTGGTCTTTTCTGCAACCTTCGTCCTGCTGTGATTTACCCGGAGCTTTCATCAGCTTCCCCTCTTAAACCAGAGGTTATTTCCAGAGGAGTTGATCTTCTTGTTGTCAGGGAGCTTACAGGTGGAATCTACTTCGGGGAGAAGGGCAGAAGCGATGATGGAAAGAGTGCTTATGATGTCATGAGGTACTCTGTTGATGAGATCAATCGTATTGCAAAGAAAGCTTTTGAAGCTGCAAGACTCAGGCGTTCCCATGTGACAGTTGTCGATAAGGCAAACGTTCTCGAGACATCAAGACTCTGGAGAGAGACAGTTTCCGAGCTCGCGAAGGAATACAGCGATGTAAGCCTTGATTTCATGTATGTGGATAATGCCTCCATGCAGCTTGTAAGAGATCCCCAGCATTTTGATGTTCTTCTTACAGAGAATATGTTCGGTGATATTCTCTCCGATGAAGCTTCCATGATTACAGGTTCAATCGGAATGCTGGCTTCAGCTTCTCTTAGAGATGATAGCTTCGGAATGTATGAACCTATCCATGGTTCCGCTCCGGATATTGCTGGAAAGAATATAGCGAACCCTATAGCGACAATCCTTTCAGCTGCAATGATGCTCCGCTACTCCTTCTCCCTTGAAAAGGAAGCGAAGGCCATCGAGGATGCTGTCTCCTCTGCACTTTCCGATGGAGTAAGGACGAAGGATATAGCCTCCGAAGGTGAGGACTTTGTAGGAACAGCTGAGTGCGGAGATGAGATTATCAGGAGGTTGAAATGAGATCGGATGCGATGAAGAAAGGAGTTGATAAAGCTCCTCATAGATCACTTATGAAGGCTCTTGGCTGGACTGACAGGGAGATTTCGATGCCTACAATCGGTGTCGTTTGCGCCTATAATGAGATAATCCCAGGTCATATGCAGCTCCAGCTTATTGCAGATGCTGTAAAAGCCGGAGTGAGGGAGAATGGCGGAAATCCTGTTTCCTTCCCTGTAATTGGAGTGTGTGATGGCATAGCTATGGGACACAAGGGAATGAAGTATTCACTTGCTTCCAGGGAGCTTATCGCAGACTCTATCGAGGTTATGGCAACGGCTCATCCATTCGATGCCATGGTCTTTATTCCTAATTGCGACAAGATTGTTCCTGGCATGCTTATGGCAGCGGCAAGGCTTGATCTCCCTTCAATCTTCGTCTCCGGTGGTCCTATGCTTGCAGGACATATAAAGGGTGGAGATAAGAAAGGCATGTCCCTTTCCTCGATGTTCGAGGCAGTTGGAAAACATGCTGCCGGAACAATGAATGATGAAGAGCTGCTTGACTGGGAGAACAGCGCATGCCCATCATGTGGATCCTGCTCTGGTATGTATACGGCAAACTCCATGAACTGTCTCACAGAGGCTATCGGAATGGGACTGCCGGGAAATGGAACGATCCCAGCTGTATATTCTGAGAGACTCAGGCTTGCGAAAGAGGCGGGGTACCAGGTTATGGAACTCCTTAAGAAGGGTATCACAGCTCGCCAGATTATGACTGAGAAGGCTTTTACGAATGCTCTCAAAGTCGATATGGCTCTTGGCTGTTCCACAAACACAATGCTTCATCTTCCAGCAATCGCACACGAAGCAGGTGTTGATATCGATATCTTTAAAGCTAATGATATCTCCGCAGTTGTTCCTAATCTTTGCCATCTTGCTCCTGCAGGACCTCATCATATGGAGGATCTTTATCAGGCTGGTGGCGTTATGGCTGTAATGAAGGAGCTTTCAAAGAGGAATCTTCTCGACCTTTCCCTTCCTACAGTAACAGGAGGAACTATCGGAGAGTCTGTTGAGAAAGCAAGAAATACAGATCCTGAGGTCATAAGACCAATAGATAATCCATATTCAGCAACTGGTGGCATAGCTGTGCTCAAGGGTACGCTTGCTCCTGAAGGTGCTGTTGTAAAGAGAAGCGCAGTCGCTCCTGAGATGTTTGTTCATAAGGGGCCTGCAAGAGTCTTCAACAGCGAGGAAGAGGCTATTGCCGCTATATTCGGTAAGAAGATAAATCCGGGTGATGTTATTATAATCCGCTATGAAGGACCAAAGGGTGGCCCTGGAATGCGTGAGATGCTCAGTCCTACATCTGCAATTGCAGGTATGGGACTCGATAAAACAGTTGCTCTCATAACAGATGGAAGATTCTCTGGAGCTACAAGAGGCGCATCAATCGGCCATGTCTCTCCTGAAGCAGCTTCAGGCGGACCGATTGCTCTGGTAGAGGATGGAGATGAGATCTCTATTGATATCCCGGCAGGAAAGCTTGACCTTGTAGTTGATGAGAAGACTCTGGAGGAGAGAAGGAAGAAGCTTGTTCCGCATGAGTCACCGATTAAGACAGGATACCTTTATAGGTATTCCAAGCATGTAACTTCTGCTCGTCAGGGTGCAATTGTTCTGGAGGATTGAAAAGTGAAGATGACAGGTGCTGATATCATAATAGAGTGTCTCATTGAAGAAGGAGTTGATACTGTTTTCGGTTATCCAGGAGGACAGGTCATTCCTCTTTATGATGCGCTCTACAAGAATAGGTCAAGGATCCGCCATATCCTTACAGCTCACGAGCAGGGGGCTAGCCATGCGGCAGATGGTTACTCTCGCTCAACTGGAAAGGTAGGCGTATGTATAGCGACATCAGGTCCTGGAGCTACCAATCTTGTAACAGGTCTTGCTACTGCATACATGGATTCCGTTCCCATGATTGCTATAACAGGAAATGTCCCGCTTTCCCTTCTTGGCAGGGATAGCTTCCAGGAAGTAGATATCCGCGGAATTACCCTTACCATCACAAAGCATAACTACATTGTTAAGGATATAGCTGAGCTTGCTGATACAATCAGAGAGGCATTCAGAATCGCTAAGGAAGGTCGTCCTGGTCCTGTCCTTATTGATATCCCGAAGGATATACAGGTAGGGGAGTATGAATTCTCTTCAAAACCTGTAGAGGAGCCAGCTCCTGTCTCTGTACGTCTTCGTGAGAAGGATGTTGAGGAGGCTGTAGCTCTTATTAAGGCTGCGGAGCGTCCTATGTGTTATATCGGAGGCGGTGTTATAAGAGCGGAGGCTTCTCAGGAGCTCAGGGAGTTTGTTGATCTCATCGATGCGCCTGTAGGTTCTTCCTTAATGGGACTTGGCGCGATTGACTCCTCATCTCCTCGCTTCACTGGTATGATCGGAATGCATGGAACAAGGCTCTCGAATCTTTCAATAAACCGCTGTGATCTTCTGATTGTAATCGGAGCAAGGTTCTCAGATCGTGTAATCTCCAATGGTTCTACATTTGCAAAACAGGCAAAGATTCTTCAGATAGATGTGGATCCTGCAGAGTTCAATAAGAACATCATCTCCTCTGTTCATGTGGTTGCGGATATAAAGGTTGCGCTTCGAGCTATCATGGATAAGCTCGGAAAGAAGCTTGAGCACAGAGAGTGGATGGAGACTGTTGAGAGGGGCAGGAAGAGATTCCCTGTAAAGGTTTCCTCCGATGCTGCTCGCCCTAAGGAGATTCTTGAAGCCCTTGATCGCGTATTCCCTAAAGATGGATTTGTAACGACCGAGGTAGGTCAGCATCAGATGTGGGCTGCACAGTTCCTTCACTCCAGGGAGCCTCATCATTTCCTCACCTCCGGTGGTCTTGGTACTATGGGATACGGAACAGGAGCCGCTATCGGAACACAGGTATCGCATCCTGATAAGAGAGTAATAAACATCGCAGGTGATGGTTCTTTCAGGATGAATGCCAATGAGCTTGCAACCATCGCGCGCTATAGGCTTCCTGTGATGATTCTTATAATGAACAACCATGCACTGGGAATGGTGAGACAGTGGCAGACGCTTTTCTATGATGGCCATTATTCAGAGACTACTCTTGATACTCCTCTTGATTGGGTTAAGCTTGCAGAAGCCTATGGTGTCAAGGGAATGAGGATTATGCCTGATGATGATCCTGAAGAGGTCCTCAGGAAGGCTATTGCGCTTAATGAGGCTGTAGTTATAGAGGCTATCATCCCAACTGATGATAAAGTCTATCCTATGGTAGCGCCAGGTGCCTCCATCTCTGATATGATAGGTTACCAGGAAGTGCCTTTGGAGAATTGATGAAAGTCGCAATCTATGGAGCTGGAAGTCTTGGAACAGTGCTTGGCGCATACCTTGCCAAAAGCGGTATGAGAGCTGATCTGATATCAAGAAACAAAGCTCACATAGAAGCACTTAGAAAAGATGGTGCTCATATAACGGGGAAGGTGGATTTCCGCATCCCCGTTTCTGCATTTCTTCCCTCTGAGATGCCTGATGATTACGATGTTATCATCCTGATGACAAAAGGAATTGGAGAGGAGGAGACAGTCCGTTTCCTTTCGGATAAGCTCTCAGACAATGGTATCATCTGCACCTGTCAGAATGGGCTTCCAGAACTGGTCATTGCTGAAATCATAGGGGAGAAAAAGACATATGGATGCACTATAGGATGGGGTGCGACATATCTTTCTCCAGGAACTGTTGAACTCACTAGCGGAGAGGATACTTTCACATTTACAATAGGTAAGCTTAACAATACCCGCGATGAAGGACTTCAGAGGCTCAGGGAAGTCTTTTCAAGAATGGGCGAGGTTGAAATTGCAGAGGATTTTCTTGGTGCAAGGTGGTCTAAGCTTCTCATAAACGCTTCCTTTTCAGCTGTTTCCGCAGTTACAGGACTCTCTTTTGGCGGTGTCTGCGGCAACCTGAAAGCAAGACGTATAGTCCAGCTCATAATGAAGGAATGTGTCGATGTTGCCCATGGGAAAGGAATAAGCTTTGCCCCGATGCAAGGAAAGAATATCGAGATTCTTGCATCTTATTCATCTCTTCCTAAGCGCCTTTTCTGCTTCATGATTATCCCATTCGCGATGAGAAAGCATAGAGCGCTCAAATCCTCGATGCTGCAGGACATTGAGAAGGGAAAGCTCACTGAGATTGATGCTATAGATGGAGCGTTATCCAGAGAGGGCAGAAAGGCTGGAGTTCCCACTCCTGTAACTGACAGAACCATCGAAATAGTCCACATGATAGAAAGAGGAGAAATAAGACCTTCTCCACATAACCTGATGCTATATAATAAATGAAACTAAATGGGGTCTGAGGTGAAAGTAATTTCCTGTATTCTTCTGTTATTATCTCTTCTGCTTCCTCTTCCGGCGGCAGATTTCTCCCTTTCTCTTTCAGCAGGTGCCAGAATTGATCAGCATCCATCCGATGCTTTCATCTACGCGCTTGGCGCTGAGTATGAGAATATAGGTCTTTCTTTTCAGCATCAAATAGATGGCGGTCTTGATGTGGCCCTGTCCTATAAGCTTGAGAGCGGAAACATGAATCATCTTTTCTCTCTAAGCAATGATTATATTCCTCGCGAAGGTGGATGGAGCGGAGCCCTGTATCTCTTTTCCCAGGATTTCAGATTCGGATACTTCGCTCTGGGGTATGGTGTAGGCATACAGGGGGCAATTACTTATTCCGATCATACATCACATATTGGTTTCTCCCTCGCTCCGCTTATGCACCTCTATGCAGGTTTCGCTTCCGATTATCTTTCCATCCTTGCATATGCATCGCTTTCACATCCATATGACAGGACATGGAGGTTCAAGCCATATTTCGGCGCAATTGCAGAAGTCTTAATCACAGATGGACATTCGCTTTTCGCGGATGCTTACATCGCATGCTCGGAAATGCTTATGGATCCAGTATGGACACCTTATATCTGGAGTATAAGAGCTGGATATATCTATAGGGGGAAATGATGAGAAAGCTTTTTATCATAATGATTGCTCTTTGTCTCTTATCATGTGAGCCTGCTTCCAGGATAGCGGGAAAGCTTGAATCGAACCCTTTCTCGGAAGCTGTCGATCTCGAAAGCATCTCATGCAGTGTCAGCGGAGAGGTAGAAGATGGTGTTCTGATAGCTACCCCTGGTTATGAAACCATTAAATACAATGGCTCTGGCATTATCTCGTTTCCGCTATTTACAGATGTACATGTTCTCAGAGAGGATGAAGATAGTGGTATCCTTGAATACAGAGATGAACTTCTCAGCTTTCTTGAATGGGGAGATTATCCATTTGCGTGAATCTCGGGGACACGCTCGACTCCGGAGGTTTCTCCGATAAGGAAACTCTTGATTTCCTCACAAGAGCTTCTGATTCAGTAAATGGAAGGCTTCTCTATGCGATAGGAAATCATGAGCTACACGCTGAGACAGGAGAGTCCTTTGATAGATTCTTCTCCTCCCTTCGACCTGGACATGAGTGTGTCAGGATGATGAGATATGTCTATGGTCCTCTCTCAATCTATAAGCTCGATAACTCTAAAAGGACATTTGGATTGGAACAGCTGTTGTATCTTGAAGAAGCTCTCAGAGAAGATGAAAGCCCTTATAAAATCTTCATTGCCCATGGCAGTGTTGCAAGCGGTGGAAGATTTGACCAGACGCTTGCAATATTCGGAATAGATCCGGAAGAAGCCAATATGCTTTACAGGTTAATGGATGAGTATGGGGTCTCAATGATTTTCACTGGGCATAATCATAAAGGAAATATCCTGTACAGATTCGCTGATGATATGGCGGAGTTCAATGCCGCAGCTGAACATGGACGTGATGTTCCATATGAAAGCAAAGGTTCATGGTATGTTGTCGAGATAGATACCTTGGAAAATGAAATCAGGATAAATGAATACTCTGCAAAGAACGGAGAGAAGACAGGGCAGGTGTTCACATCCTCTCTCAGAGCCCTGCGATAAGCCCTGCCAGTCCTGAAAGCACCATAACGATTATTGGATTGAGCTTCCATTTTCTCAGGATTATCAGAGCAGCTATTAGAATAACTGCGTTTGTTATGTCTATATTCTCTGTGAATTCGCTCCCGCCGCAGAGAGCCATGGCTGTAAGTGAAAGGGCTGCGGAAGCTATCATGGCAACAACAGCGGGCCTGAGTCCTTTCAGCACGCTCTGTATAGCATCGAGGCCTTTGTACTTGTAGTAGATGAAAGCGAGCGTCATTACTATTATCGAGGATGGGAGGACACAGCCGAATGTAGCGACAAGCGCTCCAGGAATCCCCGCTATCTGGATGCCGACGAATGTGGCACTGTTTATTGCAATCGGGCCTGGTGTCATCTGTGATATCGTGATGATATCAGAGAATTCCTGCATCGACAGCCATCCATGAAGATCTACAACCTGATGCTGTATAAGAGGCATTGCAGCATATCCGCCGCCTATACTGAAAAGTCCTATCTGGATAAAGCTCCAAAGAAGCTGGAGGTAGATCATTTTGCATTCCTCCTCTTCGTGAAGACTCCATCTATATAACCAACCACCCCAGATGCGATAATAAGCAGGATAACGCTGACATCAAAAAAGTAGGCTAGTATGAATACAGCTACAAGCATCGCAGTGGGAAGGACTCTCTTCGTCTTTATGACATCTCCTGTCATTGAGATGACGACATCAAGGACAACCGCGGCAACTCCAGCACTCATTCCAGACATAACCAGTGAGACATATTTATTGCCCCTGAATGTCTGATAGAACAGGGAAATTACTGAGATTATGATAAGTGGAGGAAGCACTGCTCCAAGTATGCTCAGAATCGCTCCGAATACTCCTCCTGTCTTGTAGCCGATGAGGATAGCAGCATTAACGGCTATCGGGCCGGGAGCTGACTGGGCTATTGCTGTCATATCCAGCATCTCCGAGTCATCGATCCAGCCAAGTTTCCCGACGAATTTCTTCCTCATCAGTGGAATGATCACATAGCCGCCTCCGAATGTGAAAGCGCTTATCTCGAATGTTGAGAGAAAGAGGGTAAGGTATCGTTTAGCTTGGGCGTTCATAACCTTACTTTAGCTCTTTTGAAAGCAAGAAGAAACCCGGCCTCAGATGAAGCCGGGCGATTGTGTCAGTTTGTTTCCTTCCACTCTCTTCCATAGTAGGAATCGAGGTAGAGCTGCTTGATCTGACTGATCAGTGGGTAGCGTGGGTTGGAACCTGTGCACTGGTCATCGAATGCCTTTACTGAAAGCTCATCGACCTGTGCGAGGAACTCTGCCTCATCAACTCCCCATTCCTTGATGGAAGCAGGAATTCCAAGCTCCTTCTTGAGCTTCTCGATACCATCGATAAGTACCTGTACCTTCTCTTCCATTGTCATCTTAGGTGTCGTAACGACATAATCTGTATTCTTTGTGTCGTTAAGAGCCATGGAGATGTAATCAGCAGCACGAGCATAGCGTGAAATTGCTGATGGATACTCATACTGTGGGAACGCAGCCTGCTTTGTAGGTGTATCGTTAGCATTGAAGCGGATAACATTTGTAAGCAGGAGAGCGTTAGCCATTCCATGTGGAACATGGAAAGCAGCTCCAAGCTTGTGAGCCATTGAGTGGCATACACCGAGGAATGCATTTGCGAATGCCATACCAGCCATTGTAGCTGCGTCGTGTACCTTCTCTCTTGCCTTCTTGTCTGTTCCGTCAGCATATGCGCGTGGCAGATACTTGAAGATGATTCTTGCTGCTTCAAGTGAAAGCGGTGCTGTGAAGTCTGTGCACATCGAGGATACGAGTGACTCGAGAGCGTGTGTGAGAACATCGATACCGCAGGAAGCTGTAAGTCCCTTTGGCTGTCCGATTGCAAGCTCGCTGTCCACAATAGCCATTGTCGGTGTGATAGCGTAATCTGCGATAGCCCACTTCATGCCTGTTGTCTCATCAGTGATGATAGCAAATGGTGTTACCTCAGAACCTGTTCCTGATGTTGTAGGGACACATACAAGCTCAGCCTTCTTGCCCATATTCGGGAATGCATAGATTCTCTTGCGGATATCCATGAATCTGAGAGCAAGACCCTCGAAGCTTACCTCTGGGTGCTCATAGAGAAGCCACATGATCTTTGCGGCATCCATTGGAGAACCACCGCCAACTGCGATGAATACATCTGGCTTGAAAGCGTTGATGAGCTCCATAGCTGTGTTGATAGTTCCAAGTGTCGGGTCTGGCTTTACCTGATGGAATACCTCTGTCTCTACTCCCATCTGGTTGAGTGTCTCTGTGAGGCGATCGATCATACCAGAGGAGAAGAGGAAGCTGTCTGTAACGATGAAAGCTCTCTTCTTGTTCTCAAGCTCCTGAAGTGCAACAGGAAGACAACCATACTTGAAATATACCTTAGGTGGAAGCTTGAACCAGAGCATGTTTTCCCTCCTTTCTGCAACTGTCTTGATGTTCAGAAGATGCTTCGGACCGACGTTCTCGGAAATTGAGTTGTTTCCCCAGCTTCCGCAGCCGAGTGTGAGGGATGGCTCGAGACGGAAGTTGTAGATATCTCCGATAGCACCCTGTGATGCTGGCATGTTGATAAGGATACGGCTTGTCTTTACAGCCTTGCCATATGCATCGATCTTATCCTGCTCTTTTTCATCGCAGTAGAGAACTGATGTATGACCGAATCCACCGAGAGCGATAAGCTCTGCGCACATTGCGGCACCTTCTCCGAAGTTGTTGCATGAGTACATACCGAGAACAGGGGAGAGCTTTTCGTGAGCAAATGGCTCATCTGCAGCAACTCTCTTTACCTCTCCGATAAGGACCTTTGTTGATTCCGGTACCTTGAAGCCTGCAATCTCAGCAATCTTATAAGCTGGCTGTCCTACGATCTTCGGGTTGACAGAACCCCTCTTCGGGTCGAGGATGATTGGCTCGAGAAGTGAAAGCTCCTCTTTTGAAAGGAAGTGAGCTCCCTGCTCCTTGAACTCCTTCTTTACCTCTGAATAGATATCCTTATGTACAACTACACACTGCTCGGAAGCACAGACAACACCATTGTCGAATGTCTTGGACATGAGAATGGATGCAACTGCCATCTTGATATCGCAATTTTTGTCGAGAAGGGCAGGAGTATTTCCAGCGCCTACTCCGATAGCTGGCTTTCCAGAGGAGTATGCTGACTTGACCATGCCAGGACCACCTGTCGCAAGAATGAGGTTAATAAGAGGATGCTTCATCAGGTAATCTGTCTTCTCCATTGAAGGCTCCTCGATGAAGTTGATGATATCCTCAGGTGCACCTGCGGCAACTGCGGCATCGCGAACAAGGCGAGCAGCATCGCATGTACACTTCTTTGCTCTCGGGTGTGGTGAGAAAATGATAGCGTTTCTTGTCTTCAGAGCGATGAGTGACTTGAAGATAGCTGTAGATGTAGGATTTGTTGTAGGAATGATTCCGCAGATAACTCCCTTAGGCTCTGCGATCTTCTCGATACCGAAAGCCTTGTCGCTCTCGATGATACCGCATGTCTTCTCATCCTTATATTTATGGAAGATATACTCAGCAGCGAAGTGGTTCTTGATTACCTTGTCCTCGATGATTCCCATTCCTGTCTCTTCGACAGCATCGATAGCAAGCTGGATTCGTGCATTGTTAGCTGCAATAGCCGCCTGACGGAAAATCTCATCGACTTTCTCCTGCGGGAAGTTAGCATAAATAAGCTGGGCACGTTTTGTTCTCTCGATCATCTCCTGGAGTTCGAGCTGTCCAGGAAAGAGTTCATTGACTTCTGCCATAAATTGCTCCTTTCTTATCGATAAAGATTTATAGTTAAATCACTGATGAGTGTCAATCTGCATCCAAGAAAAAAGATAAATGCTTTCAGAAAAAGACGCAATCAGTAATTGCCAGTGCAATTATAATTACAGAAAGAGATATTAATGTGAAAATTGGAATATTAACTTGCTCTTTTCTGTTATTTTGCGTGTTGTCAGAATGTAAAGCCTCGAGGAATCGTGACCAGAGACTTCCCGTGGTGTTCCGAAATGATGATAAAAGCATTGTGAATATGGAAATAGATTTACCGATAATGCCAGTTCCAGGGGTTCTCATAGTGGAGAATGCCTGAGAAAGGGCAACTCCTCCAGAGAGCCTCAATCCTTTTGAAATGCCATCTGCAAGTGAGCCTTCAGTCACAGGGTAGGAAAAGATAGAGAACAGTACCTTCCCATGCGGAACAAGTAGTGATGATAGCACCATGAAAAGAAGCATAGAAAGATGAGGAAGAAGCTTTATTTTCCTTCCTGTGAGATATTGCAGAATAAAAGCTAGCGCAAGAGATGGAAGGAGCAATATGATTTCGGTTGTCATCATCATGGCAGCGCTGGAAAGGATGAAGAGAATGATAGCAAGCCTCGATTCTTTCTCTCCGCTCATCTCAGGAATTTTTGCATCAGGCTCTGGAATTTTCTCCGAAAGATAAGCTGTCAGAATAGCAGCAGGGAATGAGAGGATAAGCATTATGGGAAGGAATGCAATGGTTCCTCTTCCTGCATAGAGCGCGGCAAGTGCTATCTGCACCAATGTACTTGTCAAAGCTCCAAAGAGTGAGACTCCATAGCGTGATATACCGCTCTTGAATACTCTGGCAGTACCATACATAACTAGTCCTGAACATATTGATTGCAGCAGTGAGATTATTGCGAAGACCGAGAATAGATTGCCAGCTGTGTAGCTTGTTCCGATTCCTTTTATGACACAGAGCGCAAGGAATGAGAGCGGATTCAGGTCTAGTGCCATCAATATTGGTATATTTGAAAGCCCCAGCCTGAAGAATGGAAGGAATCTTGGTATGAAGAGCTCTACGGCGCTCAAGAAAAGCGAGAGAGCAGCAAGGCGGCTTATTCTATCCCGAGATAGCATCCACGCCTCCTTCTGGGGAATTGGTAGTTGCTATGATTCTGTTTGGCAGACAGCATAGTGTATTTGACCAGCCCGCTTTCATGCAGAGGCCATTTCTGCAAGGAGAGGAGATGACCCTGGCTTTCCCGTCTTTGATTTCTATCTCTGTAATGCCTAATGGTCCATCGAATGAATGTATTCCATTCTCATTAAGCGAATAGGCGAATGTTCCGTTTTCTGTCTCGATTGTAAGGATATCTCCACCTGCAGAGAGGGAGAGCAGAGATAGTGCAATTGCAGTTAGATATATCACAACGGCAAATCCATTTCCGAGCCACGATCGTTTCACGCATTGATGATACAACCTTTTGTATCTATAAGGAACAAGTGTGTCAGCTTCACGCAGTTGATTGTATTCTTTGTGGATTATGATGGATTTTTCCTTGCAATATAGTGTTTTAATAGTGAAGAATCACAGGAGAAAGATGATTATCCTCCTATTTTTGTGTATTTTTATTCCTTTTTATTGATTATGGAGTTTTTCAGCAGTATCTGCTTTTTGATGGCTTATATCTATATAGCTGACCCGGATTCAGAAACAAGGCTGAAGCTTCAGCAATACTTTTCTGTCCAAGGTTTCTCTGTCGAGGGGTTTTCCCTTCTTGCGGATCTTGGAAAGGCTATGCAGAAACTTCTTCCGGATTTCCTGATAATGGAGTTGGATTTCTCAGATGGCGATGGTTTTCAGTTCCTAAGACGAACTCATGTACGCTACTCACTTCCTATAATGGTTGCTTCCCAGAGGGAAAGTGAGAGCGATAGAATCATGAGTTTCGAGCTTGGATGTGATGATTTTGTCGGAAAACCTTATTCCATGAAGGAAGTGACGCTTCGTGTTATAGCCATTCTCAGAAGGAGAAGGAGAAATGTATCCCCTGAATCTGTTTGGTATCTGAGAAATCAGGTGTTTTCGATCAACTGGGATGCTCATACTGCTTCTGTCAATGGAAAGGAGATAAGATTCACGGCATCGGAGTGGAAGATACTTTCACATCTTATCGGGAATGCTGGCAGTCTTGTTTCACGATTGCAGCTCCTGCAATCATGCTTTCCTGAAAGCCTTGAAAGCTATGACAGGATAATCGATACGCATATAAAGAACATAAGAGCAAAACTCGGGGCCTGCAATGTGGAATGGATAGAGACTGTGCGAGGATATGGCTATCGTTTCAGGGGTTCTCCTATCCGTAAATGAAGCTACGCTTCTTTTTCTGTTTTTCGTGTGTAGTTTGAGCTTGGTTTATTGCCAACTCCATAACATTACGAGAAACTCAGAGACATGAAACTGGTATATGTTGTTGAGGATCATGATGTAATCAGGAATGGTGTTGTCCAGTACCTTGCAATCTCAGGATATGAGGCTGTTGGGCAGAAGAACATAGAGGAAGTCAGGACTGCTTTTGAGAGCCGCGTTCCTGATCTTCTTATTCAGGATGTCATGCTTCCAGATGGGGATGGATTCACGTTCGTGAAGGAGATGAAGCAGCGCTATCCTCGTCTTCCTGTCATCTTCCTTACAGCAAGGACCGAGGAGTCTGACAGGATTCTCGGTTTTGAGCTTGGTGCCGATGATTATATCTCAAAGCCATTCAGTCCAAAGGAGCTCGTTCTCAGAATACAGGCCCTATTCAGGAGAATAGATGAGAGCGATACCTCCAATGACAACGTCTATACATATAAGGATGAGGACAATGTTCTTGTAATAGATGATAACGAGCATGTTCTCTCCATAAACGGGACTCCAATCTCCCTTACAGCAGCTGAATGGAGAATAGTCTTCTATCTTGCTTCGAATGCCCCTAATCTGATTACTCGTTCCCAGATACTGGAGGAGTGCTTCGATTACAGCTTCGAAAGCTATGAGAGAGTTGTTGATACCCACATCAAGAATATAAGAGCGAAGCTGAAGCCAGGTTCCTGGATTGATACAGTCCGTGGCTATGGTTATCGTTTTTCTGGTAAGAAGGCATAAGAATGCGTCATCAGTTCTTCCGGCTTTTCCTTTCGATAGTACTCATTGCATTTGCTATCATATTCATGCAGTGCATGGTGCTTTTTGCCGGTAACTGGCATCTCGCGAATAGCTGGAAGGATCTTGTTTTCGAGGAATTCATAGCATCCCTGCGAAACGCTATCGGGAATATTGAGGATACCGATAGTGTCATGAATGTCATGGTATCGAAGGCGACGGAGAGAATCTCAGGCATTCTGATAAGGGATGCGGAAGGTCATTATCTTTTATCTCTAGGGGCATCTCCTGCGGGTGTTCAGATGCCGTCTCCAGAGCAGGAAGAGAATGTTTCTTTTCCAATTCCCCAGGGACGCTTGAAGCTCTCATATGAGGATTCAATCACATATGATGAGCGAGATATACCTGCAGCTAAGTATATCCTTTCCATTACAACCCTTTCAGAAACTCCTCTTCCTCTTGTCGTCTCGCTCTCCGAAGCGACAGATGAGAAGGATATGAGGGTATCCCTGCCTTCAATTGTCGCTGATCAGGATATCGCGGGGACAATAAAAATCGAGGCAAACAATGAGACTGTTGGATATATCGATGTCCTGGTTTACAGGATAGATTACTACGCTCCGACGCTTTTCGCGACAAAGGAGCTTCTTCTTGCTTTCATTATATCTTTGCCGTTCGCTCTCATCGTCTCTGTAATCCTTGCAGCAGTTGTCTCAAAGAAGAACGCTAGGAGCGTAAAGGAGATACAGCAGGCTCTTACACATCTTTCCCGAGGCTATTTCGATGTGAATCTTCCGAAGCAGAATACTGAGGAGATGGCAGAGATCGCGGAGTCGATCACAGCTTTAGGAAAGGACCTTTCAAGACATCAGAAATCGAGAAAGGAATGGATCAGAAACATATCCCATGATCTCAATACTCCTGTGACAAGTCTTAATATCCTTCTGAATGGAGCTATCGATGGAGTCTTTCCGATTGATATCAACCTTATTGAGAGCATGAAGAAGGAGAATGATACCCTTATGCAGAGAATCCAGTCTGTAGCGTATTACTCCTATCTCCTTTCTCCCGATGTGAAGGTGAATAACATGCGAGTCTCTGTTAAGTCCCTTCTTCTGGAGGCTTCGGATGAGAATAATCTTGGCTTCTCTATTCCTGAAGCAGACGCCTTTGTTACAGCAGATCCTGCTCTTGTGAACAGGGCAATTAAGGAAGTGCTTCTCAATGCTGAAGCTTATAAGAGTGGAGGCGAAATAAGCTCTGAAATCGAGAAGACCGGAAATAATGTAACAATAATAGTCCGGAATGAAGGACATCTGCCGAATCCTCTCCCGCAGTTCTTCGAGCCATGGGCAAGAGGCGATGCATCAAGAACCGCAGGGGGCTCTGGCCTTGGTCTTCCTATCGTTTACCAGATAATGGAGCTTGAGGGCGGAAGCGTCCATATCGGTGAGAAAGATGGTATTGTCTCTGTGACTCTTACTCTTCCAGCGTCAGAGTGAAGATAGGTTTGCTGTCCAGTAATGAAATTATCCTGATTTCAGGGTAATCCCAGATTGCATAGCTAGGAGGGAATCCTCCTTTCGGAATCGATACGGAGCCTGGATTGAGGTAGAGAACCTTATCTTTTATCTCCAGCACTGGAATGTGGGTGTGTCCCGAGAGAAATGCATCAATCCCTCCCGGATGCTTTTCCGGTGTGTGGATATGTCCATGTGTCATGAAAAGGGTCAAGTTATCTGCAAAGACTATGGCGCTTTCTGAAAGCACGGAAAATGGCAGAACCATCTGATCGACTTCAGCTTCGCAGTTGCCCCTCACCGCTATGATTTCATCTTTAAGCTCTGAGAGCGTTTTTATAACTTCCTTGGGATTATATGATTCAGGAAGGTCATTCCTTGGACCATGATAGAGAAGGTCTCCAAGAAGCAGAAGCTTGCTGAAGTTGCCATTTCCATATATTTCGCTGATTCTCTCAGCACTGCTAGCTGAACCATGAATATCTGAAGCAATTAGGAATTTCATGGCGACAGCTTAGCATAGAGAGTGACTCTGATAAATCATCTTCATGTTAATCACACATTCTCCAGATTTCATTTTCTACTATCCACAGTCAGCCCAGATTTGGGTCGTATGGGCTATATAGTGGCATCGGAAAATTGAAATAACCTAACAAACAAGGGAGAATCAATGATGAAAAAGCTAATTGTGTCACTGCTTGTTCTCGCGATGGCTCTATCTGCTGTCTCGGCTGCAGTGGATTTCTCTGGCTCACTTACAGCAGGTTATGCTTTCCAGTACAACAATCGTGAGGATGTCTGGAGAAACCATATCATGGGTGATGATGGAGAGGATACAAATACAACTTCTCTTAACCTCGGTATCGGTGATGATAACGGAATCTGGAAGATTACACTCGAAGGCGCTATGGTAACTGATGAGTCAGGTGAGGTTTCAGGTGACATCACAGTTGATCTTGCAAAGTCCATCGCAGCTGCATTCGGAGCAACAACCGACTGGTCAGTTGATCTCAGCTTCTATGCAAATGATCGTCTTACAGGTCTCAGAGCATATAGCATGCAGAAGAACCTCGATAGAATCAGAACAGCAGATGGCGGTCTTAAAGTCGCCCTCAATGTTGGTTATTCAGATATTTTCGATTTGATGATCGGAGGTTCTCCTTCGACAGTAGATGATGTTGAGGACAGCTTTGCTCATCTCGGAGCTAAAGAAGGTGACCTCATGGTATCTGCTCTTGTAAAGCCTCTCGATGGTCTTGCAGTATCCGCAACATATGCTCTCAAGGGAGATGTTACAGACTCTGGTGTTGATACAAATGCAACAGGAGACTATGGCAATGGTATCTTCGGAGCATCTGCTAATGTGGATCTTGCAACACTTATCGGTCTTGATTTCAGCCTTGGTGTAGGTCTTTCCGAGAAGTATCAGTTTGATCTTAACAACAACATCTTCGCAGCAGCTGTTTACGGCGCATTCGATGCAGTAGGCTTTGAAGCACAGTATGGTCTCAAGACATATGGCAATGACAGAACTGAGCACTTCCTCTACACAGGTGTTGATATCACAGCAGTAGAGAACATGCTTCTTGATGTTTACTTCGGTGCGTACAACCTCTCAGAGTTCGCTGATTCCTGGTATATCGGAGGAGATGTAGGCTATACAATGTCCAATGTTACATACAAGCTTGGAATCGAATATGGTGGCGGTACATCATATGCTTATGATGATAACTACTATGCAACAGATAAGTCTGCTGCAGGACTCTGGATTGTACCATCTATCTCAGTTGCTTTCTGATAGAAAATGCATTCAATCTCTGAGCCACGGATTTTTCCGTGGCTCATCTCATCTTCATCTAAATACACATGGACTTTACCCATCTTCACACCTTTCATGGCTAAATTATAGTCAGGAGGTGCACATGGATCTTAGTAGTATTACACAGTCCATTGATTGCAGGAGAGCTGGAACTCTCTTCTGGACTACCGACATGAATGGAAACATATGGGTGCTTCTCGCCAGAAGAAGAGTGAACGCCATACTTGGCAGGGCTTATACATTTACGATACCAACAGTTTCTCTTAATGAGGATGAAAGAGAGGAGGATGGAGCTGCAAGGGCAGGACATGATGAGCTAGGACTCATGCCTGTGAAGACAAGCTTCGTGGAGTTCTGGAGGATTGATGAGGGAAAGATTTCGATGCGTCTCTATGCTCAGCGTCTTTCCTCAATGAAGAAGCCCAAGTGCAGGAATAACTACCATGATGCGACATGGATCTGTCTTCCTGATGATTTTATGATTGAGGATGGGAATATCCTCCTTCGCGATGAGCTCAAGGCTTTTAAAAATGCAATTTTCGCAAAGAAAGAGAAATCAGAACCAAACGCCATATATTCGCTCGCCGCAGTGGGGGCACTCACCTGAGCGGGGTGGTATCCCGATTTCCTTACCACAGCAGGGACAGCTATTCTCAGCTTTCAGATAGCTGTTCCCTGGGTAGATGTAAGGTATCTTTGATTCCCTTGCGACTTCTATAATTTTAAAAAGATATAATTCCGAAGTTGGTTTTCTATTATTCATTTTATATTGGGGAAAGAAGCGTGAAAGATGCCACACCTGAACTCCTCTCTCATAAAGCTCTTTTCCGATTTCCCTGATCATCTCAGGAGTATGGATTCCCTCTACTATCATTGTTGTGATTTCAATGTGCTTTCCTTGCCTTACTATTTCTCCCACTGCATCAAGCACGGGATCTAATAGGCCATGGCAGATAGTCTTGTAGAAATCTCCATCTCCCTTAACGTCTATATTATAAGCATCGATATATGGGATGATGCGCTTAAGGGAATCACTGCTGAAGCTTCCGTTCGATACCATGATAGTCCTCAGTCCCGTATTTTTTGCTTTCGCTGCAAGGCTAAGCATATAATCCTGCCAGACAAGAGGCTCGGAGTAGGTGAAGCTTATTGATGGGATATCATTCTCAAGGGCATATTGAATTGCCTCATCCGGATTTATCCGAGAACCTTTCCTGACCTCCTGACTTAATTCCCAGTTCTGGCAGAAATCGCAGGAAAGATTACAGCCTGAAGCTCCGAAGGAGAGGGTAGAGGTTCCTGGAAGAAAATGATAAAGCGGTTTCTTCTCCACTGGATCTACAGCAATTGCTGGGATGATCCCGTAGTATGGGCTGATTATCTTTCCATTCTCGTTCTTCCTGACACGGCACCAGCCATAGTTCCCTTCCTCGATTACGCAGGAGCGGAAACAGAAATCACACCTTGCTTTCACTGAATACCTCCGCCTGGAATGTGCTGAATCGTGCTTCTTCTCTTTGCCATGCATTGCTATCGAGGCCAGCTTTCAGGGAAAGAGCGGAGAGCATCTCGCTTTTGCTCCAGCCTGTCTCATCAGCAACCTGCGGAAGGAATACCGCCTTGTTATTTCCGCATCTCATTATGATTCCATCCCGCCCAAGTATGAATTCATCGAGGCTTTCTATTTCCTCCGGTTCTGTCAGGACAGAGATCTCGATTTCAATCTCATTAAGCTCTTCTTTTCTCAGAGGTGGAAAGCGGTAATCATCAAAAGCCGCTGCACGGGCGAGGTTGAATATCTCGAGATACAAGGGTTCGATTCCTGTAAGGTATCCTATACAGCCCCTTAGATTCCCTCCTTTGTTGAGTGTCACAAACGCGCCTCGTCTCAGATCTGTCTTCTCAATCTCGATGACATCACCTGTGAATGCACTCTCTATTGATCTTCTTGCAATTCGAAGAAGCTTCTGCTGTTCCGCCTTATTCATTCTTCCTCCAGAATACAGTCCTGTATGATACGAAATCATCATCTCCATCTGGGTAGATATCAGAAGAGGTGTAGCCATCTCCTGATTCTCCTTCCATTCCTAAGAGTCCCGAAAGCTCTGCAGCAATCGAAGCAGGAGCTATGCCGCAGATTGTAGAATGCGAATATTCTCCATATGCTCTGCATCCATCTCCTGTTGCGAGGAGAGCGGCGCATTTTCTGTCATGCTGCACAGTCATCGCTTTTGCATTGCTTGGGTATGGTGTGTAACCGAACCTTGATCCATAGTGAGTGAAATCAGATGAGGCAATGAGCAGTGTATTATCATTAATCAAAGGAAGAAGATTCTCTGCGATTATCTTTGAATCTTCAGGCTTTCTCAGTGTGCTTATAACTCCATATGACACAGAGAATCCAAGCTTCCCGATAAATGGCAGGAACATTTCAATTCCATGCTCTGCCGCAATCACATCGTCATTCACAAAGCTTCCCTCTATGTCTAGCTTATTCGTTTTTATGTTCCCATATGGAGTTTCAGATTCTGTAAACTCTGAAACGGCTATTCTGGAAGCTGGAATCGGATAGTAATGTGATGGAGACAGGATGATAACATGGGAAATTCCTTTCGGAATTCTCTCAAAGAAGCTTCTAATCAGAGCACCGCTGAAAACAAGTCCTGAATGAGGAAGGACCGCTATGCGATACTCTCCATTTGTATTCAATGGACCTATTATTTCATCAAGGCTTTCCTTGTCATATGGATACCATGTTCCTCTGAATCTGGCTCTTCTGATCATGACTATATAATACCATGAAGATAATCATGGCTAACAAAATAGTTAATTTAAATAAACCAAAGAAATAACTTATGAAGTTATAATCTTGTTTCTGTATTTTGTTATTGAACCTGATTATCTGCAAAGTAAACAGAGGAATTCTTGCCATATATAGCTACTGAATCAGAATCTTTTAGGATCAAGAAAACCATACAATAAAAGAATCTTACGTAATTTTTTGAATTGTAGATTATGCGAAAGAAAACAGCCATCCAGAAACAGGTGCTGTTTCTTCTAATCGTAATGCTAGTGGTGCATTTCCTTTTTTGGTTGCATCCTGTATTGCTACAAGCCTTAGAGATTGATTATAAGTCCCCTCGAAAGAAATATTCTGGATAGGTGATACAGAGCTGTAATCTTGCCTCTTTTGGTATGTTCGCATATTTGACAATATTTTGAACTACCTCCTATATCCGTTTGTTTGCATCATTCATCTCAAGGCGTGATGGCATGTATTTAGCAATCAGGTTCATCTGCGTAATCGTTGCCTCTGCATATTCATCGTTATCAGTGCTGAGGCAGGCGAACCTGTAGCCAACTTGTTCTTAATTTCGATTGATATGCGTATGATGTACATCTTCCCAGAGGCAGGAGTCCTATAGGTGTTTCTTGAAAATTCTATAACCGACAGATGTGGTAGAATGGGTTTATGAGAAGAATCCTTTCAGCAATCATTATTCTTACGTTGACTATTCCTCTTACAGCGTCCGCTTTTATTGGTGAAATTGCCGATTCTATACAGAATGCTCTTAGTGTTGTATCTCTAATTGAGGATGGCGATTATGTTTTGTTTCATGATAGTACCAATTTCGATAATAATGGTACCGATAACAGCGTGGTAAATCAGGCTATAATCCGTGCTAATGCTGATGAACTTATTCCATCGTATATTACACACGAAGCATCGAGGGAATCTTATCTCAATAAGGCCAAAAGCATAGAGTCTGAAGGAATATTTAGCGTCAAGAGGGACATTGAGGACTATGCGATGACTTTACAAGCTTCTGCAGATTATAGGATTTTTGTCGATACTCCAGCAGGGCTTAGCGAAATCGAACAAAATATTGATGTTACGATGATTTCAAGGGTTCAGAGTGTCAGCGAGTATGGCATCGTAATCCATCATCTCATAGAGGCAGAATCTGATCGGTATGACTATTCTCTTTCCGTATCAGGAACGGAAAAACATCATATTATTGGGGGAGAGTGGGGAACCGAGTATTCAGGGCTATCAGGTGAAATGAATGGGGAGACGTTATCCTCGGAGGAATCTGAAAGCGTATTGCGCCATTGTGAACCTAGTGTCGTATGTCTTCCGATTATCAGAGAGGCTATTGATCGGTCGATGGATGCGATGGATTGGCTTGTGAATATCGAACAAGAAGCAGAGAAAGTCACAGATGTAGATGTATTTATCACAAAGGCCGAAGAGCTTTCCGAATCAGTACCAGTTTGGTCTTACGTTCGAGGGAAGTCCTTGATGCTTGCTGGTGATGTGCTCTTTGATGCAAAACGATATGTTGAGGCTATGACTATGTACTTGCGTGTTACCGATGTTGCAAATGGGTATCTTGTTCCCTTGGCAGTATTTAACGCTGCGGTATCGGCAGAGAATGCTGGGAATCGTACATTAGCGCGATACTTGTACCAAGTTGTATATGATATAGGCGGACAATTATCAGGTCTTGCACCTAAAGCGCTTTTTGGAATAGGACGATTACTGTTGGCGGATGGTGACAAGGTTGCCTCCCGCGATGTGTTCCGTGCACTGATTGAGACGTATCCGAAATCGGAATATGCAAGAATGGCAGGGGCTGTGATGATTCTCTTTGAGCCAATATAACTACTCAGCCTCCATCCGCTATAGGGTGGTGAGGTTGTGCTCCACAGTTCGATGCATATGATAAAGTCAGGTGGAACTCTTGACCCGACAAGACAAAGCCTAGCCACTCTGAAATTCCTTCAAGATAAGGAAGTGTTTGCAATTGGCGCGTTGGTAATCAGTTTAAATACACATATAAAGCAGTGGGTAGGGATTTCCCTGCTCATCATGATCTGTGCGCTTGTATGTATGGAAACCCATATGCTCATAGAAGCCTATAGCCTGTGGATTCTGCTCATTTGCAGCAACTTTATTTATGTGGAAGTTGTCAAAACCATATTGAATGAGACGCCTTCCTATACCTTTTCCACGTTCTGAAGCTGCAATGAAAAGCATTTCTAATGATTCATTCTCAATACCCATGAATGCGACAGGCTCCTCTTCTTCAGCGATTATAAGGTGTTCGACATTCTTCAGAGCCTCTGGAACATAATTCTTTATGCTGAGAATCTCATCATTGGAAAGAAACAGATGTGTTTCTCTCACAGAGGATTCCCAGACTTCAATGAGTTTCCCTATAAGGCTTGGCTCTCTTTCCTTTACTTCCCTGATATCCATAGTGAAATTGTGAACTCTCCTCAATTCAGAAAGAATGGCTTCTTGAATCAGCTCCACCGGAGTGTGCAGAGTTTATGCAGCTTGATTATATTATACGATTTTCCCTTCCGCTTCTATGTTTGCCAAGGTGCTTGATTTAACACGAATATAATCCTGAATTAAATACTACGATACTGAAATTTAAACAGAAATCAAAGTAACGTACCAAATTCATTAACAATTCCATGTAAGGATAATGGCAGCAGAGAATTATATCTGCTGCTTATTCGGAGGAATTAATGAGTAAGAAGATTGTACTTGCGTTGGTTCTCGCATTACTCACATGTACATTTGCATTTGCAAATGGGTCGGCAGAATCATCTGATGATGGGAAAACACAGATTGTTTTCTGGCACAGAACGTTTGATGATTTTTCAAAGGAAGAGGCGGCCTTCGAAGCTGCTAATCCTGACATTGATGTCGTAAATGAAGCGGTAGGCGGAGATTACGATGATCTTTATACAAAATATATGACAGCAATTGCTTCCAATTCCCTCCCAAATGCTGGCATCGTGGGACAGAGGCATGGAATTCCGGAAATGTACGAGAGCAGTAAGCTTCTTGTTATTGAGGACTATCTTCCTGAGGAATCCCTTAATGATATCATGCCGGCTTTCTGGGGAAGGTTCATCTATGATGGAAAGCGTGTTTGCATCCCTTATTCAAGCAGCGTGCCTGTCCTTTATTACAATGCGGACCTCTTTGAGGAGTATGGGCTTGAAGTTCCTAAGCATTTCGAGGAGATTCCAGCTGTCGCAAAAGCTCTCACGCTCGATAAAGACGGAGATGGAAAGACTGATGTGTACGGATTCAACTTCAACTCCGATACTGCGTGGTATATCCAGCCATGGGCATGGGATGAAGGTGCAACTATAATAATTTCCGATAGCGAAGCTTCTGTTGATAACGAAGGGTATCTTACTGTATTCAATGGAATCCACAAAATGGTATTCGAGGATAAATCGATGCCTTCTAACCAGCACAGCACAAGCCTTGAGGATTTCAAGAATGGATTTACTGCCATGTTTGTGACATCCAGTGCAAACCTTTCCCAGCTTCAGGGCAGCTGCAGCTTCAGGCTTGGCGTTGCTCCATTCCCTGGTACATACACAGCTCTTGGCGGAAACTCAATTGGTCTTTTCGCGACCGATGATGATAAAGAGCTTGAGGCTACGATCAAATGGATTACATATCTCATCTCCCTCGATGGAAGCCTTACAAACATCATGAAGGGTTATCTTCCAATCAGGACTTCTTTCATGGAGTCAGAGGAGATTAAGAATCTCATCGCTTCGGAGCCTCTTAGAGAAGTCAGTATCGAGAGCTCTGAGAATATCTATCCACAGCCTGTGAACGTAGCCGATTCGACAATCTGGCAGGAGACGATGGATATCCTTAGCAAGGTTGAGACAGATCCTAATGCTGATATCCCTGCGTTGCTGAAGGATTTCCAGAAGACTGTTGATGATTTCTATAACGATTATTACTGATAACTATGGTTAATTACGCACATAGGGGGGCATCATCGTATGTCCCTGAAAATACACTTCCCGCATTCAATCTTGGTATCGAAATGGGCGCTGATGGTATCGAAACCGATATCCGGAGGACGAAAGACGGCATTCTTGTTCTTTTTCATGATGATACCCTTGAGAGGGTTGCAGGGGTAGGTGAAGCTGTAGAGGAACTTACTTATAAAGAGCTACTGGAATATGATCTTGGAATCTGGAAGGGTGAGCAGTACAGAGGAACGAGGATTGTTCGCCTTGATGATTTCCTTTCTGAGTATGGCACAAGGCTTGGAATGCATCTCGCGCTGGAGATAAAAGGAAAGGGGATTGCGCTTGATGCTTATGATGAGATCATCAGTCATGCAGGTATGACATATGAGATTACCTCTTTTTCGTATGAAAGCATTCTTGAAATAAGAAAAGCGCACTTGGAACCTAAGCTTGGGTATCTTACATCCAACTTCTCTCATGATGAGATAAAGAGGCTTGTGGATGATGGAATGAATGAAATTTGTCCACGTGCGGATCTTATTACGCCATCGCTTACAGCGTATGCACATGAAAAGGGGCTGAGAGTGAGAGCCTGGGGCGTTAAGGATATGGATTTGATGATACATGCTTCCCTCTCCGGGGTTGATGGTATGACTGTCAATTTCCCTGATCTGCTCACAGCTTACCTTAGGAGAAATAATGAAGGAAAAAACATATAGAGCTTTGATGGAGAATGTGGCGGGCTATTTTTTCATCCTGCCCGCAGCAGTTCTCCTCATTGCTTTTGTCATATATCCGCTATTTGCAAGTCTGTATAATAGCTTTACCTCGTGGAATCTCATTTTCCCGAGAAAATTCATAGGACTGAGAAATTATTCTGAGATGTTCCTGTCCGAAGAGTTCTGGCAGAGCGTGCTGAATACATTTCTCTATGCTTTGATTATCATACCATTCTCAATGGCCATCGGTTTTGTGCTTGCTTTTCTTATCCGCAAGCCTTCCAAGGCCAATGTTGTTTACAGAACTATATATATCACGCCAATGGTTACATCGATGGTCGCGATGTCTGCTGTATGGCTTTTCCTGTATAATCCCCAGTATGGACTTGTGAACACGATTATCGAGGCACTTGGAGGGGAGGGAAAGAGATGGCTCAACGAGCCTGAGACAGCGCTTCCTGTGCTTTCGGTAATCTTGATATGGAAGAACATCGGGTACACTGCCGTGCTTTTCCTTGGCGGATTGCAGAATATCCCTAAATCAGTAACAGAGGCGGCTGAGCTTGATGGAGCTACAGGTTTGAAGAGAATAAGGTATATAGACCTTCCTCTTATATCGCCAACATCATTCATGCTCCTGATACTCCTTACAATCGACACGCTGAAGTTATTTACTACCATCGATGTCATGACCCAGGGCGGACCTGCCGGTACAACTGAAAATCTCGTTGTAATGCTTTACAAATATGGTTTTCAGAACAATAGGATCGGATATGCAAGCGCGATATCTGTTGTCCTCTTCTTGCTGATTGTCGTTGTGAACCTCATTCAGATGAGATTGGAAAAGAAGGTGAATTATGACTGATCTCGGTAAAAGAAAACTGAAGGAGGCTTTAAGACATGCCTTCCTTATTTTCGTAGCGGCGATAGTCATTCTGCCGTTTTTCTGGATGCTGATTTCCTCTTTCAAGGACAATAATGAGGTTTTTGATAACACGATCATCTTTCCTGAAGTGTGGAAGTTCTCGAATTATCCTGAAGCGCTTCATGCAGCTCCATTCGGGGTGTTCTTCAAGAACAGCATTCTTGTGACTGCGATTTCTGTTCTATGCCAGCTTATGACATGTTCTTTGGCGGCTTTTGCGTTTGCAAAGATACATTTCCGTTTCCGCGATGTGATTTTCCAGCTGTTCCTTGCTTGCATGATGATTCCATCCCAGGCTACGGTTATATCAAATTACATAACCATATCCAGGCTTGGTCTTGTGAATACCTACCTCGGTATTGTCCTTGTATCCCTGACAAGCGTTTTCGGCATATTCCTGATGAGGCAGAACTTCAAGTCCATCCCTGATGATTATATGGAAGCTGCAAGTCTCGATGGCTGTGGAAAACTCAGGACATTTCTATGCATCTTCCTCCCGATGGGGAAGAGCGCAATGGCTACAACCGGGATTTTCAGCATGGTTGATGTCTGGAATGATTACATGTGGCCTTTGATTGTCTCGAACAGCACTCGCTATAAGACTGTGCAGACTGGTATAACCTATATGATTTCAGAGGATGTTGGTTCTCAGTGGGGGTATATCATGGCGATTGCAGCGATAATAGTCATGCCTGTTATAGTTATTTTCATCCTTCTCCAGAAATATTTCGTGCAGGGTATTGCGAATACCGGAATTAAATAGGTGCTGTGCAGAATATAGACACCAATCCCTCCTTCTGATATCCTATCCAGACGGAGGCAAGGATGTATAGTCTGATAGATATTTACTTCGTATCATCTTACGATCCTTACCTTATTATTTCTAAATAATTTGCCGGCATTGTCCGGCTTTTTTATTAAGGAGTGGCCATGTCCAGTGTATTCGCTTCAAGATCGCTGAATGTAATAGACGATCTCTCGATTAATGAGCGCAGATATTTCTTCACAAAGGTAAAGGAACTCAAGGATGCTATCATCGCTGGTGATGAGAAGGTTCTGGATAGCTTCCGTATCAATGATCCGGATTTCGGTATCTATGAAGTATTCCTTGAAGACAGCACCAGAACGAAGGAATCATTCAGGAATGCTGCGAACTTCCATCATGTGAAGGTTTCCGAGCTTATCTCCTCTTCATCTTCCATCAATAAAGGTGAGAGCTATGCGGACACATTCAATATGCTTTCCGGATACCATAACTCGATCTTCATCGTGAGAAGCAAGGTCGAAGGACTGACAAAGTGGCTTTCAGAGGAATGTACAGAGTATGCTGAGCGCAATAACCTTCCATATAGGCCAGCATTCATAAATGCAGGAGATGGAAAACATGAGCATCCTACACAGGAGCTTCTCGATGAGTTCTCATTCCTTGAAGACCTCTCGATGGATTTCAGCTCGATTCATGTAGCGCTTGTCGGAGATCTTTACCATGGGCGTACAGTACACTCCAAGGCAGATGGCCTCAGAATCTTTGATCACGTAAAGGTGGACCTTATCGCTCCTGAAGAGCTCATGATGCCTGAGTCATATATCGAGAAGATGAAGGAGAATGGATTTGAGGTATCTATCTACTCATCCATTGAGGAGTATCTGAAGACAGCGGATCCTGCAAAGCTCTGGTACTTCACAAGACCTCAGCTTGAGAGAATGGGTGAGAGGATTCTGCAGAAGCAGGAGATTCTAAGAGAAGCTATCACATTCAGGAAGGATTTCCTTCCATACCTTAAAGAGGGGACAAGGTTCTATCATCCGCTTCCGCGCCACAAAGAGCATCCGACGATTCCTACATGGCTCGATAAAACTCCTCTCAATGGCTGGGAGAGACAGGCGATAAACGGAATGTACTGCCGTATCGTTCTTCTTTCCCTTGTTGGAGGTAAGATCGGTGATGATTATGTTCCTGTTCCAGGGGACCATGTCACAGATAGGCGTACAGAGGAGTACATCATTCAGGTGGAGCCTTCGAAGGATAAGAAGGATAAGAACTACTCTGAAGGTGTTCGCCCTATATCAGATGGAATAGTAATTGACCATATCTGCAAGGGTGATGATCCTGGCTCGATCAGAAATCATATGCGCCTGATCTCATCTATCCTCGGTCTTGATGATGGCCGTGGCGGTGAATGGGTATCAAGGGGTTCTGATGGACAGTATAAGGGAATAATCTTCCGTCCTGGTGCAAGACCATTGGAGAGGAAGGATCTGAAGAGACTTGCCGCAGTTGCTCCTCACTGCACTCTGAATATAATCAGGGATGGACGTGTTGCTGAGAAGTACAGAACGCATATGCCACCTCGTATCTACAACTTCGATGATCTCTGCTGCCAGAACGAGGCATGTATCTCCAATCCAGTCAATGGAGAGGGGGTTCCTGCTTCCTTCTACCGCACCCCGGATGGTCACTTTGCATGTGCATACTGCGGTCGCTTCCATTCCTTCAAGGAAATCTGGAAAAAACGCTCATAAATGCTACAATTGGAGAGATATATGAAAAGATTGGATGAAATAACAGAATACTATGGACCGATACTCGCGAAAGGAGCTTTTGAGCTTGGTGCGATAAAACTTTCACCTTCAGCTCCTTTTACATGGGCTTCTGGATACAGGATGCCTATCTATAACGATAACAGGATGTTCCTCTCATCACCGAAGTACAGAGCTCTTATAAGGGATGCCTTTGCTGATATGCTCTCAGCTACAGGTGAGAAGTGCGATAACATCGCGGGAACTGCAACAGCGGGAATTCCTCACGCGACAAGTCTTGCTGATATGCTCTACAAACCGCTTTCATATGTCCGTTCTTCCTCAAAGGACCATGGACTCGGACATCAGATTGAGGGAATAGGAAAGGAAGGCTATGGCAATCAGAAGGTAGTGCTTATCGAGGACCTGATCTCCACTGGCTCTTCTTCACTGAAAGCTGTAGAGGCTATCAGAAATGCAAATGGTGACTGCTCGCTCTGTCTTGCTATCTTCACATATGGTCTCAAGGCCTCTGTCGATGCATTTGCGGCACTAGACCCTGAGTGTATTTTCTACACAATCCTCTCATATGACACAATGATTCATACAGCATATGAGACAGGCTATATCTCCTCAGAGGAGGCTGATGTCCTCCGTGAATGGAGAGAGGATCCTTTCGGATGGGGCGAGAAGAGAGGCTTTCCAAGGGAGGTGAAGTAATGAGCTATCTTGATAAACTCAGACAGAGCGCTAAGGAAGCCGGGAATATAGTCTGCATGGGACTTGATCCCATTGTCTCTGTTCTTCCTGCATCGGAAGCACCACTGAGGGAGCGTCTTTCCTCTTATTTTGCTGAGATTTTCCGCAGAATGAGACTTGAAGGTACAGTACCTGCCGCATTCAAGCCTAATATCGGGTATTATTCCTCTCTGGATAGACCAAGAGAGGAGGATTTCCAGGGTTCTCTTGCACTTGCAGATATCATGGATCTTATCGAGAACTTCTTTCCTGGCATACCTGTCATTCTTGATAGCAAGCGTGGTGATATAGCACGCTCAAGCGAGAACTATGCAAAAGAGGCTTTCGATTCCTGGAAAGCAGATGCTGTGACAGTATCCCCATATATGGGAACGGACTCCGTAATTCCGTTCGCTTTCGAGGATAAGGGTGTTTACATTCTCAACAGGACATCAAACCCAGGAGCTATCGATCTTCAGAATATGCTCTCAGTTGATGCTGTTGATGAGAAGGAACTCTATCCGATGTATATAGCGGTTGCGCATCGCATCGCGCACTGGGCTTCTTCTCATCCAGGACTTGGTGCTGTCGTAGGAGCTACAAGCATGAAGGAACTTGGGGAGATAGCCTCCTACTACTCTGACAGGGATATGCCTATGCTCATTCCTGGAGTAGGTTCCCAGGGAGGAAGCGCTACAGATGTAATGGCTGCGCTGAAGAATGCGGAGTATCCTGCAGAGCTTGCTAGAATTAACTCATCCTCTGGTCTTACTCATCCTTGGAAGAAGGGAGAAGCTCCAGATGATTGGCTTGATCAGGTTATGGCATCGATCCATTCACTCTTTGCGGAGGCTTCCATCTGATGGATATAAGCGAACTCAGAAAGAACCATCTCAGAAAGAAAGCGATACTTGCAACTGTATCCGGTGTCGCATCCACCAAGAAGGAGCTGATAGAGCTCTTTGATAAGAAAATCCCGAGTGTGGATATCATAACGACAAAGAGCTTCCAGGTAACACCGAATCCGGGAAACAGGGAGCCTATAGTCTGCTCTCCATCGCTTGGGGATTTCGGGAATTCGGTCGGACTCAGAAACCCAGGAATGGATGTTGTGCTTCCAGAGATAAGGGAAATCAGGGGGAATGGTATGAGGGCGCTTCTCAATATATCGCTCTCGGCATCCAACCCTGAGGATTTCATAACACTTGTAAAAGCATTTGATCCCTATGGTGATATGCTTGAGCTCAATTTCTCCTGTCCTCATGCAGCTGCAGGCTTTGGCGCTTCTATCGGAAGCGATGCTTCGATAGCTTCTTCCTATGTGAAGGCAATAGTTGATGCGCTTCCAGATAGAAAAGCACTTCTTATCGTGAAGCTTACTCCCAATGTCCCTGATATCGGGGCTATCGCAAAGGCTGTTATAGAAGCTGGAGCAGATGGAATTGCCGCTATCAACACAGTTGGTCCTAAGCTTTACACAGAGCCGCACTCTGGTGCTCCTATCCTCAATAACAAGCTTGGAGGTAAAGGCGGAGCTTCCGGAGAGTGGGTGAATAGTACCGCGCTTGAGTGTATCAAAGAAATAAGAGAGGCTATCGGAGATGATCCTATAATCCTCGGAATGGGAGGAGTTACTCGCCCTGAAGATGTTGAGGCAATGCTTGAGGCCGGTGCTGATAGTGTTGGAATAGGATCCGCGCTTTCCCGTGTTATGCCAACTGAGTGGGAAGAGTACTTCCATAGAATGAAGACAGGAAAGGATGTCTCTTCACTCCTCTCTGCAGATAACAAGCTTGTTTACACTCCTCATACAGTTCTCAGCAAGGAGATGCATAAGGGTAATGTGATGGTTATGACTCTCTCTGGCGAGATGAACTGTCAGAGTGGTGAGTTTGTCTTCATCTGGGTCCCTGGAAAGGGCGAGAAGCCATTCTCAGTTGCCGTAAACAAGCCTCTTACATTCCTCATAAAGAAGAGGGGTGAGTTCACAGAAGCGCTCTTTAGCGTGAATGTAGGGGACACTGTTTATACCAGGGGGCTCTATGGCAGACCTATGGTCTATACTCCTTCGAAGAAGGCTATTCTCATTGGTGGTGGAACAGGTGCTGCTGTACTTCCTCTTATCGGGGATAAACTCAAAAACGATGGTACAGAGATGGATATCAGAGTGGGAATTGTTGAGAAAGAGGATGGAAAGGATCCGCTTGAAGACGTTCTCAGATCATATGGTAGCTATCGTTCCGTTCCTGATGATGGAAAGCCAGGCCGTGTTCTCGATACACTCTCAGAAGAAGATATCGAGGGGGATGTATCTGCATACGTCGTGGGACCTGGGAAACTGATGGAGAAAGCGGCTGCTAAGCTTGAAGCTCTTGGTCTTGATGATAACCGCATCTATCTCTCGATGGAGAAGAATACGATGTGCGGTATAGGTATGTGCGGAGAGTGTGTCTGCGGTGGGCATCTCACATGCAAGGAAGGTACTTTCTTCACATGGCATACGCTCAAGGAGAATGGAGCTGAGTTATGATAGATCCTCATGTTCACCTAAGAGATTGGAATCAGAGCAGCAAGGAAACGATTGAGCATGGCATGAAAGTCGCTTCACGCCTAGGCTTTAATCATCTCTTTGATATGCCGAACACAAATCCTCCCTGTACTGACAGGGACACGATACTCTCTCGTCTGGCAGATGGTGGTGAGAGTGCGGAAAAGACAGGTGTTTCATATCATCTGTATGGTGGGATAACCTCTGATGAAGATCAGATCAGGGAGATGGTTGATCTCCATGATGAGCTTTTCCCGCTTGTGGTCGGACTTAAGATGTTCGCAGGTCAATCTACAGGGAACATGGGAATAATAGGGAAGGAGAAGCAGAGAGCGGTATTCAAGGTGCTTTCAGACGCTCGCTACAAGGGTGTGCTTGCAGTCCATGCGGAGAAGGAAGAGCTTATGAATCCATCTCTCTTCGTTCCT
>CASDRY010000087.1 GCA_949283235.1 uncultured Spirochaetales bacterium | reverse complement strand
CCTGAATCCAATGATTTCGGAGCTACGGCAGTTTCCGCTCGTGGAGGACTTTCCCGTATAAGGCTCAGAAAGCTTATGCTTTTCAAGAAGTATGGAATGCGCCATGCACTTCTTACCATGCTTCATGTGTTCGGAATCCGTCCATGCTACTCCCTTTTCGGTATTGATAGCATTGTCTGGTTCTTCGATTCCAAGATGGCTAGTGAGAGTGTATGTCAGGCTATGTGCGAGCGTCTTACAAAGGAGTTTGGTCTCGATTCAATCGAAGTTGATCATGGCCATGCAATCCTTGGTGTAGTAGGGGATGGAATGGAATCGAGCGATTCCTATCTCAAAGCTGCTGAAGCTCTTAAAGAGAGTGGTATAGCAACCACATTCGTAAACTATGGCGCATCTGAAACTTCCGTACTCTTCGGAATAAAGGAAGAACAGGCAGCAGAAGCTGTAAAGACAGTTTACAATAAGCTTTTTAATTAAAAAGAATTAGAATAATCCAGAATCCTCCCTGTGTGGGAGGATTTTTACTTGACATATCACAACGGGGGGGGGGTACGCTAAAGGCGTAATAATTCTTTTCCTCGGAGGGTGATAGTATGAGAAAGTTCCGAGTTCTTGGGATAGCACTATTGGTGCTCTTGGCTCTAGCATCTTGTAGAAATTATGTATGGGGTCCGCTTCCAGGTTGGGGAGGTAGTTCTGGTAAATCATATACTGCTCAGCAGGTTGCAGAGGCTATCCCGGATGAACTTCTTGTAAGGTTTGGCTTGATTTCTAATCCAGAAGATCTGCCAGAAGGTGTATATGTAGAACAGAAATTCTTATCTTCTACTGTGGAGACTGAAAGTTATATTCTTTCCCGCTCTTCAGTTCGATCTTCATCATTTTCTTTGCAGTCTTTAATAACTCTTGATGGATATTTGTATAATGGAGCAAAGTTCTCAACAGGTAACAATCCTATAGTAATTGCATATCCTGCAATACAAGATACATCATCCTATACAGTGTCTGATTATACAATTGAAGCTTCTGGATTAAGTGTAGTGATGCCAGATTCCAATACAAGTACATCTGTATCGTTTGCTCTTAAAGGTTCCATAGAAGCCGAGACAAGTCCATCTTTTACAGTTGATGAGACAACTATTACGATAATAAATCCTCCACAGCCTGAGAATTGTATTGTAGATCCTTATGCAGATAATACTGGATATGTTGTTGGAAATCAGGATGTGACAGCAGCTGAAGGCAAGGGAATGGATGGCAGTTCAACTTCTCCATATACAATCTCAAAACTAAGCGACGTGGCTGCAATTAATGGTCTTATACAAAGTCAGAAAGAAAGTCACTTTGTGCTTGATAATGATCTGACACTCGAAGAGTCTTGGATTTTGCAGAATATGGTAGATTTGGAAGTTCAAGAGGCTAGACCAATAAAAATACCAGCAGGATCAAATGTAACCTTCGATTTTAATGATCATACAATTACTTACAATGGCATATCAGATGTTGGGCAGAGACCATTTGTTATTGAAGAAGGTGGTTCCCTTGTCATTAATAATGGTACAAACAATATTTCGGATGAAAATAGTGGCGGTTTTATATGCACTAATCCAAGTACTTTTGGCGTTTTTGAGGTTCATGGGAACCTTACGATAAATGGTGGTAATTTTACTACGGCAGGAAAAAACGATGGTGCTGTTGTAAGAACTTATGAAGGTAGTGAACTTATCATTAGAGATGGGTATTTTGTTACAGAGGCTGATTCCTGTGTGAATTCACAAGGTAATGCAATCATTTATAATGGTTATTTCCTTAACAACTCTAATAGTACAACATATCCTGATCGTTTCAATTACTGCGTAAGAAACACAGGAAATGGGATTATGGAAATCTTCAATTGTGAAGTGACTGGAATTCAGGGAGGAATTGCAGTAGCTAGTGGAAAAACTATTATTCATGATGCTGATTCTCGTGTTAGAAATACAGAAGTAAATGGTCAGATGACAACTTCTGCTTTTTATGCACTATATGTGGCCGGGGAAAATGGTGAAGCAAGTTGCATAGTAAATGGAGGAACATTTACTGCTGAAGATAAAGAAGCTGTACACATAGGTAATACTAATAAAGGTGGTGATGGCGGCTTGAATCTGGAGGCTTCAATACAAATTAATGGAGGAGAATTTAAGAGCGAAAAAGCTGCATATGATATACACATAGATTATCCATTAGGAGATGCTGTAATTACAGGTGGAACATTTGTCCATGACAAAATTAATATAAAAGAAACAGGTACCGTAGATTTGGAAACGCAACTTCCAGAGGGATATTGGTTGCAGGAAAATACAGATGGTTTATATCAGGTTGTTCCTTCTGTATAAATAATCTGAAAGAATGAAATAGTGCTCGGTGAGTTTTCATTGGGCACTTTATTTTTGCCATAAGAAATGGTTTTGTTTATATGTGTAGTACAAGTATTACAATTTATTCATATCATTACATACTATCTACGGAGGATTATCATGGAATTCTATTCAGAAGGAGAATTAAGTACAAAAACAGCGTCAATCTTGGATAATCTTTCAAAGAATAATGATGTTGTAATCATAAAGAATGGCAAGCCTTCTGCTTTGATGATTGGAATTCCAGATGGCATGTTTAATGAGACTGTTCGTGCTCTCAGAGAGGTTAAAGCTATAGCTGCAATGAAACGGATGAGAAACAAGGCTGAGAGAATAGGTTTCATGTCTGATGAAGAGATTGAGGCTGCAATAAACGAAGCTAGGGGAGTGTGATTGCAGCATCTCATGACAATATCTGATTTCAATGAAGGATAACTGTGAATTTGCAGTGATGAAAAATGGGCCTGCTTAGCAGACCCAATATATATCTTCCAACCCTTAGCGGATTGTAACCTCTGTATCGAGATCGAAGAACTTTGCCTTCTCCATGTTAACGATAAGAGCTACAGCCTCATCTGGCTCAGGGATAACAGTCGGATCAATCTTTCCAACAACCTTTGCCTTTGATGTCGATACATAAACCTGTGTCTCAGATCCAAGAGGCTCAACAACAGAAACGTGTCCGTTGATTGTCTTGCCATCGATAGGTGTGTGAGAGAACTCTACATCTTCTGGTCTGATACCGAATGTAACGTCCTTTCCGATATATGGAGCAAGAACCTTTGCCTGCTGAGGTGTTACTTCGAGGCGGAATGATCCTTCGTCTGCATATACCTTGTCACCCTCTTTCTTGATGTTGACAACGAGGAAGTTCATAGGAGGTGATCCGATGAATCCAGCAACAAACTTGTTGTCTGGCTCATTGTAAAGCTCCATTGGTCCACCAATCTGCTGGATAACACCAAGCTTCATAACAACGATCTTGTCAGCCATAGTAAGAGCTTCTACCTGATCGTGTGTAACGTAGATCATAGTTGCCTTGAGTCTGTTGTGGAGGCCGGAAATCTCAGCTCTCATCTGGACTCTGAGCTTAGCATCGAGGTTTGAAAGCGGTTCGTCGAAGAGGAAGACCTTCGGCTTTCTAACGATAGCACGACCTACAGCAACACGCTGTCTCTGTCCACCGGAGAGTGCCTTTGGCTTTCTGTCGAGAAGCATCTCGATGTCGAGAATCTTTGCAGCTTCTTTTACACGCTGATCAATCTGATCCTTTGGGAACTTTCTGATCTTAAGACCGAATGCCATGTTATCGTAAACGGTCATATGAGGATAGAGAGCGTAGTTCTGGAATACCATCGCGATATCTCTATCTTTAGGAGGAACGTCATTCATCAGCTTTCCGTCAATGTAAAGCTCGCCAGAGGAGATATCCTCAAGACCAGCAACCATTCTGAGTGTTGTGGACTTACCACAGCCGGAAGGACCAACAAGAACAACGAATTCCTGATCCTTGATATCAATGTTAACGTTGTCTACAGCCTTAACACCGCCATCGTAGATCTTGCAGATATTTTTAAGTAATACTTCTGCCATTCAATGCTCCTTTTTCTTTCGATACCTCTATGCTAAAGACCCAAAGGGGCAAAGTAAAGGAAATCTTCCATTGAAAAGCTATGTTTTTCCCTCTAAAATGGCCTAAAAGAGGTGTTTGCTGACTAAATAGGCTATATTAGTCAAAAAGAGGGTTATGCCTAAGATATACAGTCCTGAAGAAAAGGAAAACATAAGAAAAGCACTGCGTCGAGAAGCTGGAAAATGCCTGGCTTTATATGGAGTCAGGAAGACTACTGTTGATGAGCTTGTTAAGAGAGTGGATATCCCTAAAGGGACTTTCTATCTCTTCTATGATTCCAAGGAAGCTCTGTTCTTTGATCTTTTATCATCATTTGCGGATGAGGTTGAGACTGAGTACCTTTCTATGCTGCAGGAGATAGATGAGAATCATATCGTTACAAGCCTCACTGACATATTCTATACACTTCTCATTAAGTTCTATAAGGCTGGAATCTATAGATTCCTCGATGGGGCGGAACTTGAGCTTGTCATAAGAAGGCTGCCTTCTGTTTCGCTACCTGATCTCTCGAAACGTTTTGATGATATGATCAGGAATCTCTTCACCTATTTCTATATAGATGATAATGAGGATATAAAGGCATTTGAAGCGGGGTATGAGGCGCTTCTGTATCTTCTTTTATCTGCGGATAGGCTGGAGGAGAAGGAAAAAGCCCTCAGATTGCTTGTCCGAGGGCTTGTGCTTCAGATGGTAGAATGATTACTCTTCAGCTTTCTCTTCTTTCTCCTCAGTGTTTTCCTGAGGAATTTCAGCTTTCTTCACGATGGCTTCATCTATTCTCCTGTCTTCAATCTTGGTGACATGGATATCAAGGCCATTGATAGTAACATCAAGTGTTGTCCCATCCTCTGGAATCTGGGAGAGTGTTGAAAGGACCATTCCTCCGATGGTGTCATAATCCTCATTCTCCTCAAGCTCTATTCCTGTCTCGTGAGAGAAGTCGCTGAGGCTGAGTGATCCGCTCACTTTCCACTCATTCTCTCCGATTTTCTGTATCTCTGCTTCTTCCTGAGGATCGAACTCATCATAGATGTTTCCTACGATCTCCTCGAGAAGATCTTCAAGGGTAACGATACCTACAGTCTGTCCATACTCATCAACAACGATTGCTATATGGGTCTTCTTAGCCTGCATATCAGAGAAAAGCTTGTCTGCATGTATTGAATCAGGAACCATGTATGCTGGCCTTAGAAGCTCTCTTATATCCTTATGCTCTGAGTTCATGTTGATAAGGAAATCACGGGCATTGAGTATACCGAGTATATCGTTGATATCCTCATCATATACAGGGAATCTGGAAAGACCTGAATCCTTGATGGTATCCAGGATTTCATTTTCCGATGTATCAACCTGGAAGGAGACTACATCAGGCTCCCTTGTCATGATCTCGCTGACGTTTATATCGTTGAATTCGAATACGTTCTGAATCCACTCTTTCTCATCTTCCTCGATCGATCCTGATTCCCCTCCGGCATCGACCATCAGCTTGATATCATCCTCTGTGACGGCATCCTTGTCTGCATCTTCCTTGATGCGGAATATGCGAAGCATAAGGTTTGTCGTAGCTGAAAGAAGCCATACAACAGGACGCATTATCTTTGCCGTGACTGTAATTACGCCAGATGAGAACTTTGCAACAGCAAATGCCTTTGACTGGGCGATTCTCTTTGGCACCAGCTCTCCGAAGATGAGAGTAAAGAACGATATAATCAATGTGATTATAATGACTGAAATTGTCCCGGAAATACCCTGAGGAAGTCCCAACCTCACGAAAAATGGTGATATATACTGGGCAAGATTATCTGCTGCGAAAGCAGAACCGAGGAATCCTGCAAGAGTTATTCCGATCTGTATTGTAGAAAGGAATCCAGAAGGGTTTTCCGCCATCTTCAATAGGCGAGGGGCATATTTATCCCCATCTTCTGCAAGTTTCTTCAGTTTTGTAGTGTTCAAAGATATTACAGCAATCTCCGTAGCTGCGAAGAATGCATTAATCAATATCAGGATAATCTGTAGCAATATCTGCTGTGCTAAATTCATTTCTTAAAGCTCCTTGTTTTTGTTTTTTCTCTCTGAATATCGGGACTTCAATCAGAGGAGGAGCTTTTCCAGAATTGCTGGTAAATGCGGAGGCACATCCGCTTCATCCATGATTTTACTGCCAGGGCCTTCGTCCACTTGCTATTTTGTTCCTTTGCACATCATGTGCGTTTTGAATTAATTATCATGATATTCCCCTATAGGGGCAATCGTCAATATTTCTTACCCCTACCTTCATACAAAACATATATAAGTGTATATAGCGCCATTATTCCGGAGACTATAGGGGCAATCATGCCGAGCTTTCCGAGATCGCTTCCGAAGAAATGGCCGAATACCCAGACCATTGGTATTCTCAGTAAAAGAGCACCGGCTGTACAGCTTATCATTGTCCAGACTGTCTTCTGCCTACCATTCAGATAGCCATTTAGCGTGAATACAAGAGCTGTCATCATGTAGTCATAGCTAGCTGTCCTGAAATAAGGAATACCTTCTTTAATTACTCCAGGATCTGATGTGAAGACTCCTATCATTGTTTCTGGTGATATCTGAGCCCAGAGCCAGAAGAGAATGGAAACACCCAGTGCAAATGAAAGAGCCAGCCAGAGAGAAGCTCTTGCGCGTTCAGGTTTGCCTCTCCCGAAATTCTGTGCTGTTATGGCAGCAAGCGCGTTCGCCATCGATGTCGCGCTGAGCATGGCGAAGACATCGTATTTTGCTCCAACTCCAACAACAGCTGCGCCATATACGCCTGCGCTGTTCATCATCATTGTGAGGTACAGAAATGATATCCTTACCGCAAGCTCCTGGAATGAGATAGGCACTCCCACAGCTCCGAGCTTTTTGACAATCTCTCCATCTGGTCTGAAAGAACGAAGACGGAAATCGAAGATGAAATCAGCTTTTTTCAGATAGATTATCGAGATGATCATACTGACAGCCTGGGAAATCATAGTTGCAAGCGCAACTCCCGCAACTCCCATTCCCATTGCTCCTGTGAAAAGGAAGTCCAGGACAATGTTAAGCACGCAAGCGATGCCTACGAATATGAGAGGACGTGTGGAATCCCCATAGCCTCTCAGAATCGCAGAGATCGCATTGTAAAGGCATATGAATATATTTCCGAGGGAACATATCGTAACATATATCATCGTGAGATCAAAAGACTCTTCAGGGGTATGGAGAAGCTTCAGAATAGAGCTGTTGAAAAGCAGCATCAGAACTGTTATTGCCAATGCTGTGATTGCAAAGACTGTGAGGGTAGTGCCTATTGTCTTCTTCACCTTCTCATAGCTTTTCTCTCCCATGAAATTCCCAATGACTATGGTCGAGCCAAGCGTGAGGCCTGTTACAAGGCTTGTGACTATCTGGGTGACCTGAGTGCCTGTAGAGACTGCAGCTACGCTTTCAGCTGCACAGAACTTTCCCACAACAAAAAGATCCACAGCTCCATATAATGACTGCAATATATTCGCTAGAAGAAATGGAACTGCGAAACGGAATAATGTCTTAGGTATTGAGCCTTCTGATAAATCCAAAGCTTTCATTGAAAATGGTGAACCATAATATGTGGTTGATGGTCAAGAAATCTGATTCTAAAAATGAATAAAAAATAGCGACTGAGGGGAATCGGACCCCCTTCTTATGCTTGGGAAGCATAGGTAATAACCATTATACGACAGTCGCATCAAAATGTAGCATAGCTGTTTTGCGCTTTGAACGCAAGGGAGAGGGGCTGCTGTTTGACAGCCCCTGCAAAGTTCTGATCAGTTTGCTTTCTTCTTTCTCCAGATGAAGTGATAAAAGTACCGTAGATGCTTCCATTAGTGGTAACATCGGAGCATATCCGAAGTTTTTCTTATATGTACTCTCCACCTTTCACTTATGTCTATTCGAGTTGTCAAGTGTGCTCATGTCTATGGCAAGCGTGATATGTCTTTCAGTGGCAGGATCCGGGGGGACAGCCCCGTGGCATTAATGATCTTGAGCAACGATTCGAGCGCATAGCTGTGTATATCTTCTGGGTTCTTCCTCTCCGAATACAGCCTCTCCATCTTCT
>CASDRY010000086.1 GCA_949283235.1 uncultured Spirochaetales bacterium | reverse complement strand
ATAACATTGCCATAGCCTGACCATATGGCATCGGATGTATTGGGATGTTCCTGTACCAGTCAAGGCTCTCCCTTCCCATACCTGTACCATATGAGCACTGTTCAAGCACACCATTTCCATCAATAGCACCAAGTATTGCGGGAAGAGCCTTTCTTGCTACTTCCTTGTATTTCTCATCAAGCAGCCCAAGTCTTATTCCGAGAAGAATTCCATAGCCGAACCCTGCTGTACAGCTGGACTCAAGATATGAGTCCTCGTGGTCGAGGAGTGTGTGCCAGAATCCTGATTTATCCTGAAGCTTCTCTATAGCTTCTACCTGTCTTGTGAGGATTGTCGAAACATAGTGTCTCAGGCTTGGTTTGAGTTTTATGATCTCTTCAAAGAGAGGAAGGGCTATTGTCGCCCAGCTATTTCCTCTTCCCCAGAAAGCGCCCGCGAAGTGATGTCTTCCTTTGTATGTGAATCCATGATACCAGAGCCCTGTGACAGGATCTGCAAGCTCATTTATATGGAGAAGAAGCTGGTATTCCGACTCCTCGATATACTCGCTGCGGTTATCGATACGGCCCATATTCGCAAGAGGCAGAACACTCATCATGAGAGTATCATCCCAAAGCTCTCCTTCATTCACATCATCGGTAGTTCTGTGCTGGAATCCACCTTCCTCTGTGCGGGGAAGACCTCCTTCAAAGAGCCATTTAGTCCATTCGCGTGCTATATCAAGATACTCTTTGTTGTTTAGATACTCTCCCAGATACTCCAGCGTCAGGATAGGAGTCATTGTGTTCACATTCTTTCCAGGAAGTCCGAACTTTATCCTTTCATCGTAGTAGGATGTGAGCATCTTCAGATACTTCTCATCCTTTGTCTTCTCGAAAAGCTTCCAGAGTCCGAAAAGACCTACACCCTGAGTCCATTCCCAGTATCTGTATTTCTCCCTATCATCCACACCCTGGCCGAACTTTCCTGAGACATAGTCCGGATCATCTTCCTGATAGAGTACAGGTATGAATCCCTTGATAAGAGTTTCAAGTTTTTCTTTGATAATGCTGTTCATAAAATTCCCTTTTGTTCCCTTTTATTTCTGATTTTCATGCCCCTGCCATTCAATGGGAGAGGGGCACCCATTATTTGCTTATGCTCTCAATCGAGACTGTTCCCTCGGGAGTGTATCCCTTGTAGTTTTCCAGCTTTCCATTGACAGAAAGGCTATTCTCCCAGCTTCCTTCGATAAGACCATAGTCAGGATCTGAGAAGCTGTATGTGAGCTTATCTGTATCAAAGGAGAGGGAAGAGGAGAGTATTTTCTTCTCGAATTCCTCCAGACTCCCTTCCTTCCAGACATCTGAACATCTGATAATCCAGATATTCTTCTTTCCCTGGCTTATTAGCTCTCGCTCCTTATTAGGACCATGCTCTGTGAGGCAAAGTCCGTTTGCAGCTGTTATCGCGACAAGACCGCCATTCGTGCTCTCTGCAAGTGACCATACAGGTCCTGTTTTCGCTTTCTTGAACGCGAAGATAGGGAAGTAGGCATGTGTGAAATCAACAGGATGATTCTCGCTGACACTCCAGATAGCAGAAGCAAATCCTTTATACTGATTCACTCTCGGAAGAGTACCGGAACCAGCCCAGTAAGAAGGTCTTGCCTGTCCATAGAGAGCAAACTCTCCTGGGTGGGTTATCCAGATATGTGCCTCAGCCCCGAATACAGCATGGATTACATCTTCCTGGAAGCCACGGCGCCCTGGATTGAAGTCATTTGCCGCAGAGAGAAGGTACCCTGATGTCTTGTAAACAGTCACATCTGCATATCCTTTGTAGCCATGTGTTGACTTCCATGAAAGGGCTTTCCCTTCCTCGATTCTATGATACTTAAGATTCTCCGGATCAGGAGTGTATCCACTCATAAGCACTGGAACGGAACCTTTCCCAGCATGGGATTCATTCCCGATACCGTAGCCTATCCAGTTTATGAAAGAAGGGCAGTTGGAGTAGTTTCCCATCAGCTCTTTTAGGTATGTCCTTCCGCTTGTTGTGCTGAATATTCCTTCATATGAGGTTATAGCCAGCAGACGGAAGATATACTCCAGAGCTTTTCTTGCATTCTCTTTCATCTCTTCATTCTCTGTCTGGGCATAGAGGGAAGCGAATCCAAGCACATCGATAGGAAGGTAGGGTGGGCTGTTCCACTCTGTGAAACCTTCCTTGAAGAGCGTCTCGAACCATGGTCGGAGCATCGAGATTGCCTTCTCCTGCTTCTCCTTTCCTGTCATTCCGCTGTTTGTAAAGATTCTGTCTGGATACATCTCTCCAGCTATAAGCTCCGAGACATGGAACATCAATGCATGATTCTCGCTCCAGAACCACATGGCATCATCTCCGGGTTCATCATGCCAGTACCTGAATGATAAAAGGCACTTCTCCATATCCTCAAGAGTTTCCTTTCTTATAAGTCCAGAGTTTCCGAAATGCTTTATCATGAAAGGGAAGTAGGAGATGTAGAAATCCGAGCAATCGCTTCTTTTGTTTATGAACTCAAGCTGTGCCCTGAGAATCTTCTCTATCTTATCCTTGTCCCCATTTGTGAATAGCAAGGCCATCGCCATATTGGAGTTTCCTTCCCCATGAAGGGCTAGGAATCTCCATGCTTCCTTCCTTCTTTCCTCGATATCATCACTTGTTGGCCCAAGAAAGGAGAGTGGGAAATTTTCAAACGTCCTTATCGTTCGTATCGTAAGGCCTTCGACTTCAGTTGAAACCTCCATTCTTAAAAATCCCACAGGGAAATCCTCAACAGGACCGAGATCTGCTGTATTCTCTCCTGCTCTGAAGTGAGCATCTGCTTTCTTGAAGAGGCGGAGAGCTGCATTCTCCTCCGTGGCTCCTTTCATATGAACTACGATTTCCCTGTCGCTGAAAGGATTCTCTATCGAGGCTGTTATGTGACCTGAGGTGAATGTGCTTCTATCGAAAGCCAGTGTTTCCATGGCTTTCTCAGTCTTCATGATAGTCTCTGTGTCCCTTTCTCCCATTGGAACTTTCTGCAGAAGCTTTCCAGGTCCAGAGATAAGGCAGAATGAGACTGCAAGCTCTGTATCGCGCTCTGCAAATTCATCTGCCTCAACAATGAGAATGTTATCTCCTTTCTTGAGGCGCAGGACGCACTCTGTTTCCCTTGTCTCGTTTCTTCTATACGGACGGAATGTGAATATCTCATTTCCTTCAGAGAAGATAGACATTCCTCCCTCGACAGCCAGCCTGAAGGAGTAATCTCCATCATCAGATGCATTCAGAACTATATATGCCGCCAATGATAGCCAGCCAGGGGTTGGATAGAAAATAGATGCCCCGATTACAGGATCTCCGAAAGGAGCCCTATAGCGTACTCCCACTTCCCTGTCTATAAGGAAAGCTTTCCCTTCTGGTTCCGGATTGGTGAATACAGGAGCTTTGATTCCTTTCTTTAGGAGATTATCAAGGAAAGCGAGCCTTACAGGATTTTCGTGTGTGGAAGCTGCAGTGGAACCAATCCAGACATTTGATTCCTCCTTAATCGCTACAGGATCTCCCTTTACGTCTTCTATGCGGGTATCTGTGATGAGATATCTTGTGATGTAACCATGCTCAAGTTCTGAGATATGCCAGTTCATCATTCCCTCCGGAACAACAGTATACCTTAGAACTAGTTATTTTCTGCACGGTTATTGCCGTCTTCACTTCACTCTATCCCTGAATTTGCTTAAAATCAGGATATGGCAGATTTGATGGATTCCCTGTATTTTGAAGAAGGCTTCTCTATCAGACTGAATAATGACACAGATCCGCTTTTCCTGCTTATTGATTATTCGTCGAGAAGCTATCCAATGAACATGGCAAATCAGCATTATCATGATTTCTATGAAATCTTCGTGACGCTTGAAGATGATGCCGCGCATCTCGTAAATGGACGTTACTTACAGCTTCATAAAGGCGATATCATCTTCCTCAGACCTCAGATTCTGCATATGTCCATTTATCCGAAGCGTAACAGCACGCAGAAGAGACTGGTCATTAATTTCAATTTCGGTGACGCTGTTCCTGGACTTGAGTACCAGATAGGGAAGATAAAGGCACTCTTTGAAAGCGATGAGCCTATTCTTCGCCTTTCTCCTGAGCATCTTTCCAGATTGATAAAGCGCCTCAATTCCATATTCGCAGCGGGCAAGGAGAAAGAATCTGGCTGGCAGCTTGAAGTGTTTTCGCTTTTCATGCTGTTTCTGCTCGATACGGCAAGAATGGGAAGGCATAATCTCTACAGTGAGGAGAATCGTCCAGGGCTTCCAGACCTGAAGATGTATGCGATAACAGAGTATATAGACACCCATTATATGGAGCCTCTCTCACTAAGGGAGATTGCTGAGAAATTCGCCATCTCTCCATTCTATCTTTCACATCAGTTCTCGAAAGTAGTGGGAATGTCCTTTGTGAGCTATGTGCAGAAAGTGAGGATTCGTTATGCGCTTCAGATGCTGTCCTATACAGGAGCGAGAATCCATGAGGTTATCTCAGAGTGTGGTTTCGCTTCATCTTCCCAGTTCAACAGGACCTTTACGGCATTCTGCTCAATGAGCCCTTCTGATTTCAGAAAGCTAAGCAGTATCGATAGAGATATAGTAATAAGTTCATTGGATCCTGAGAAATCTGAGGTAGTTCCTTCCGCTTTCCCTCCTCGCTATAAGACTGTACAGAGGAAAAGAAAGGATGATCGAGGCATGAAATTAGGTATTATTGCTTCTGTTCTGTCTCCATCAGATCCATCTGTTCTGAAAGAGCAGCTCAAATTGCTTGATGTTGATACAATCTTTCTTGATGTTCCTAGATGCTTTCAGTCAATACCATCATATACAGCACTTTCAGATAGAAAGCTTTCAGATTTAGCCTCTGCCTCTCTTGATATCTCAATAATAGGTGTTTCAGGAATAAATCTTGCGTCTTCTGATTCAGAAGAGCATGAAAAAGCTATGGAAGAATGCCTTTCTGCTCTGAGTGCTGCTTCAGCTCTGCATGTTCCATACCTTGGAATTCTTCCAGGGAAAGGTGGCTATGAACTTTTTTCTTCCTCAATAAAAGAGCTGGTGAAAGCTGCAGGGGATGTCAGCATTGCTGTGCTTCCATTCCTTGAATCAGCTGTCGATGGCCTTAAAGGTGCTGAAAGACTTGTTTCAGATAACCCTTCTGTCTCTATAATACTCGACCCCGTTGCCCTTCTTCATGATGAAAGGGAGAATACCTTCTCCTTCTTTGAAGAGGTATTCTCACTTATAGGTGATAGGATAGTGGCGCTTCTTCTCCGTGATAGCTTAGAGGGCCACGCGATGAATATAGGCAAGGGCATAATGGCGAAGACCTATCCCCGTATATCAGCGCTTCTTTCAAAGGGTATTCCTCTTATAAGAGCAGGGTTGGAGTCCGCCTCTATTGCTGATGATCTTCTCTATATAAAGAAGACCTTCTTCTAGCCAAGAACTGTAAGTGTATAGCTGTTGAGGTTATCTCCCTCATAGAGCAGTTTGTACAATGACTGCACAAGTGGGAAATCCTCAGCAACGCCCTTGTTTCTTGTTATCTCGCCAATAAGCTTGATTGTTCTCAAGCCTTCGACAACTGTTGATGATTTGGAATCCGGGTCGTATCCGAAGCCTTTCCCGATAAGCATTCCAAGCGTTCTGTTCCTTGAAAGATCGTTCAGAGCTGTGAGTCCCAGATCTCCTATGCCGCAGTATCTGAAGATTGTTTCCTCATCACAGGAGAAGATTTTGAGAAGAGCACGCATTTCGTTTACAGCCTTTGTATATACAAGGAAGTCAACATTAGGGCTGTTGAATTTTCCAGAGACTATTCCTATCGCGATGGCGTACATATTCTTCAGGATACTCATAAGCTCTACAGCTCTCACATCGCTGGAATAATCGAGGGAGAACTGTGTATCTGGAAGGACTTCCTTCCTGAAGTAATCATAGTCTTCCTTCTTTCCTCCGAAAGTGAAGGATGTAGGGAATCCATTGATGGTCTCTATGGCAAAAGAAGGACCTTTCATACTGGCTGTACGCTTGAATGGGATATTCTCTGTTATGAAAGCGCCATCATCGCTCATTCCTTTTGCCAGGTTTATGATTAATGGTTCTCTATTTGTGTTCTTTCTTATCTCCTCCGAGAATGTGACTATAGCCTTCGATGGGATAACAAGCATGACAACATCAGCTTCCTTGAATATGGAGAAGTCTGAGGTAGCTGAGAGATATCTGTTGAGAAAACGGGTAGGGAAATATTTCCTGTTTGTGTGCTTTTCGTTGATTTCCTTCTCCACATCCTTCTCGATAGTGTGAAGGGTGACCCTGTTGTTTATATTCCATGCAAGACGTTCGGCAACAGCTGTTCCGAATGTACCTGCTCCTGCAATGACTATATTGTTCACTTATCAATCCTCCTGATGATGTAAAGGCGGGAAGAGTAATCGCCAAGCATTCTCATCCCTTCATGGTGTCCTATGCCTGAAAGCTGCTCGACCATGGAGATGCCTTCCCATTTGAGGGCATCACCCGGAATCTCATAGCATTCAGATTCTTCTGGATAGGCATAGATTTCTCTCTCTGGAATCATATGACTTCTGGAAAAGACTCTGTAGTCATAGCTTTCATTGGCATCTGGTATCAAAAGCCTTTCAGCTGTTGTATTCGGTCTTATTGCTTTCTGCAGATAAAGTGCAAGAATGGTTGACCTATCTTCGTTCGCAACAGTCCAGATAACCTTATTGTCATCTTCTACTGTTCTGAATCTGCCGGTTTCAAGAAGCAATCTGAATGTTTTGTAGAACTCAATCTGCTCCTTGTATGCCTTCATCTCGCTTCTTGAGAATGATGATGGATCGATTGAGTATGAAAGTACTCCGAATGCAGCGATGTTGAATCTGGTCTCCCTGTCCACAATCCTTCTTGTCGAGGAATTAGGAGAAGGGGATACAACAGTTCCGATAACAGACTGCGGGTAGAATAGAGTAGCATTTGAGAGCATTCTAGCTCTTTCTATCGGATCGGAAAGACAGCTAGGAGAGATCGAGGCAGATACACTGAGCATACCGAGATCGAATCTTGCTCCGCCTCCTGCAGATGTTTCTATGTACATGTCCGGGAATCTGCTTTCTATCTCGGAAAGTATCCTGTACAGCGCTGAGGCATATTCATGGGCATACATTCCATAATCCCTTATTCCTGTAAGCGTGTAGAGGTCTGAATAATGCCTGTTCATATCCCACCTGAGATAATCCAGGCGTACAAGCCCTGCAAGTCTTGTTATCGTGGTTATTATCCAGTCCTGTACATCGTATCGGGTTATATCGAGAATCTCCTCATGACGGCCTTCAGCATTTGTCTCTCCGTTTCTTCCTATTATCCACTCAGGGTGTGATTTATACAGAGTGGACTTCACACTGACAGCCTCCAGCTCGAACCAGAGTCCGAACAGCAGTCCCTTTCTATGAATCGAGTCCGCAAGCTCTGTAATTCCCGAAGGAAGCTTCTGCGTATTTACATGCCAGTCTCCCAGACTTGTCCTGTCATTGCTCCGGGCTCCGAACCAGCCATCGTTTATGAGTATTCCTTCGCAGCCCATTTCCAGCGCTGCTTTAGAAAGTTCCTCTATTCTCCTTTCCTTCGTATCGAAATGAAGAATCTCCCATGTGTCGAGCATGATGGGTTTCATCCTCTCTTTCCATGAAGAGCGTAAGATGGATGTCTCGATGAACATCTTCATTCTGTCACCAGCGGCTTCTTTGCCATTCTCGCTGAATGTCATGACAGCTTCAGGGGATTCAAATGATTCATTGCTTTCCAGAATCCATGAGAACATATCTGGATTGATTCCCCATACAACGTGGGTCATCTCATGCTCCGTGACAGATGCGCTCATTCTGTGAGGACCTGAGTAAATAAGATTGAGAGCATAGCAGCTGTTATCCTTTCTGAGGAGCATGAATGCAGGGTTTGCTTCTGCTGAAGAGCTAAGTTTCCTGCTTTCATTTACAAATGTACCGCTTGTAAGTTCTGTAGTTCTCATCTCCAGCTCTCTGCCCCAGGTTCCGGAGAGTGTTATAGCTTTGATTCCAGTCTCGCGGAAATCAAGCTGAGCTGATGATAGAGCCCTTACAGCAACACGTTCTTCGGAGAGGTTTGTTATCATGCTGCGGCGGACAATCGTATCTGTAGAAGGGAATACTGTGTAGATAAGTGTAAGTTCTATGTGTCGGAGGCTATCGATGAAAACAAGGGAAAGCGTTTCTGCTTCATTGTAAGGATCTGCTGCCTGAGGCATTGGAAGTCCCTTCATTTTCACGATACCTTTCTCGATTTTGTTTCCAGCATATCTGAGATCTAGCGTTCTCTCCCCATCTTTTCCGATTGAGACAGCTACGAGGGGTGTCCTGTAATCTCCTCGTCCTTCTTCAGAGAATTCAAGTTTTGCATCATCGAGTACAAGTGTCGTGAAATTCCTGTCTGTATATGTTCCCATTCCAGCTCTTGCATATCTTTTCTCGCTAAGCCCTGGAACAGAGGCTGCCGCATCCCTTAGTTTCCGTCCATAATAAATATGTTCCGCATGTCCTGTTTCCAGAATACGTATTACATAGCTGGTATTGGCAGTGGAGAGATGGAATATGCTTTTCGATAATGCTTCAATCATGGATAACCTCTGAAATATGCTTTAGAATAATATATATCAGATTAACTGATTTGTCGTCATTCAGGAGGCTCGATGGATATCAGGAGGCTTTCCCTCTGGGAGGGACGTTATGCAACATATATGTCCAATGACATCTTCTCATCCCTTATCGAGGATCAGGGAGAGGTCCTTCTTGAACTTACATCCAGAACGCTTTCAGGAGCCAGGATAAACGCATTGGCGCTTCCATACTTCAGAGGAACTGGAGCGGGCGTTATCTCTGATGATAATAGCGAATGGTGGCAGAGCAGCGAGGCTTTGTATCAGGCAGGGGGTGGGTATTTCACATTTCCTTCAGCTTCAAGCGAGCATATAAACTCTATCAACACATACTGGACTCTCAGACGCTATGGTACAGAGGAAGAGTATGGCGGGGTCTGGAGATTATCTGAGATGAAGAGCAGGGAGGAAGGCAATAGGTACAAGCT
>CASDRY010000085.1 GCA_949283235.1 uncultured Spirochaetales bacterium | reverse complement strand
GTCTTACATAATCCTTCATGCCATCATCAAGCTCATCATACCAACCCTTTGTAGTGTTGTTATCATGGGTACCTGTATATGCAACTGAAAGCTTCTCAGCATTATGAGGAAGATAAGGATTGTCTGTCTGCCATTCGCCATCTTCAAATGCGAAAGCAAACTGAAGAATCTTCATTCCAGGGAATCCATTTCTGACTCTGAGAGCCTCTACCTCAGATGTAATAACACCAAGATCCTCAGCAATGATAGGAAGCTCATTTCCAAGTTCAGCTCTAAGAGCATCAAAAAGCTCCTGCCCTGGACTCTTAACCCATTTTCCGTTCTTTGCGGTAGTCTCGCCCTTTGGAACTTCCCAGTACGACTCAAAGCCACGGAAATGATCGACTCTCACGATATCAAAGAGCTCAAGATTCTTCTTGAATCTATCAATCCACCATCTGAATCCTGTCTTTCTATGCTCTTCCCATCTGTAAAGAGGGTTTCCCCATAACTGGCCATCTGCGGAGAATGCATCTGGCGGAACTCCTGATGAAGCCTCCTGTTCACCATTCTCATCGATCTTCAGAAGCTCCCTCTTAGCCCAGGCATCAGAAGAGTCTCCTGCCACGAATATAGGGATATCTCCAATAAGGGAAACAGAACGCTCATTGGCATATGCCTTAAGCGCCATGAACTGCTTATAGAAGAAATACTGAAGAACTTTATAAATCTCAATCTCTTCAGCTTTCTCTTTCCTCTTTTCTGAAAGAGCTTTCTCATCCCTCATTTTCAGCTCTTTAGGCCATGTCAGAAACCATCTTGAATCATTGAATTCATCGGTAAGAACCTGGAAAAGGGCATAATCATCAAGCCACCATGCTTCATTTGCGGCAAATGCTTCATAATCTTTTCTTGCATTTCCTTTCCCGCTAAGGAAAGCAGAAGCAGCACGACGAAGCATCGGCATCTTCAGAGCTCTTGCAGTGCCGTAATCTACACGATCGGTTTCAGGAGCTTTATCGAGAACATCTCCTATACCGAGATACCCCTCCAGATACAGCTGGCGAGGAGAAATCATAAGCTCATTTCCTGCAAAAGCTGAGCGAGCAGCATATGGGCTATCACCATAACCAGTAGGGCCTACAGGAAGCATCTGCCATAACTGAACAGATGAAGATGCGAGCGTATCTACGAATTTATAGGCACTCTCTCCCAGATCACCTATACCATAATCAGAAGGAAGGGATGTTATATGAAGCAGGACACCTGCTTTTCTATCATTTATCTGAGCCATGAAAGAAGTATAACCCTTTGATAACCCAATTGAAAGCTTGCTTTGCAACTATGTCATATTTGCACATTTTAGATGCGAAAATCCTAAAACATGGTAAAATTTGTATATGAATAGCACAGATAAATCAGTATTCAATATCGGGGACGCAGTAGTTTATCCAATGCAAGGTGTTGGATTTATCAGAGCTCGCGAAACCAGGAGAGAAAAAGAATACTACCGGGTGCAGATTTCTGCTTCCGATATGGATGTGCTTTTGCCTGTAGATAACGCCTCAGCCCTTGGGCTTAGGCACCTAGCTTCAGCTACCGAAGCAAAGAAAGCTATCTCATCGCTTTCAGAAAAAAGGGACTCAAGAGGGCTGGACTGGAAACAGCGTCTTCTAATGAATCAGGAATTGATGAAGGAAGGAACTCTATCCTCTGTTGCTAAGGTTGTAAATTCCCTGTACAGACGATCAAAGGTGAAGGAACTTCCCGTACAGGAAAGGAAGCTCTATGATAGCGCTCTATCAATCCTTGTCGATGAGTCCTCCTCTGTGCTAGGAATAGGTGCAGAGGAGATGAAGAAGAAAATCTTCGCGAAACTTGAGAAATGAGCATACCACCATTTGCAGCAGTAATAACGGCAGCAGGAGCTTCCTCACGTTTTTCAGCAGGAGGAAAAGAAGCCGTAAAGAAAGAATATCTATCAATCGATGGGCATACGGTCCTTTACAGGGCAACAAAGCCTTTTTTCAATGTGCCAGGGCTTAGCGCTATTGTAATAACCTGCCCTGAAGGATCAGAGGATGAGACGATAGTAGCGCTTGAGGATCTTGCAGATATCTCAGCACTTCCTTTTCTCATTGTCCCTGGAGGAATGACAAGAAAGGAATCTGTCAGAGCTGCTCTAGATAGCCTGAAAGAGCTTGCCGTTCCGTTTGACTACATTGCGATACATGATGGCGCAAGACCTTTTGTCGATGAAGGACTTATCATAAGAACACTTGCCGCGGCAACTGTAACAGGAGGAGCTGTCCCTGCCCTGAGAGTAACTGATGCCGTGAAGAAACTCGGCAAGGATGGTCTTATCTCAGAGAGTGTCGATAGATCCTCCCTGATAACAGTCCAGACTCCTCAGATATTCAGAAAGGAAGAGCTATTCGATGCCTATGACAGATATCCATCGATGGAGGCTGATGATGATGCCTCTGTATTCATAAGCGCTGGCTATTCCTGCACAGTCTCTCGGGGAAATGCTGAGAATAGGAAGATCACATACATCACAGATATCCCAGATGCGGAGAAACAGGCTGAAGAATATATAAAGGCAAGAGCTGAAGGCAGGAAAAGCGCAGCAGCCTCAAAGCGCATGAGAGAACTTCTGCAGAAAGGAGACAAGTGGGATGAGAGTGGGAATCGGGAATGATATCCATCGTCTCAAAGAAGGAAGAACTCTTGTCCTTGGTGGAGTAATAATACCTTCAGATAAAGGTGAAGAAGCATTCTCAGATGGGGATGTGCTTATTCATGCCATCATTGATGCTCTCTTGGGAGCAACAGCCAAGGGAGATATAGGTTCTCTGTTTCCAGATACAGATGATAAGAATAAAGGAAGGAGCAGTCTTGAGCTTCTGAAGGAAACACTTCAGCACACAGGAGCAAGGATTATCAATCTTGATACGATCATCGAGCTGGAAAAACCAAAGTTAAGACCATATATAGACAAGATAAGGGAAAGTCTTTCAGATAATCTTAGTCTGGATATTGATAGGATTTCAGTGAAAGCAAAGACAGCTGAAGGACTAGGCCCCATCGGAGAGGGCCTAGCTATCAAAGCTACTGCCGTTGTTCTGATAGACAATTAAGGCCGCCCTTTTCCGGACGGCCATGAAAACTACTTTGAAATAAGCATAGTTTTCGGATCAAGATTGACCTGCATTGGCTTAGGCACATTTGCGTGATGTGCTCGCACAACTGTCATAACAACCTTATCAATCTTATCATCGTAGCGGAGTGCTATAAGAACATCGATCAGATCAAAATATTTGACGAGAGTGTTTGGAACACCATGCTCATCATATACAACATCAGGACGGACAGGAGATACGGAGAACCATACCTCTATGTTCATCTTCTTGGCAAATTCCTTAATCTTCGCAATATCTTCCTCATCTGCAACTGTAAGCTTGTAGCCATCAAAGAGAACACAATCAGCTTTGAATGAGCCCTGGTTAATCAAGCTTTCCAGAGAGGAAAGGATCTTCTCGACAGGAACCTGCTCCTGGGAGAAATTCATGACGACACGATTAGCGAGAATAGCATTGTAGACCATTGCAGCATCATCAAGAGACTGCAACTCGGAAATCTCTCTGAAGACTTCCTTATACCAATTTATGACATGCTCGACATTACCCGAGAATGACACATGAATAACGCTCTCTCCTTTGAAGAGCTTATCTGTTGCAAGGTGGACGAGACATGCTGTCTTTCCGATTCCATGCCTGGAAACAATCACACCGAGATTGCCGCGTCCGAGTCCGCCATTGATTGCCTCCTCAAAGACGCGAAGTGGACTGACACTGTTAAGTTCCTTTATATCCATTTTTGCACCTCCGTTGTTAAACTGATTATAACATGACAATAATGGAAAAACACAAAATTTTACATGCAACTGTATAATGTTGCAGTTTTCACAACGGAAATACATTCAAGCAAAGAAAAAAGAGCTGCCAACTAAATGACAGCTCCCTGTTAAGACCAGGCTTTGATTACTTTGCCTGAGCCTTCTTCTTCTCCTGATACTCCTTCTTGAGCTCATCGGATACGGACTGTGGAACACGTCCATACTTCTCTACTTCCATTGTGAACTCTGCCTTACCCTGTGTGAGTGAGCGGAGAACTGTGGAGTATCCGAACATCTCTGAGAGAGGAACTTCAGCAATAACCTGGCACTGGTTGTTATCCTCAGTTGAGGAAACAATCATACCTCTTCTCTGGTTGATTGATCCGAAGATATTTCCCTGGAACTCGGAAGGTCCGTTTACCTCAACCTTCATGACAGGCTCAAGGATAACAGGCTTTGCCTTCTCGAATGCCTCTCTGAATGCTCCGATAGCAGCTGTCTGGAATGCCATATCAGAGGAGTCAACTGGATGCCACTGACCATCATTTACGACACAGCGTACACCAATTACAGGGAAGCCAACCTGTGTTCCCTTCTTCATAGCTGTCTGGAAGCCCTTATCACAGGATGGGATGTACTCTGTAGGAATAGCACCACCCTTGACTTCGTTGACGAACTCATAATCCTTTGCTGGCTCATCTGGATCTGTCTGCACAATTGGCTCGATATAACCAGCAACACGTGCATACTGACCAGAACCACCTGTCTGCTTCTTGTGTGTGAAGTTGAAGTCTGCTCTCTGGCTGATAGCCTCTCTGTAAGCAACCTCTGGCTGACCTACCTCGACCTCTGCCTTGTACTCTCTCTTCATTCTCTCGATATAAACATCGAGGTGAAGCTCTCCCATTCCTCTGATGATTGTCTGGTTGGACTCTGGATCAACATATGTCTGGAATGTCGGGTCTTCCTTTGTGAAGCGGTTGAGAGCCTTAGCCATGTTGTCAGCTGCCTTCTTATCTACTGGCTTGATAGCAAGTGAGATAACAGGAGTCGGGACGAACATACTTGTCATTGAGTAGTTAAGGGATGGATCACAGAATGTATCACCTGAAGCACAGTCAATACCAAAGAGCGCTGCAATCTCACCGCATCCTGCCTCGGAGATATCCTCCATAGCAGAAGCATGCATCTTTACAAGTCTACCAACATTGAACTTCTTCTTTGTCCTTGTGTTGTAGAGTGTATCACCCTTCTTGATCTTGCCCTGATAGATTCTGATGTATGTAAGCTGTCCGAACTGGCCATCTTCAAGCTTGAATGCCAGGATAACAGGCTTTGCATCTTCTGTGGATTCAAGAACAACTTCCTTCTCGTTGTTGTCGAGATCAAGAGCAACGTTCTTAACTTCTGTCGGGTTTGGAAGATAATCAATAACACCGTCAAGAAGTGGCTGGATACCCTTGTTCTTGTATGCGGAACCCATGAATACAGGGCAAAGCTGGAGACCGATAGTTCCCTTTCTTACAGCTGCCTTGATCATCTCTGGAGTTACACTATCCTCAAGGATAGCTTCCATAAGCTCATCGGAGAACATAGAAGCTGCATCAAGAAGCTCCTCTCTCTTTGCCTGAGCCTCAGCCATAAGCTCCTCAGGAATCTCCTCTACTCTCTCCTGAAGCCCATCTGCTCCTGTATCGAAGTAGTAAGCCTTCATTTCGACAAGATCAACAACACCCTGGAGTCTGTCCTCGAGTCCGATAGGAATCTGCATGAGAACAGCATTGAGACCAAGCTTCTCTACAAGCTGATCCTTAACTCTGTATGGGTTAGCACCTGTTCTATCACACTTGTTAACAAATGCGATGCGAGGAACATGGTATCTCTTCATCTGGCGGTCAACAGTGATTGACTGAGACTGAACACCACCAACTGAGCAGAGAACAAGGATAGCGCCATCGAGAACACGAAGAGATCTTTCAACCTCAATAGTGAAGTCAACGTGGCCCGGAGTATCGATGATATTAATCTCATGGCCCTTCCACTCTACGTTTGTAGCTGCGGAAGCAATTGTGATTCCTCTCTCCCTCTCAAGCTCCATTGAGTCCATAGTTGCACCAACGCCATCTTTACCGCGGACTTCATGGATTGCATGAATCTTGTTACAGAAGTAGAGGATGCGCTCGGAAAGTGTTGTCTTTCCAGAATCGATATGAGCACTGATTCCGATATTCCTCATGCCCAGTAAGTCATGTGCCATATAATTAACCTCTCAGTAAAATAATTTCAAAAACATAGGCGGGCGAAAGCCACCAGATTGGCATAATATTGATTTTCCTCATCTTGTGCAAGATGCTAATGAAAAACATCTCGTGTGCATTCCTTTACTTTGCAAAGAAAAGAAGCTACCAAGCACATTGATGGCGACAAAACGCGTTCAGAATGATAGTATCTTGTCATGGCAACAGTATTCGAAATGATTATAAACGGAGAAATTCCGTCAACTCGTCTTTATGAAGACGATAGCTGTATCGTTATTCTTGATATAAACCCAATCGCAAAGGGACATGCGCTTGTGATATCAAAGAAGTGCTACCCGACCTTCACCGATGTTCCCATGGAAACTCTTACTCACATGATGGAAATCGCAAGGAAAGTCGATCAGAAGCAGAGAGAAGTTCTCAAAGCAGAGGGCACAAATATTATGATAAACAACAGCCCCGCTTCAGGCCAGGAAGTACCGCATCTCCACATCCATGTCGTTCCGCGCTTCACAGGAGATGGAAAGACTCCTGCTTTTCCGAAGGGAAAGTATGAAGATGGGGAGATATCAGAATATGGAGAGCTTCTAGCACTATGAAGCGCTTCTTTCTCTATGCCTCTTTAATGCTTCTTCTCGCCTCCTGCGCAACTTATACAGCTGAGGATGGCTACAAGAAGATATCCATACCGGAGACAACAGGACTTCCGGAGACAAGGTATGAAGAAATTGTCCGAATCAATGCAGATAAATCCGCAGAGGCAATAGAGAATGCAAAGAAGGAAGCTGAGCATAGAGCTGCACTACGAAGGGAAGCTGAGGTGAATGAGTATCCAGAGGATCTCTCCACCATTGTATTCCCCCATATATACACCCCGCTCAGAACCAACCAGACCAAAGCTGACGGAATCAACACATTTGAGGTTCTGTTCCTTCCTCTTGGATATGAAAGCCTCAGCGAGGATGACGCAAGAAGGATATTAAGCGCAAATGAGGATATCTCTCCGGATTTCGTTATTCTCACAGGATCTCTTGAAAACCAGGTCCTGGGAGCAAAGACAGCTGGGTGGGATGCCGTAACGCTTGAGGGTGGCACAGTGCTTCATCGTCCGCTCTTGAAGGAAGCAAGCGAAAGTTCTGCTACATTCTTCATCACTAGTACAAAGGATATCGAGATAGCACCTCTATCATTTGCTGCCTCTCTTCCTGCAACAGCCGAGGAAGCCACGCTATGGGCAGAAACGCTTACTTCGGACAGCACAGAGCTGGAAACGATCAAAGAAGCCGCAGAAGCAATGACTGACAGGGAGAAACTCATAGCCCTTTCATCTGCATCCCCATCTGGAGAGGACTGGATAGAATTCACACCATTTAGATACAGAAGTGATCTGGATTTCCCTGTCTCCGGGTATTTTGAAGAGGATGGATGGCTCGATGCTTACAGGGCAACGCATTTCTCTGCCGAGACAGATGGAGGAATAACAAGAAGAAATGGAGAAGTATATGAACGCCTCGATTTCCTCTACTCAAGCGAGATGATTCCAGTAAGCGCTATAAGTTATCCTGTGCGCGGAATGACAGATACAGAGGGAACATTTGCCGTTCTTGCCGAATTCCTTGTCCCATGATTATATTTAGCAAAACAAACTAAGGAGTAATTTTATGATTGAGATAACAAAAGCTAACTTCGAAGCGGAAGTTAAGAATGCAGAAGGACCGGTCCTTCTCGATTTCTGGGCTTCATGGTGCGGCCCATGCAAAATGCAGACAAGGATTCTGGAGAACAGCGCAGAAGCTCTCAAAGGCGCAAAAATCTGCAAGTGCAATGTAGATGATAATCCAGATCTTGCAGGAGAGTTCGATGTACAGGCTATCCCAACTCTGATTGTTTTCAGAAACGGAGAAGTTGTTGATAGAGCAACAGGCGTAAGGGATGAAGCAGCTCTGAAGAGAATGCTTGGACTCTAAAAACAGATTCACACACTAAAGCGTCCTCCGGGACGCTTTTCTTATGTCAAAACGGCATAGAAAAGCCCTGGACGAATCCAGGGCCAGAGCAAGCTTCAATCTCACTTTGCAGCTTTGAGATTCTTCTCGAGTGTGTCGAGCATTTCTGAAAGCTCTTTTGGAAGGTGCTTGCCGAACTTCGGATAGTGGTTAGTTCTGATATCCTCAACCTCTCTGAGCCATCCTTCTGTATCAACCTTAAGAAGCTCTGCCATATCTGCTTCGGATACACCCTCTGGGCGATCGATAGCATCGACTGTTGGCATGATTCCAATTGGAGTATCAACTGTCTTTGCAGTGCCATCGCAGCACTCGAAGATCCACTTGAGAACACGGCTGTTGTCACCATATCCTGGCCAGATGAAGTGGCCGTTTGCATCCTTGCGGAACCAGTTGACGTAGAAGATCTTAGGAAGAACATCCTGTGAAGGAGCTGCAGCACCTACATCAATCCAGTGCTGGAAGTAGTCTCCCATGTTGTAACCACAGAATGGAAGCATAGCGAATGGATCTCTTCTGATTGTACCAGCCTTTACATCGAGTGTAGCTGCTGTAACCTCGGAACCAACGATAGAACCAAGGAATACACCATGATTCCAGTTGCGAGACATATGTACAAGAGGAATTGTAGAAGGTCTTCTTCCACCGAAGAGGATTGCAGAGATTGGAACTCCTGCTGGATCCTCCCACTCTGGAGCGATGCATGGGCACTGTGCAGCTGGTGCTGTGAATCTTGAATTTGGATGAGCAGCAGGAGTCTGTGTCTTATCCTCCTTGTTCTGTACCCACTCATTTCCATGCCAATCAATAAGCTTGCCAGGAGCATCATATCCGATACCTTCCCACCATACGTCCTTATCCTCTGTGAGGGCAACGTTTGTGAAGATTGTATTCTTAGATGCTGCCATAAGAGCATTGTAGTTTGACTTTGCGGATGTTCCAGGAGCAACGCCGAAGAAACCAGCCTCTGGGTTGATAGCATAGAGTCTTCCATCCTTACCTGGCTTCATCCATGCGATATCATCACCGATTGTCTCTACCTTCCATCCTGGAATTGTAGGAATAAGCATAGCAAGGTTCGTCTTTCCACAAGCTGAAGGGAATGCGCCTGTTATATACTTGCTCTTTCCTTCAGGGTTTGTAATCTTCAAGATAAGCATGTGCTCTGCAAGCCATCCCTCATCACGAGCGAGTACACTTGCGATTCTGAG
>CASDRY010000084.1 GCA_949283235.1 uncultured Spirochaetales bacterium | reverse complement strand
GTGGTAGTCCCTATTCTGGATAACGGGACGATGTAGCCGGGACTACCACATCACTCAGCTACATGCCCTGTACTCAGAATTGAGTGTACAAATATTATGTCTATTGTTCATATGTTGCAACGCTGTGCAGATAGGGCTTTTATTATAATGATATACGTATCATAGTTAAACAATTAAGGGGTGATATCACTTCACCCCTTAATCCATATTATACTTATAGCAGTTTAATTTAGTTAAGCTCTGATTTCCATAGCCCATGAAGATTGCAATACGCATAAACTGCAACTGCATCTCCCTTGTTTGCGAATACTGCTTCCGGAGTCTCTCCAGCCTTGAGATACTTGATCTCTACTCCGCTCTTTGTCTCAAGAGCAATCCATTCGATAAGGTGCTCTTCTGTCATTGGATGTGCAACTGAGCCAACCTTTACCACAATCTCATTTCCCTTGACCTCTGCAACTGGAACATGCTTCTCCTGTGCGGCATCTGTTGTATTTGCTGAAAGCTCAGGCATAGCATGGCCACAGCATGATGGTGTGCATCCACCCTTCTTGATCATCATTACGATTGTCCCGCAATCCGGGCATTTATAAACTGAAAATCCCATAACTTTCTCCTTAAATTATATATTAAAGGTAATACCTCATTTTCATAATGGCAAGTTACCTCGAAACAGTCCCATGTCCACCGCTTCGCATCAAGGAAAGAACATCCTCCTTGGAAACGAAGTTTATATCCTGAAGAATAGTGTGGCAGAGACAGGAAGCAGCTGTAGCGAAATCGATAACCATCTGCTTATCCTTCTTCAGCTCAGGATCTGTAAGCGCATATAGAAGCCCTGCAGCGAAACTGTCCCCTGCCCCGATTCTATCAACAATTGATGTGATATCATAAGGAACATACTTTCCATCAACACATGGAGAGACATACTGCATTCCATCTGAGATATCATACATGGCAGCACCCCATTTATTGTATGTCGCGCTTATTGACTGTCTCATCGTTGTCAGAAGAAGCTTCACAGAGTCATAACGCCTGTTTATAGCCTCTGCGATATAAGGCTGCTCATCTATTCTAGTCGCGTTCTTGTCACAATCTACCTTGATTCCAAGAAGCTCCTCAGCATCACGCCTTGCCGCGAAGAGAATATCAACATAATCCATCATCTCCCCTATTACCCTGCCAGCAAGCTTCTCCTTAGGGGTTCCCGGTTCCCAGTTCCAGAGCTTTGAACGGAAATTGCAGTCAAATGAAATAAGAAGACCATGCTCCTTCGCCTTCTTCATACACAAAAGCTGAGCTTCTGCCGCAGTCTTTGAAACTGCAGGAGTTATTCCAGAGACATGAAGAATCGAAGCTCCCTCGAATACCGCATCCCAGTCATACTCATAGCCTTCCGTGGTTGAGAAAGTCGAACCCTCCCTATCATAAATTACCTTGCTTGGACGCTGATCCGCACCAGCCTGAACATAATACAGACCAAGGCGCCCGGACTGCTTTCTGAGAATATAGGACTCATCAACTCCAAGATTCCTGAGATTACCAAGGCATGCCTCGGAAATATCGTTATCAGGGAGGGCTGTTATATACCTCGACTTTCCACCCAGGAGGGAAATCGATGAGGCTACATTTGCTTCAGCTCCTGCAAAAGAGAAGGTGACACGACCAGGAAGAGACTGGCGGAAAGTATAGTATCCTTCTGTTGTTATCCTTGCTAAAACTTCTCCGAAGGTTACGATGACAGACATTACTTAACTCCTCAGAAACGAAACAACGTTTCATTTCTGAAGAAAAGAATACAACCAAAGAGAAGAGAACTCAATTAAAAACTCTCTCAAATGCGACTCTATCAGTTCCATCATCGCAGACGATTATGCCACGTCTGGAAAAACCATCCTTCCTGAGCGCATTCTGCATCGGAAGATTGTCTTCATGGGTATCTATCCTTATATGAGGACATTTGGAGGCAGCAAACTCAATGACTTCATGAAGCACCCCCTTTCTGCGGCCAGAGGAGGCTACTCTGTGAAGGACTGCGTACTCACTCCCATCCATCCACTCACCATCTCTTATCTCCGCATAAGTCGGATCATCACCAACACGCAGCATGAAAACCCCGTAGAGACCGAATGTATCTTCAAGCACATATAGCCGCTCAGCCTCGATATCATACAAAAGCGCCTCACGCCCAGGGTATCCATTTATCCACTGCTTTCTGTTGCCGTTAGCTCTCATATAAGCCCTGGCCTTGTCATAGATGGAGATTATCGTATCAAGATCGCCTAGCTCTGCCTTTCTGATCATACTCAAAGACTACCATCAGGAGATTGCTCTGTACAGAGAACACTCTATACGCCGCTGTCTGTTTCTCACCGCACCAACGGAAATAGAAAGCTTTGCAGCTATGTCAGAAGGCTTCAGCTTCTTAGCTCCGAATGAACCATAGAGCGAATTGATAAGAAATCTATCATCGATAGAAAGCGAGGAAAGTGATGAGTGAAGTTTGTCTATAAGCATATCGGTGTCCGCCCTCTCCACTTCAGATACACCCGAGTCAATCAAATCAGAGAGAATGTTATCATCACCATATTGGTAATCAAGGCTCATAGGCATCTGAAGCTTCCAGTTTCGTTCAGCATTTTTAAGTTTTCTTTCTGTAAAGCCTGTCTTTTCCAGGACCTTTCCCCTTTGCGGCATGTCTTCCCCTTCCTCCTGCAGTTCGGAATAAGCCGCAGAGAGCACCTTCACGCTTTCGATTGCGCTTTTAGGGAGTCTTATCAGTCTCATAGCTTTGTTAAGATGATCCCTTATAGCCATCCTCACACCTTCCTTTGCATAGGGAATGAATGCCGGTGCTATGTTCTCATCGAATCGATCAAGCGCATCCAGAAAACCTATCCTTCCGACCTGGATAAGATCCTCAAGAGATTCAGCTCCTTCTATCCTTGATGCATAGCTCTTTGCAATCGACCTTATAAGACCATCGAAATCGAGCAAAAGCCTCTCTCTGTCCTTAGGATTACCACTCTTTGCACTGGTTAAAACAGCTCTGTTCATAAGCTCTCCTTTCAGGAGAATTTATAGAACATTCACTACGACATATAATGTCGCTATAAATCGATTTCAGCATACATTTCTTTGCATATTCAATGAAAATCAATGCAAAAGCTTGCATATTTTCCCGATAGGATGGTAAAGTCAAGCAATACTAGATAAGGAGTACACAATGAAGAAACTCTTAACAGCACTCATGGTGCTTGTAGTTCTTTCTTCTGCAGCTTTCGCAGATGCACCGTTCCACATCGGTGTTGTTACTGGAACTGTATCACAGTCAGAGGATGACCTCCGCGGTGCAGAGGCTCTCATTGCTGAATATGGCGCTGTAGCAGATGGCGGATATATCCAGCACATGACATACCCTGACAACTTCATGGAAGAGCAGGAAACAACAATCTCCGTTATTGCTGGTCTTGCTGACGATCCTCTCATGAAGGCAGTCATCGTAAACCAGGCTGTTCCTGGCACAGCTGAGGCATTCCGCCAGATCAAGGCTGTAAGACCAGACATCCTTTGCTTCGCAGGAGAAGCACATGAGGAGCCTTACCTCATCTCCGGCGCTGCTGATCTCGTAACTTCGAACGATTTCGTAGCACGTGGATACCTCATGATCAATGCAGCTCACGAGCTCGGATGCGATACATTCGTACACATCTCCTTTCCACGCCACCTCGCAATGGAGAAGATGCAGAGAAGAAGAGCTATCATGATCCAGACATGTAACGAGCTTGGAATGACATTCGTAGACGTATCTGCTCCAGACCCGACATCCGACGTAGGTATCGCAGGTGCTCAGCAGTACATCCTCGAGCAGACTCCAGCATGGATCGAGAGATATGGTGAGAACACAGCATTCTTCTGTACAAATGACGCACATACAGAGCCTCTTCTCAGACAGCTCATGCAGTATGGCGGATACTTTGTAGAAGCTGACCTTCCTTCCCCACTTATGGGATATCCTGGAGCTCTCGGAATCGACCTTTCAGCAGAAGCTGGCGACTTCCCTGCAATCCTTGCAAAGGTTGAGGCTGCTGTTGTTGAGCAGGGTGGTGCAGGACGCTTCGGAACATGGGCATACAGCTATGGTTACACAACTACAGCTGGTCTCGGACGCCTCGCATATGAAGCAATCGAAGCTGAGATGAATGGTGAGGATTTCGATTACACATCAATCCGCAACATCAGACAGGCATTCTCTTACTATACACCTGGTGCTAACTGGAATGGATCCTACTATGTAGATGCAAATTCCGGTGTTTCCAGCGATAACTTCGTCCTCGTATATCAGGATACATACATCATGGGTGATCCGGGATACTACATGGGCAACACAGACGTAGAAGTCCCAGAGTGGGCATTCTACATGACTGGAAAGGAGTTCAACTAATAAACTTCAATCCTCGGGAAAGGGGAGGCTTCCTCCCCTTTCTTCTATGAATATAAGGGGTAAGAATGAGTGAAATGACAAAGCCCTTGCTAGAAATGCAGAACGTAAGCAAGGATTACAATGGAAACCCCGTACTGAAAGACGTTAATTTCACGCTAAAAGCAGGAGAAGTGCTTGGCCTAGTCGGAGAGAACGGAGCCGGAAAGAGTACTCTCATGAACATTCTTTTCGGAATGGACGTCATTCATCAGACGGGAGGCTATGGGGGAAAGGTCCTCATAGATGGAAAAGAAGTAAAGTTTACATCACCTTTGGATGCGCTTAAAGCAGGCATCGGCATGGTACACCAGGAGTTCTCTCTGCTCCCCGGATTCACCGCAGCTGAGAACATTGTCCTGAACAGGGAACCAGAAAATAAAAGTGTCCTCTCACTTGTATTTGGAAAGAGGGCTAACACTATAGATAGAAAGGCTTTACAGAAAAAAGCAATCGAGGCCATAACAAAGCTTGGAGTCAAGCTCGACCCAGATATGCTCGTATCTGAAATGCCAGTTGGCCATAAGCAGTTCACGGAGATATCCAGGGAAATATCAAAGAGCTCTATCAGGCTGCTTGTCCTCGATGAGCCTACCGCTGTTCTGTCGGAGAAGGAAGCAGAGATGCTTCTCAAGGCCATCAAGAATCTCTCCGCTCAGGGCATCTCCGTGATATTCATCACACATCGTCTTCAGGAAATCATAGATGTCTGCAACAAAGTCATCGTCATGAGGGATGGAAAGATCATCTCCGAGCTCGATGCAAAAAAGACCTCTATTGCTGAAATGGCGAGATTGATGGTTGGCCGCGAAGTTGGAGGCACTCAGGTCAGGACCGAAGAGGCAAGACCGCTTTCAGATAAGATTGTTCTTTCAATCAAGAATCTCTGGGTCGATATGCCTGGTGAGATCGTGAAGAACGTCAATCTCGATGTGCATCAGGGAGAATTCCTTGGAATCGGCGGACTTGCAGGACAGGGAAAGATCGGTATTCCTAATGGAATCATGGGGCTCTACCCTGCTGGAGGCCATATAGAGCTTAATGGAAAGCCAATCGAGCTCAACAATCCTCGCGCATGTCTCGATTCTTCCCTCGCGTTTGTCTCTGAAGATAGACGTGGTGTGGGACTTCTTCTCGATGAATCACTTGAATGGAATGTGGCATTCACCGCAATGCAGATTCAGAACAAGTTCCTCAAGCAGTATCTTGGAGGACTTATCAAGTGGCGTGATCAGGCAGCTATCGAGGAAATCACGAATAAATACATCAAGCAGCTTCAGATCAAATGTACATCCTCTAAGCAGAAGGCTAAGGAGCTTTCAGGCGGTAACCAGCAGAAGATCTGTCTTGCGAAGTCATTTGCGCTTCAGCCGAAGCTTCTCTTTGTCTCAGAGCCTACAAGAGGTATCGATATCGGAGCAAAAGCTCTCGTTCTCCAGGCTCTCAAGGAGTACAACAGACAGAATGGTGTAACAATCGTCATGATCTCCTCCGAGCTCGAAGAACTCAGACAGTGCTGTGACAGAATCGCTATCGTCACAGATGGAGCTGTATCCGGAATTCTTCCTGCAACCACACCAAGCGAAGACTTCGGTATGCTGATGGTCGGAAAGACTGGAAAGGAGGCTAAGTGATGGAGAAAATCAAAGCAGCACTTAAATCTTTTGGTCTGCCAAGACTTATCATCGCAGGATTCCTTGTCCTGCTCTTCATAATCGCACCATTTGTAGGAATCAAGGTTGGCAATGGTATTACAGATACCCTAGCCCGCTTCGGAATGAACTCAATCATGGTTCTTGCCATGGTCCCGATGATCCACTCAGGCTGTGGACTTAACTTCGGTCTTCCGCTTGGAATCATCTCAGGGCTTCTTGGAGCAACGCTTTCGATTGAAACTGGAGTTACAGGACCGCTTTCATTCTTGCTTGCTATCCTCTACTCCACTCCATTCGCAATCATCTTCGGATGGGGATATGGAAAGCTTCTGAACAGGGTCAAAGGCAGCGAGATGATGATCGCGACCTATGTAGGTTTCTCATCGGTTGCTTTCATGTCCATCATGTGGCTCATCCTTCCATATAAGTCACCTACAATGGTCTGGGGTTACTCAGGAAGCGGTTTGAGAACTACAATATCAACAGATGGTTTCTATTCACACATCCTGAAGGATTTCCTCCAGATAAACATCGGAACCCTCTCGATCTCGCTTGGAGAGCTTCTCTTCTTTGCTATCTTCGCTTTCATAATCTGGGCATTCCTCCACACAAAGACAGGAACTGCGATGACAGCGGTTGGTTCGAACCCTGTATTTGCAAGAGCCTCAGGAATAAACATCGATAAGCAGAGAACTCTCTCGGTTATCATGTCTACATGGCTTGGTGCGCTTGGAATCCTCTGCTATCAGCAGGGATATGGATTCATCCAGCTCTATCAGGGACCTATGTACATGGCTATGCCAGCTGTTTCCGCTATCCTCATCGGAGGCGCTTCAGTAAACAAGGCTTCGATCGTGAATGTTATCATCGGTACGATTCTATATCAGGGAATAGTTACAATGACCCCGTCGGTAATGAACAACCTGATTCATACAGATATGTCAGAAGTTCTGAGAATCATCGTTTCAAATGGTATGATCCTCTACGCTCTGACAAGAAAATCGGGGGCATCTAGATGAACAAGACTATAACAAAGAAAGACGTCAGGAACTTCCTGGCAAACAACATAGTTCCAATCATCTTCATTGTGATCTGTGTAATCTGTATTCCTATCGCAGGATATTCAGGACAGTACCTTGTCAGCCAGATCATCACAAGAATCATGCGTAACAGCTTCCTCGTACTCTCCCTCCTGATTCCTATCATGGCAGGTATGGGTCTCAACTTTGGTATGACACTAGGAGCTATGGCAGGACAGATTGGTATCATCTTCATCACTGCATGGAATGTAGTCGGTATTCCTGGTCTTCTCCTCGCTGCTATCATAGCAACCCCTATTGCGGTCCTCCTCGGATGGTTCTGCGGCAAGATGCTCAACATGGCAAGAGGCCGTGAGATGATCACAAGCTACATGATCTCATTCTTCATGAATGGTGTTTACCAGCTTATCGTTCTCTATGGAATGGGACCTGTTATCCCTATCCATTCCGACACGGTAATCCTTCCTAGAGGCTATGGTGTAAGGAACACAATCGACCTTATCAACGTAAGGCAGTCTGTTGATTCCTTCTGGCAGATCTCAATCGGAGGAGTCAATATCCCTATCCTCACGATTATCCTCATTGCTCTTCTCTGCGTTGTCATTATCTGGTTCAGAAAGACAAAGCTTGGTCAGGATATGAGAGCTGTAGGACAGGACTTAGAGGTTGCAAGGGAAGCTGGTATCAAGGTTGACAGAACCAGGATCCTCGCTATCGTGATCTCAACAGTCTTCGCTGCATACGGAATGATTCTTTACCTTTCTAACATGGGAACACTCAACACATACAATTCCCACTCTCAGATCGGTATGTTCAGTATCGCGGCACTTCTCGTTGGAGGAGCTTCAGTTTCCAAGGCTTCTATAAAGAACGTATTCCTTGGAATCATCCTCTTCCACCTGATGTTCATCCTTACTCCGCAGGCTGGTAGAGAGCTCATGGGACAGGCTCAGATCGGTGAGTACTTCCGTGTATTCGTCTCCTACGGAGTCATCACACTTGCACTTGTTCTCTATGAGATCAGGACAAGACGTGAAAAGGCTGAATCAGCTAGAGAGCTTGCAGACATGCAGAAGGAGGGAGCAAGGGCATGAGCGATAAGAAGAATCTGAAGGACTTCTTCAACCTGTCCTTCTATGTACGTCTTGCAGTGATTGTTGTTGTCATTCTGCTTGCTGTATTCCTTTACCACTATGGTATGCAGCACACAGTCTATGTAGACAACAGAACCATCGAAATCGATGGTGAATCATATAGAGCACTCGATTGGGCAATGGTCTCTGTCGATGGCGGAGAGGAACAGGAGTACTCCCCTAGAACAAGAAGAGAGGAAACTGTAATGAGGCAGAAGCATACAGTCCACGTTGTATACGAGGATGATGATTTCAACGAAGTTGAGTTCGATGCCGAGTTCACTCTTCCTGTAAACGAGAAAGAGGTTGTGCTTTCCCTCCCTGCCCTGCTTGCAGGTCTTGATCAGAGCCAGTATCTTACGGAATTCGTTCCGATGGCTCAGCAGCTTGGCCTCCAGAAAGGCGGAAGCGCACCGCAGAGTGCAGAGGAGACAGATCCAATGGTCAGCGAGGCCGATATGTTCGGTGACATGACAATGGATTTCTGATGAATCCTCTCTCTTAAGGGCTCCTGAAAAGGAGTCCTTTTTTCATGCCTTGCATGGATTTCTGCAAGGTAGTGACTTAACAGGAAAAAATGTTTATATTACATAAGTTGCAGAACATGCATTTAATCAGAAAGTATATAAAGGATGGGTATTGATGATTACCGACAAGAGCGTTAAGGAGCTAGAGAACTCCCAGGCAGCGCTTACGCTGACATTGGATGCTGCTTCAATTGAGGAAGCATACAACAAGAGAATCCAGAAGTATGCCAAGGACATAACGATTCCTGGCTTCAGAAAGGGCAAGGTTCCAGTATCGGTCATCGAGAGAAAATTCGGTGCAATGATCCGCGAGGAAAGCACATTCGACCTGATGGAGGATTCCCTGAAGGAAGCCTACTCCACACTCGACAAGGAGCACACACCGCTCGTTTTCTCCACACCTGTTCTTCAGGATGAAGAGAAGCTCCTTCCTTTCAAGAAGGATGAGGATCTTACCTTCACTGTCGTTTATGATGTATTCCCACGCTTCGAGCTTCCTTCTTACAAGGGACTTGAGGTTGAGGTTCCAGCTATCGAGGTAACAGAAGAGGATATCGACAAGGAAATCGAGAGATACCGCGAGCAGAATGCAATCATCCGCACAAAGGATGGAGCAGCAGAGAATGGCGATATCGTAACTGTTGATTACGTTGAGCTTAACGAGAATGGAGAGGAGATTGAAAGCACAAAGCGCGATGGATTCACATTCACACTTGGTTCAGGCTACAACTTCTACAAGCTCGACAGCGATGTTATCGGAATGAAAGCTGGCGATGAGAAGACAGTCACAAAGACATACACAGAAGAGGACAATGTTCCAGGATATGCAGGAAAGACTGTAACCCTCCGTGTTAAGCTTGATACTCTCAAGAACCGTGAACTCCCGGCAGTTGATGATGATTTCGCAGAGGATATCAAGGATGAGTACAAGACTGTTGCAGATCTCAGAAAGGGAATCAGAGACCGCTTCGAAAAGAATGTCGAAGAGCATCTGAAGAACGAGAAGATCTCTGCAATTCTTTCAAAGCTTGCAGAAGAGACAGTAATCGATATTCCACAGTCTATGATTCAGGCTGAGCTTGATAACCGCTGGAGAGGCTTCATCCGCCAGACAGGTCTTACAGAAGCCCAGATCGAGAAGTTCATGGCAATGCAGTCTTCTACAAAGGAATCCATTCAGGAAGAGTGGAAGCCAGAAACAATCAAGGAGCTCAAAGAGCAGCTGATTATGGAGAAGATCCGCGAGACTGAGAACTTCGAGGTAAGCGATGAGGAGCTCAATGAAAAAGCGGAGAAGCAGCTCCAGAACGTTCCTGAAGCAGACAAGGAATCCTATAAGAGCATGATCAAGGACGAGCTGCAGTTTGCAAAGGTCACTCCATTCCTCATTGAGAACAACACATTCAAGAGTGGAGAGAAGAAGAGCTACAGCGAGGCTATGGGTCTTTGAGAGGAACACATTGAACGAAAGGATGAATACGCTTGTTCCCTATGTCATTGAACAGTCGGGAAGAGGCGAAAGACAGTATGATATTTTCTCCCGTCTTCTGAAGGAAAGAATAATCTTCGTTGACGGGGAGATTACGGATGCCACTGCAGATCTTGTAGTGGCACAGCTCATATTTCTGGAGAGTGAAAATCCTGAGAAGGAAATCAATCTTTATATAAACAGCCCAGGAGGAAGCGTCACAGCAGGTCTTGCGATCTATGACACGATGCAGTATGTACGCTGCCCTATCCAGACAATCTGCATTGGACAGGCTTGCTCAATGGCCGCAATCCTTCTCGCAGCGGGAGAAAAAGGACAGAGATCCATTCTTCCTAATGCAAGAGTGATGATTCATCAGCCTTCCGGCGGAGCTGAAGGACAGGCAACAGATATCGTTGTCACATCAAGAGAGCTGCAGAGAATCTACGATGTCACTTCTCACCTGCTCTCATTCCACACGGGAAAGAGCGAGGAAGAGATAAAGAAAGACATCCTCAGGGACTGCTACATGGATGCGGATGCTGCTCTCCAGTATGGTATTGTTGATAAGGTAATCAGAAGGTAGTATGGCAAGAAACGCTAAATATTGCTCTTTCTGTGGCCGTCCATTCGATGGCACAGTCAGATATGTTTCAGGTCCAGGAGTTGCAATCTGCGAGGAATGCGTCAGAACATGCAGCGAGATCCTCCGCAAGGGAGCAAACTCAACTGAAACAAACACCAGTGATGTAAAGGAAATACCTACTCCGGAAGAACTGAAGGAGTACCTTGATCAGTATGTAATCGGTCAGGATCAGGCGAAGCGGGTCCTTTCAGTTGCTGTATATAACCACTACAAAAGAGTCAAATATGCAGATCTGATAGCCAACTCAGGAGTAGAGATCGATAAATCGAACATCCTGATGATCGGTCCTACAGGAACTGGAAAGACACTTCTTGCAAGAACACTCGCGAAGAAGCTTGATGTTCCTTTCGCTATTGCAGATGCGACAACTCTCACGGAAGCTGGCTATGTCGGAGAAGATGTAGAGAACATACTTCTCAAGCTTATAGAAGCTGCCGATTATGATATCTCCAGAGCTCAGCACGGCATCGTCTTCATCGATGAGATCGATAAGATTTCCAAGAAGGGAGAGAATGTCTCAATAACAAGAGATGTATCGGGAGAAGGTGTTCAGCAGGCGCTGCTGAAGATTATTGAAGGAACGATTGCGTCTGTTCCTCCTCAGGGAGGCAGGAAGCATCCGAACCAGGAGATGCTCAAGATCGACACCTCCAATATCCTCTTCATCTGCGGTGGTGCATTTGTAGGTCTCGATAAAATCATAGAGAAGAGAATCTCTGTCTCCGCAATGGGATTCGGTGCAGATATTGAGAAGAAAGAGAACAAGAATCTGGAAATGCTTTATAGAGAGCTTCATCCAGATGATCTGATAAAATTCGGTCTTATTCCTGAATTCATCGGAAGACTTCCTGTTCATGTCACTCTTAATAATCTTTCCCAGTCCGATCTGAAAAGGATCATAACAGAACCGAAGAATTCGATTCTCAGACAGTACGAGACATCCTTTGAGCTCGATGGCATAAAGCTCATCTTCACAGATGAGGCTGTCAATGCGATAGCTGAAAAAGCTTTCAAGGAAAAAACAGGAGCCAGAGGCTTGAGATCTATTGTCGAGAACCTCATGCTGGGAATCAGTTATGAGATTCCTTCAATGAAAGGCGTCAAGGAAGTTATCGTAGACAGGGAAAATGTCGAGAAGCGTACAGAACCTAAGATCATAAAGGAAGATGACAAGTATATTCCCGCAATGTGACAAGCGCCTTATAGAGGCGATAAACAAAACCGAGTATGCCATTGTGATTGCCCACCGCAATCCCGATGGCGATGCTCTCTACTCCTCTCTTGCAATGGAGAGGATTCTTTCAAAACTTGGAAAGAAGACATTGCTTCTAAATGAAGGCCCATTTCTTCGTGATGATATAAAAAAACTGGAACCGGTATTCAGGAAAGAAGCAGATAAAACCTTCATAGAGAAAAATCCTCTTGTGATAATCCTGGACTGCTCTACCCCGGACAGACCGGGAGAGCCATTCAAAGCAGTTTCCCATCTTCAGAGAATCGTGATAGATCATCATTCATCCGGAGTTCCATTTACAGAAGAAGGAATGAGCTATATTGTTCCCCAGTCTCCATCGACAACCCTTCTTGTAGATGTGGTAAGAGAAGCTTTGAAAGTTGAGCTCGACAGGGAAATAGCAGGTTATCTTTACAGGGGCTTTGCAACAGATACAGGGTTCTATCATTTCCTATCAGCAGAAGCGGCTCCTGAATGTCTTAGACGCGTTGCCGCATTCACTGCAGAAGGAATCTCTCCATATGAAGTCTATGATGAGATGCATGATGGAAGGAAACTGCAGGATATAAAGGATACTGCTTCGATAATCCAGTCTGCAAAGCCGCTTCTTGATGGACGCCTTATCGTGGCGTACCAGCCGGAGACGATGATGAACGCACGCCTCAGCGATGGAGTCTACGCTTCCCTGCTGGAAGCTGAGAATGTCATGGTCGTGCTTTTCATCAAGGACAAGGGAGAGGCAATCGAAATTGGTCTCAGATCAAAAAACAAAGCTGGAATAGATGTCGGAGCTATTGCATCTGCATTCGGTGGAGGCGGACACGCAAAAGCCGCGGGAGCAACTCTCTCAGAAAAGAAACCGGAGGAAGCAGAAAGCCTCCTTGTTGAGAGCATCCGGAAAGCGATAGAGAAGAAAGACAGCTGAAAGGCTGTCTTTTCTTACATCTGTATGAAATAGCAAGCAGAATATTTCCTGAGAAAACAAAGAAATAATCATACACCAGCTAACTTCTTCACTTCAGGTATGCCACATGCATAGAGAAATGCAAGGAGTTTAGGATGGAATATAGGTTACTCAGCACAGAGGAAGATCTTGCATTCACAAAGCTTGTAATCGAATACAACAAGCTTAGAGAGAACAAAGAGGATGAGGTGAAACTCATCGCGCTGGAGAACAGGATAAAGGCAAGAACCTCCCTGCTTCTCTATATGATTCCGATGTATAGCTTGTACCTTGAAGAGGAGGAAGCTGGCGGTTTCTTTCTGGATATACAGAAAGATATTGACTGGATAATCTCATCATTCAGGCTCTCTGGACTTTCATATAACAAGTATCTTTCACAGATCTGCAGGTACAGGGTAACAAGGTACACGAAGAGAAACCAGAAGAACAAAGCACTCGATGCGGCGTTATCATTTTCAGATGTGACTGTCTATGAAAAGCCCTTAAGCGAGAAATGCGTACCATACTGCACGGAAGCAAAGGATGTCTCCGAGATGAATCTTGCAGAGGTATCGAACCACATAATACATTTCCAGAGCGAGAAGCTTATGGCACTGACAGAGGAGGAAGAAAATCTTTCAATACTGCTAAGGAAAACGAGGAAAAGAAGGCAGTTTCTCTCCTTTCTCCTGTCCCTTCCCGAAACAGAAACTCCCGGCTTCATTGCAGGAGTATCCAGGCTTCTCCGAAATGATATCTCAGTCATTTCAAGATTCTACACGCTACGTCATGAGTATCTCTATGAGGCAAATGGAAGCACGATAGAACGGCTCGAACTTACAGCTGCCAGGCACTGGAAGATTATGGCAAAGCTCAGAAGGGCTATCTGGTTTGAGGAAGATGCCGAGAGAAAAAGCCTCCTCCTCGGAAAGTACCACAGGCTTTCTGATATATACAGAATGAGAAGAGCTGAAATAGCGAAAGCCCATAATGGTCTGACACAGAAAGAGATCTCAGATATTCTCGGGATATCAAGATCATCTGTCTCCCATGACATCAATGAGATGAGGAAATCACTGAAAATGATTTCGAGTCCTATATAGCCTCAATCATCCAGACCGAGTATATTCCTTATATGAAGCTTTATTTTGCATCTGGCAATAGCCATAAGAAAGAAGAAATGACAAGACTTCTTGGAGGCTTTGCGCTTGTCCTTCCAAAAGAAGAAGGTATTGAGTTTGATCCTGAGGAAAACGGTTCTACATTCATTGAGAATGCCCTGATAAAAGCCGAAGCTCTCTACAGCATTGTCCATCAGCCAGTTCTTGCTGATGATTCAGGTTTGATGGTGAAGGCACTTGGAGGAGCTCCAGGAGTCCATACAGCCAGGTATGGCGATGATGCCGGAAAGAAGCTCTCTGCAAGGGAGAAGTACATGCTCCTCTTAAAGAACATGGAGGGAAAGGAAGACAGAAGCGCAACTTTCGTTACAGCGCTCTGCCTTATTCTCTCACCTGAGAGGAAATACATCATACAGGAAACGTGCGAAGGAGAAATAGCCACCTCCCCTTCCGGGACAAATGGTTTTGGCTATGACCCTGTATTCTTCGTTAACGATGCCGGCATGATAGCAGCAGAGCTTCCAGAAGGAGATAAGGATATCTATTCACATAGAGGAAAGGCAGCAAGGAAGATGCTGACACTTCTCAAGGAGGAATTGAATGACAAGGAATGAACAGAAGATAGAGAATACATGGGATCTTTCAGGACTTGTAAAGAACGGCGATGAGTGGGACAAGTCTATGAAGAAGCTTTCTGCCGCATTCAGGAAAGCTTCCGCTTTCAAGGGAAAGCTCGGAGAGAGCGCTGACTCGCTTTTCAAGGCGCTGGAGTATTACAAGAACACCTCGATGGAGGCTGAGAGAATCGGGAACTGGGCATTCCTGATGTATGAGACAGATGGAACCGATCCAGATAACATGAGACGGCTTGCAAGCTATCAGGCAGCAGCTGCAGATTTCTCAGAGCGCTTCTCATACTTCACTCCAGAGCTGATGGCAATCGATACGGCTACCATCAAAGAATGGATGAAGGAGAAGAGATTCAAGGAATACAGGATATGGATGAAGAAGACATTGAGGGAGAAGGACCATGTGCTTTCAGAGAAGGAAGAGAAGCTCATGAGCCTTTACCTTCCTGTATCTGGATCTGCTCAGAAAGCGTTCATGGACCTCAACAACTCCGATCTGACATTCGAGGATGTAGACGGGAATCCCCTCACCCATAGCACCTACTCAATATTCCTTAAGAATCCAGATGAGAAGATAAGGGAGAAAGCTTACAGGAATTATTACAAAGGCTATGATCAGCATAAGCATACCATCGCAGATCTCTATGAATCTTCAGTGCAGGAGGATATATTCCGCTCCAGAGCAAGAGGATTCAAATCATCTCTTGAAGCCGCTCTCTTTCCAGATAAGATTCCGACATCTGTCTATACTTCCCTTATAAAGACAGTGCATGAGGCCTTCCCTGCCCTTCATGAATACTACAGGGTAAAAGCCGCGGTGCTTGGAAAGGAGAAGCTACATCACTGGGATGCATATATGCCAATGGTGGAGGGAATAAAGAGCCATCATACATATGAGGAGGCAGTAGCTCTCATAAATGAAGCGGTAAAGCCACTTGGGGAGGAGTATAGAATAACCCTCATCAATGGCCTCACTACAGATCGCTGGGTTGATAGATATGAGAACAAAGGAAAGCGAAGCGGAGCATTCTCCGCAGGAGGCTACTTCGGAAATCCTTATATCCTGACCAATTTCGAGGAGGATGTACTGGACTCTGTCTTCACCCTCATACATGAAGGTGGACACTCGATGCATTCCTGGTATTCGGTAAGGAACAATCCTTACATGAATTACGATTATTCGATCTTCGAAGCGGAGACAGCTTCGACTTTCAATGAAAATCTTCTTTCAAGGTATCTTATCGAGCATGCAGAATCGAAGGAAGAGGAAGCATATATCATTGGCAAGAATCTCGATGATGAGGTAGCAACTCTCTTCAGGCAGACTATGTTTGCGGAGTTTGAGCTTATAATCCACACGCTTGCGGAGAAGAAGCAGCCTATTACGCTATCTGTTATGCGTGCAGAGTACAGAAAGCTTCTTGAAGCCTACTTCGGTCCGATGATGGAGTTCGAGGAAGTGAGCGATCTAGAGGGACTCAGGGTGCCGCATTTCTACAATGCTTTCTATTGTTATAAATACGCTACAGGAATATCTGCATCGATAGCACTTTCTGAAAGGGTTCTTTCAGGTGGAGAGAAAGAAAGGGAGGATTATATCTCATTCCTTAAATCCGGTGGTTCTTCCTATCCTATTGAGTCACTCAGGAAAGCAGGGGTTGATATGAGTACTCCAGCTCCGGTGAAAGCGGCGACAGAGCATTTCTCAGCTCTCCTGGAGCGCTTCAAGGAGCTCAGGGGGATTCGCTGATAGCTGCGATCCGTCCATTCTGAAATATGAATGATAACACAGTGCCGTCTGTTAAGCTTCTCAGTGTGACGGCGCTGTTTTTTCCCTCCCCTGCTATGGGGTTATCTAAGGGAAGAGATGCAGAAAGGATCTCTGAATAAGCCTCCCCGAAGGAGATTTTATCAACAGCGTATTCATCGAGCCAGGCTTCAGTATACTCCTCTGAAGCTGCTTTCAGAGCTATCTCGGTAATCGACTGAGGGACTACAGAGCACTGAACACGCCCGACTGTAGCGGAAACAGGAGCGACAGCATAGAGCGGGGAGAAGGAAATAAGCAGAATGAGAAGCAATTTCAGCATATTTCTGATTTTCCCATCAAAAAGAATCTTTGTGAATACCCTTTAACGTGCTACTCTCTCACTGTGACTGGAAATGATGCATTAGGAATACTCATGCGTAGATTCACGCATACTGTTAAAGATCCCCTCTGGGGGAATATACCAATGACAGAAGCGCTGAGAAGCGTTCTGGATGTAAGGGAAGTCGAGAAGCTTTCGAGAATCAAACAAAATGGTCCTGCTTTTCATATCTATCCCGGAGCTGTACACACAAGGCTGAGCCACTCAGTCGGAGTGTACTACCTTGGGCGTGAGATAATGACAGCTCTTGCAAGAAGAAGCGATGAGCTGCCTTTCACTGAAGAAGGACTCAGAAGCTTCCTCGCAGCATGTCTTCTTCATGATATAGGGCATTTTCCCTACGCTCATTCGCTGAAAGAGCTTTCAGTGAAGGAACATGAGGAGATAGCAAGGGAACTGATTACAGGAATACCTGAGCTGGAGAGAGCTGTAAGCGAGACTGGAGCGGATCCCGAAATGACAGGGCTCATCATCGATACGAAGAGAAAGACAGATGATAAGGAGACGCTTTTCTATCGAGGTGTGCTCTCAGGAACACTGGACCCTGATAAACTTGATTATCTTTCCCGCGATGCCTTCTTTGCAGGGATTCCCTACGGCAAGCAGGATACAAGCTACATAATCTCATCGATGGCATTCTCTGATGGCTCCATCGTTCTCGATGAGGGGGCTATATCATTGGTTGAGCAGGTTCTGTTCTCCAAGTACATGATGTACAGAAACCTCTATTGGCACAAAGGAGTCAGAGGCGCTACTGCCATGATAAAGAAAGCTGTAATCTCAGCTCTCAGAGATGGTGTGATTGCCCTTACTGATCTTTATCTCAAGGATGATTACTCCTTCCTTGAACTCTGCAGGAAGCATATGGATTTTCCTCCATTTACTCTTGTGGATAAGGTTGAGAATGGGGAGATTGAGGAACGCCTTGTATGGAAACCTTTCGAGAAAGATGGAAAGCTTGAAAACAAAGCCCATGATATAACATCACGCTACAAAGCTGAGAGCGAGATATTCTCCCTTCTCTCTCCTATCTATCCGGAGCTGAAGGAGTATGAGGTCATAATAGATATCCCAGAGCCTATAAGCTTCGAAACAGATGTAAGGATACTCAGGGAGGATGGAAGTGTTAACAGGCCCAAAGAAGATGAGATGCTATTCTCAAAAGCGCCTACCCTCTTCTCCGGAAGCCTCAGGAAAACAGCGCTGTACCTTCCTTCCTACATAAAGGAGCAGGATGCAAGAGATGCTTTCATGGAGGCTGACAATGGATGAGAAGATATCCTACAAAAGCCTCATTGAAGGAGATATCCCACCATGGGTGATGAGATTCATAAAGGGAACGGGGAAAGCTATCAATCATTACAGGATGATACAGGGAGGAGATGATATTCTTATAGCGGCATCAGGGGGAAAGGATTCCCTTGCCCTAGCCCTTGCCCTCTCCATCCGCAGGAAGTGGCTTCCTGTAAGCTATAACCTGAGAGCGCTGATGATCAACTGGATAGAACACCCAATCCCGGAGGAATACAGAGATAAGCTCAGAGAGTACTTTGAGGCTTTAGATATCTCATTCGAGATAAAGGATGAGTCGCAGTTTCCCACATCGTTCAAGGATGATTTCAACTGCTATCTCTGCGCAAGGAACAGGAGAAGAGTCCTTTTCAGCTATGCGGAGGAGACAGGGACAAAGCTCATTGCTATGGGGCATCATCTTGACGACCTTGCGGAAACAACGCTGATGAATCTCTGTTTCAGGGCCTCATTCTCAACAATGCTCCCAGTACAGGAATTCTTCTCAGGCAAGATGCACATAATAAGGCCTTTGATAGAAACAAGGGAGAGCGTGACGAGAAGACTTGCAGAGCTGTATGACCTTCCTGTAATAAAGCCAGTGTGCCCTTATGATCAGACAAATGTGAGGGCCCGCCTAAAGCCTATAATCCAGGAGCTATCGCATATAGATAAGCTCACAAGGGAGCATATTTACAACGCTCACGACTTCTCCGCATGTTTGATGGATGAGAGGAAAAATGACAACATATATCCACAAAACTAAATTCTGTGGTCTTTACTTGTTCTCCTGTGCTAAAATGATTTCAGTCAGACATTTTTGTCTGGAGGGTGAAAGTCTATGAAGAAGATTCTATCGTTGCTTTTGATCATGCTGATGTTTGCATCCGCATCGTTCGCTTCCCCCGGTCTGGTTATAAGTGAAGGCAATCTTGATTCCATCACTATATACGCTCCCGATGGAACTATACTTGACTCACTATCCGATGTCGGAGAAACCGGAATGGTCATCAGGACAGGAGAGGATGATGCTTCATTTGCATCAGACTATGGAGTTATCCAGCTAAGCGGTAATTCCCTTCTGGCGCTTACAAGCTTCGATATCGCATCTCCTTCCCTCTATCTTGTCTATGGAGAGATGAATATAAAGATGGAGGAGAATCTCCCGATTACTGTATATACACCTGCTATCTCAGTAGCAATCCCAGGCTATGGAGAGTACGCCTTCATCACAAATGATGATGCGGAGATATTCAGGAATTACTCAGATAATACAGTCTCAGCATATGATGGTATCAGAGGGATCTACGAGGAAGTAGGTACAATGGAATCCCTCGATTTCCTTGCATGGCCAAGAAGAGTGGGGATTGAGAAAACAGAGGAACCAAGAATCCCATCATCTCCATCGCTTACTGAGCCAGATGTTGAAGTAGCACTTCCAGCGCCTGTTGAGATTAATATCGAGAAGGAAATAAGCGTTCCTGCATCTCCTTCTCTCTCAGAGCCTTCTCTTGATGTTCAGCCATCTCCTACCATCATCGAGATAACAAAGGAAGATGGAAAGATTGTAAAGGATATAACAGAGCCTGTTATTGGAGAACCTGTAATAGAGGTCTCCGAAGAAGCGACTGTTATTGAAATACCAACAGACACAGTGCAAGAGGTTATAATAGAAGAACCTGCTGAAGAGGTAACTGCACCTGCTGAGGAAACAGCAGTTGCTGTGGAAGAACCTGCGGTAACCGAAGAAGAAACTCCAGAGGAGACACTTCCAGCGGTACCAGCTATAACACCTCCAGTTCTTGAGGAGGAAGAAAGCGAGAGTGTTTTCGACCTCAAGCTTGGTGGAAGAGTCTATGGTAATCAGCATGGAGAGGAAACTGTCAGTGCATATATCCAGCCATCACTTAGCATCGGATCATTCACACTCACCCTCAGCATTGATCCATTTGCTATCGTGAACGGAATCGAATCAAAGAGCGTTTCTGACTGGGTAGGCTTTGCTACAGATTTCATCAGCGAGATAAGCTACTATGGAGAGAACGCCCTCCTCGCTATCGACAGGACAAGTTATCTTGGAGGAGACACTGCAGGTCTTTTCACTGGACTTGATCACAACTACGATGACGCTTACACAGCACTCTCGCTCAATCATGAATTCTCCAGCGAGTTCTATAGCCACCGCATCTGGTTCGATGATCTTTCGTTCAGAAGATACGGAGACAACAGCGGTAATGGCGGTCTCGCACTCACACTGAGAACTGGTGACAGCTATCCAATGACAATCACACTCGGAGGAGCGGCATCATTCAATATCGAGACACTCAGCGTCGATTTCTATCCTGAAGCTGCTCTCTATATTCCAATGCTCTGGGGTGACTTCAACCTTGGTCTTAAAGCGTCTGCAGCTACTGCATATTTCAATGATTATACAGTAAATCCATTCACGGAGAATGGAATGCTCATCGCCGCGTCAATTCCTTTCAGCTTCGATGGATTCACATTCGAGGCAGGAGCTGCGTGGTCAACAGAAGGCATGCACTATGGAATGCTCGGCAACACTCTCTACTCCCCTGCTGTCGGAAATTATGTGACAATAAGAGCTCTCGCTGATTACAGAAATGAATACTTCGGTATCAGGGCAGAAGGCTGGATGGATTACGACCTTGATGCTGCGAGAGTTTCTGCTGACAACAGCTATGTCGAGACTTCAGCTTTTGTAAATCTCTGGGGACTTTCATTCTTTGGAGGATTCAGAACACAGTTCAGCGATGCACTCGGAAACGCAGAGTACTACGGAGGAGTCGGAGCTGATCTCGGTCCTCTCGATTCCAAGATAATGATGAACTACAACAAGGAAGATGGCTTTGCTCTTACATTCGCATCTTCTGTTTCAATGTTCGGAAAGGACAGAGAGAAAGCTGAAGAGTTCTCTGGAGATATCCCATTCGAGGCTGAACTGGAAACCGGATTTGAATATCTTCTTACAGGAGAGGAAACAAACCCTGTGTTCACAGTGACACCTAAAATCTTCATCGGTAATGAGAACTACTCAATCGCACTCAGAGCGCCACTTAGAATGACATATGAGAACAATGATTTCATTCTCGGAGGCTTCAATGGTTTTGAGTCCTGGGACTTCGGAGCTAGTGAGAGCGATGAGGGAATGAAGATCTACCGCGCTGTTACAGATTCTTTTGCCCTCATTGAGGGTATAAATCTTGGAGATCCTAGCTATGATATCGCATATCTCAGCGCAGAAAGAGGATATAGAAAGAATGGAACTCTCTTCTCCGAGTATGGTGAGGATGATGAGCTTTCAATGAGATTCGGTTTCAATTTCCCGAACCTCTCCCTCTCCTTCTATGCTGACAATGCAGAAGCACCTCATATCGTTGAGGGAGGACTTGTATTCTATCCTGGAACATTCGGTGGACCTTCTATCAGCATAACTGTTCCTGGTGAAATCCTGATGGCATCAAGCTTCAAGGATTACGCTCTCATATTCTACCCAGAGTTCAGAGTATCTGTTCCGTTTGCAGATAACTATGCAATCAGCATATATGCGAGCGGAGAGATTTCAACAGTCTATCAGAATGGCGAGATGGTTGATTCCAACATGATCTATGATTTCTCAGCTGGTGCTATGAATGATTACATGGCAGGTCTCCAGTTCAGTATGGATCTTGGAAATGTCGGATTCATCCTTGATGGCGGTATAAGAAATAATGGTCGTCTTACATCTGCCCTCTTCAATGAGCTTTCAGCTAGCAGACATGATACAGCTGGAACACTCAGCGAGATCGCATCTAGAAGCGGAAATAATGAGCTAAAATACTATGCCGCAGCTTCCGTCTCCCTCGATTTCGATTTCATCGGAGTTGATATGACGTATAGAGTAAGCGATCTTCTCGCCTATGCTTCAGAGCCAGGAGATTATATCTCGCTCTCAATCGGTGGAAACGTGAATGATACAGTCAGACTCTATGCTGCATTTGCAAAGGACAATCTGACAGCGTCCTTCAAAGATGCTCTTCCATTCATGGATTACATCACAACTGACGCGCTCTTCTCACTTGGAGCTGACTTCACATTCGGAAGAGTCGGTTTCACGGCAGAGCTTCAGTCCTCCTTCGATAACGGCAGAAGCGATTACATCAACGTTCCTGGACATAGCGCTCAGGCTGATGTACTTCTCTCGATGAAGGCAAGGCTTTCATTCTAATGGCAAGAATCAATCTTTTAGATCCACTCCTCTCCTCGCGCATTGCCGCAGGAGAGGTTATTGAAAGACCCCAATCGGTTTTAAGAGAGCTTCTTGATAATGCTCTCGATGCTGGAGCTGATGAGATCAGAGTCACGATAGACGGAGGAGGAATTGATAAACTCTCCGTCTCTGATAACGGAAGCGGTATAGCAAGGGAAGATCTCCAGCTTCTAGGGGCCAGACACGCAACAAGCAAAATCCACACGCAGGATGATCTTTACGATATCCATACCCTGGGATTCAGGGGAGAAGCTCTCTATTCGATAGGTGCTGTCTCAAAGCTGACAGTCTCAACATTCTCTTCAGAGACGAATGAAGGCTCAACACTTGTCATAGATAATGGTAAAAGAAAGGAGATAACCTCCTCCTCCCCTGACAAGGGCACGATCGTCTCCTCCGAGAACCTTTTCTCCGAAATTCCTGCTCGTCGTTCATTCCTTAAAAGAGCAAGTTCTGAAGCATCAATGTGCAGACAGCTCTTAGTTTCAAAAGCACTGGCTTTTCCCCATGTACGCTTCACGCTTATCTCAGATGGTGCGATTCGCCTTGATTGGCCTAAGTGCGACACGCTGAAAGAGAGAGTGATGTTCCTCTACAGGGGCGATGGAATTGCAGATGCAGACGTTGAGGCACTGCATTTTGATGGAGATTCATTCACTGTTGATATCATAGCGGGAAATTCTGCGGTGAAGCGCTCAGACAGGAAAGAAATAAGGGTGTATGTGAATAATCGTCCTGTTGATGAGTATTCCATCGTGCAGGCAGTGACATATGGCTATGGAGAACTCCTTCCAGGAGGCTCATTCCCTTATGCAGCTGTCTTCATCAATGATTCTCCTGAGCTTGTGGATTTCAACATCCACCCCGCTAAAAGGGAAGTAAAGATAAGAAACAGGGCTGAAATCCATCATGCAATAACCACCTTGCTTCAGAATGGTATCAAAAGGAAGATTCCTGAAATAACTCCAGTGCAGAATGAATTCTATCTGGAGAATACCAAGAAGCAGGATACAGAGTTCATTCCAGAGAGAAAGACAACTCCAAGCTACTACATTCCACAGCAGAGGACTTCAGAGAGCAAGGTCACTGAAAGAATTTCCCAGGAGTACAGGGAGAAAGACTCAAAATGGCTTGAAAAGGCTAAGGCACTGCAGGAAGCAAGGGAGAAGATGAAAAACGAAGCTCCCCTACCCGTCAAGGAAGAGGAGAAAGATGAAGGGATTCCTATTCGCTACATCGGACAGGCTTTTCACCTGTTTCTCATAGCTGAAAGAGGAGATGAGCTATACCTTGTCGATCAGCATGCGGCACATGAGAGGATTCTCTATGATGAGCTTCTTTCGCAGAAAACTGTCCAGTCATTATTAGTGCCAATTAAACTCGAGTTGGACAGCATCGGAGATGAATTCCTGCAGAAGAATGCTGAAGTATATACTAAGCTTGGAATCATGCTTTCAAGAACGGGAGATGGGATTTGGGAGATAAATGCCCTTCCAGCTTCATGCAGAGCAATTGAGAGCGAAATCATAGACTTCATAGAGTCCTCCAGACTCGATGAGAAGGAGCTGGAGGCGAAGTTATTTGCAGTTATCGCATGCAAGGCTGCCATCAAAGCAGGAGATGATATAGACAGATGGAGCGCAGAAGCTCTGCTTGAGAAAGTATTCAAGCTCTCAGAGCCTGCATGCCCTCATGGTCGTACTTTCCTTATAAAGCTTAAAGAGAAGGATCTTCGTCTGATGGTGGGAAGAACTCAGTGATACTGACACTCTGCCCATAGCTATCCTGGTACTCAATTTCAGCTGAGGCTGTACCGGAAGAGAGAGAATAGCCCTTCTCTCTCCTTCCTTCTGCAATAACCTCTCCACCTTCATTCATTTCACTTACATAAGCACTTCCAGAGAGAATACCGCTCTCGAAGTGTCTTAAGCCATCATCATAGGAGAGAGAAAGAGTTTCCTTTACTTCTGTACCATTATCTGAATAGATGATTATAGAGTACTCCCCTTTCTGAAAAGCAGCATTGGGGGTAATTTCAAGATTCTCCGAAGTCTTCACCTCATCGCTTCCTGTGAATGCTCCTTCCCAGGATAAATCTCCATCAGGGGAAACGAGACGGAAAGTGTAAGTATTCTCAGGCATTGAAAAAGACGCAGAAAGAGAGAGGGTATCTGTTTCGCTTATGCTTTCTGCAATCACTGCCTCCCTCTCAAGATTCATTGAAAGGGATGATACAGTGAACTCTTCAGCTGCACAGGATGTAAGGAAGAGCATGGCGAGAAGCCATAGAGCTCTCATACCTCTTCCTCCTTAAGCCTTGAACGAACTGGATTTGCATAGCTATTGAGCACGAAGTCACGGACAGCAGGAGTTAGATGGGAGAATCTTGAAAGGAAAGCTTCTCCATCGAAATCCGAAAGCTCCTTGGCGAATCTGTCTGTCTTTTCCATATAATCATAGGCAAAGAGATTAGTATCCCAGAGCTTGTAATTGAGATGGATCTGTCTATCAACCTCGCGGGCAACTTCCTCCGGGGTGCTGAAATCCCCGCTTATCGGGGTACCAACAGCAAGATGCACCCTGCCCTTCTGATCCTTCATTCCTTTTGTCATGGAAATCAGATCCTCATATTTCTTCTTCTCATACTCGCCATTCTGCTGTTCTTTCAGAATCTCTTCACGACCTTTGTTGATATCATTAGGGTCATATTCATAGCTGATAGAAACAGGAAGAATATTCATTTTGTTGATAAGCTCTGAGAACGAAACTCCTTTACCACGCTGTGAAAGATAGAGCATTTTGATAATCGAAGGCTGGGTCTCATCGATTCCATCCTTGGCTCTTCCTGAACGCTGTGCGAGCCAGATTGAAAGGTTCTCCTCAGTTATTCCCTCAACAAAGTATGAAGAGAGCTCTATCGAAGAGAGATACTTCTCCTTCATGCTCAGCGCTCTGCGGACGATGATACCACCATTAAGGCGGAAAAGATCCTCAACAAACTGATTGATCATGAGGTTATCACCAAAGGCCATCTCAACAAGAGGCTTATTATGATTGAGAAGAGTATAATCAAGGAGCGCGCAATCAAGGATTATGTCCCTGTGGTTCGAAAGGAAGAGATATCCCTTTCCTGGATCGATGGAATCATAACCGGAGTCGGAGAATCCCTTCATCGTATGTCCTATTATCGTGGGAACGAATATCCCAGCTGTAATCATCTTCTGGAAGTCGGTATATGACTTCACCCTACCGATATTATCCATGATGATGGAAAGGTATTTCCCGATAGCTTCCTTATCCCCATCCCCTACAAGCATCGCGACAAAAGCTCCAAGCTCCTCTTTATGACCAAGAACTCTTTTTATCGCATCATCAACGTCTTTTCCCCTGTATGGTGCTATATTGCTGTATTTAGAGAAATCCATATTGCTCCTTACTCACCAATTGTTTTCAGGAACTGGGTTCTCTCCCACTTCCAGCCATCCTCGATATGCTCCTGTGAAAGAAGCCCGATAAACTCATCCAGCGTAGAATAGCCATGCTTCTCCATCCATCCTTCAATAAAGGAGTTCATCTCACCTATCACTGAGAATCCATTCTTTATGATAGCGCTGCAGACTTCAACAGCCTTAGCACCGGAAAGGAGCATCTTAACTACAGTCTCTCCAGAGTGAATACCTGTATTTCCGCAGAGATCAGCCTTGATCTCTCCGCTCATAAGACCAATCCACCTAAGCGCCTCACTATACTCAGATGGCTCTGATACAGGAGCATTGGGAGCTGTGATCTGAAGATTCTCTATATCGATATCAGGGCGGAAGAACCTGTTGAAAAGCACGATGCCATCTATTCCAGCTTTATCAAGGGAAGCGATGATATTAGCAAGCGATGAGTACTTGTAGCCGATCTTTATTGAAAGAGGTCCGTCGATAGCTTCTCTTGCTTTTGCTGCAAAAGCTACGATGCGCTTATCTACTTCTGCACCGCTGACATCTGCCTGCGATGAGATAGGATAGTAATTCAGCTCGACTCCATCTGCACCGCACTTCACGAAACACTCAGCGTATTCAATCCAGTTATCCATCGTCTTTGCGCTTACAGATGCAATAACAGGAATCGAAAGCGTCTTCTTAGCTTCTGCAAGAAGCTTCATGTATCTATCGATATAGCGATCTCTGGAGAATGCTGCATAAGACTCCTCAGAGTGGCCAAGATACTCCGCATTGCTCTCTATTTCAGAAGAGACATCTTTCTCAATCTGCTCCTCGAAAATAGATTTCAGCACGACAGCTCCAGCTCCAGCCTCCTCAGCCTTCTTCAGCGATACTATATTCTGTGTCAGCGGTCCCGAGGAAACTATAATCGGGGACCTGAGATCCAATCCCATATATTTAGTTGAAATCATTATTCACTCCTTCTTAGGTTTTTCATTATAGCATGAAACGGCAATATAAATTAAACCCTCCGAAGAGGGCTTTCAGTCATATACAGTATGGAATCCAGAGTTCATATGATTGATAAACCACGAAAGTCTCAACCTCCTGCACCTCCGCAACTTTTACAAGCTCCGATTTGAAGAAGTCCAGTAATGATAACCCCTCCTCCTCAGACAGCTGCAGCTGAACTATCAAATCATACCGTCCGGTGACAACGGATGCGGAGAAGACACCTCTGAGTGCTGAGAACTCCCTAGCCTTTCTCTCCAGATCCATTGTCTTCAGCTTAACCCCCATCACAACTACCTGAACACCAGGGATTAGGGAAGGATCAACAAGCGCTGTAATTCTGAGAACCCCTTCATCAATCATCCTGTTGACTCTGGAGCGTACAGTATTCTCTGTAATCCCTAGCTCATCGGCAACTGCGGAATAAGGGCGACGGCCATCACCAAGGGCCTTGATGATGGCTTTGTTAGTGTCGTCTAGTTTCTTAACCATTCCTCTTCTCAAAATCCTTCATAAACATTGCAAGCGACGCAGCATCTTCAACAGGAAGCGCATTGTAAAGACTTGCTCTGAGTCCACCAACGGATCTGTGTCCTTTAAGACCTATCATTCCCTCTCTCTGAGCTTCGGCAAGGAATTTCGCCTCAAGCTCCTCAGATGGACAGCGGAACACGACATTCATCCTTGAGCGGTATCTGGAATCTACAGGAGAACGATAGAAGCCGGAGGAATTATCTATAACATCATAGATGTATCCAGACTTTACAGCAGCATTCTCCTGCATACCCTTTACCCCGCCATTCTCCTTGATCCATTTCAGGACAAGACCGACAGCCCAGATCGAGAATACAGGAGGGGTATTATAAAGACCTCTGTCTTTAGCATGCTTAGCATAATCCATGTATGCTGTCATTCCAGGATTGCGCTTCTCAAGCATGTCATGCTTCATGATGATGAATGTAGCTCCTGCAGGACCTAGGTTCTTCTGCACACCTCCATAGATCATAGCGAACTTGGAAACATCCACAGGACGGGAGAGCATATCAGAGGACATGTCAGCGATGAGAGGAACATCACCGGTATCCGGGAAATCCTGCCATTCGATTCCTCCTATTGTCTCATTGGAGCAGAGATAGAAATAGCATGAGCCATCGCTTGGCTTGATGGTCTTCGGATCTGGAAGAGTCGTGTAACCGCTCTCCTTTCCATCGAAGATGATATTCACATTACCAAGCTTTGCAGCATCGTCTGCGGCTTTATTCGACCAGGATCCTGTCTTTGTGTAATCTGCGTGCTTTCCCTCCAAGAGGAAGTTCATAGGAATCATGGTGAACTGAAGGGTTGCACCACCTCCAAGGAAGTAAACATCGTAATCATCGGGAATGGAAAGAATCGAGCGGAAATCTGCAAGGCATTCATCATACATCTCCTCAAACATACCGCCTCTATGGGAAGCCTCGATAATCGAAAGGCCCTTTCCATGGTAGTCCACGATATTCTTCTGGATTTCCTCCAGGACTTCCATCGGCATTACAGATGGACCTGCTGCGAAATTGAGTTTTCTCATATCTTTCCTTCCTCCTTCAGCTTACCTATAGTTTCATAGACCTCCTCTCCTATTCTCAGGAGGTTCTCAACTGTATTTGCACCTACATGCGGCGTGAATGTGACATTCTCACAAGAGAGAAGCGGATTATCCGAAGCAGGTGGCTCAGATGAGTAGACATCTGTGCAGAACCAGGAAAGAGCTCCGCTCTTCAGCGCTTCTGCGACATCATTTTCATCTACACACTTGCCTCTTCCTGTATTGATGATCACAGGATGCTTAGTCATTTTTGCAATCAGGGAGGCATTTACCATCTTATCTGTCTCTGGAGTATAAGGAAGATGCATTGAGATATAATCTGCATCCTTGACAGCATCTTCCAGGCTCATCATCTCTGCAAACTCCGAAGTCTCGACATATTTATCATATGCGACAACTCTCATTCCGAAGGCTTTTGCCCTCTCCGCAACCTTTCTTGCGATGTTTCCCATTCCAAGCAGGCAAAGTGTCTTTCCATAGAGCTCTGTACGCTTTACGCTCTTCTGCCACTCCCCTTTCTTCATTGTCCCATCATAGAATGGAATATGACAAGGAACCGAGATCATCAGAGCAAACGCAAGCTCAGCAACAGCTATAGCTGAGGACTTTGGAGTATTGACAGCTATTATTCCTTTTTCCTTGCAATACTCCTTGTCGATATTATCCATACCGACACCACCTCGGATTATCAGCTTGAGATTAGGAGCAGAATCAATATATTCCTTTGTGGCTTTTGTCTTTGAACGGATAAGGACCACATCAGCTTCGCCAAGTCTAGACTTATCGTCTGTGACTTCGCCGTAGACAGAGAGCTTCTGGGGAAGGCTCTTGTCGAATGCATCGGAGATTAGAATCAGCATAGGCACTCCTTTTAATGTTTTACGAAATCAGTATCACATGAGTTGCGGTAGCTGTCAAATCAAATAGGACTTTCTGACGTAATCTTAAAATTCTGCTTACTTTTTCTTGGATTTGTGCCTATTTGGGATAAGATACATAGGAATCCAGCAAATAGCACCAATGACAGGCATGGCGAGAAGATACCACCATCCCACATAATTCTCTAGAAGAGAAAGCGGATTCGCACCATCTCCTCCCCCATTTACGAAGAAGAAGTTAGTTGATAGTGCATTGTTTACAAAATGCATTATAACAGCAATAACAGCTACAATGGGGATTATAACCCTGAGCCTTTTCCAGGATGGCTTGAATCCACCATACAAAAGAAGGCAAGGATAAAGCACCAGAAGAAGATGTATTGAGAATGAATGGATGCACATCAGATTGAAAAAAGGAAGCTTTCCTGTCCAATCCGGGAAGACCATTGCCATACAAGCTGTCGGAAGCGTTAATGCATACAGATACTCCTCTAAGAACTTACTTTTTGTGATTGCATGGAAAAGCACCACGAAAACAGATATCGAGCAGAGATGCAGCGGAAGGAAACTCCAGTCCCACTGCCCAGTTAATGGCGTGATTATATCCTTTACGATCTCATCAAGAAGAATAAGGGAAGCAACTACCCATCTGATTCTGTTTCTTCCTCTCTCGTCAGAGCTTCTATATCTTCTGCCAACGATGAATATAAGGATAAACATGAGAAGAAGCCAGGCAAAATGCCCAATGCTATAGCTTCCCATACCAAGACCATCATCTATAGTGAATCTCGTTTTCCAGAAATCAGACACGACTGCATGATAGCAAAAGAAGAGCTATCAGTTAACAGAATAATCCCCCCTGGACACAAACAAATCCAGAGGGAAATGAATTAATAAACGAAAGAAACTCTTACAAATGGGGCAAGATTGAAACCGCCGTAGTTAAGATCTACAGGATCGCTTCCCCAAGAGCCGCCGCCGATTGAAACTTCAGCTGAAGATCCTGTATATACAGGTCCGCCAAGCATTGCACCAACTTCCAAACGGAGAACATCAATTAGCGTGAAATCTGCAGCTACACTTCCATAAAGATCAAGGATGAATGTTGTGGATGATCCTGAAATAGTCTGACCGAATATCTCACCACCTTCAGACACCCTTGTTACACTACCAAGAGCACCTGCACCAAGAGAAATACCAATCAGATCATTGAATTCATGTCTATATCCAAGACCGACCTTAACTGCAAAAGCGGATGCACTATCATCTTCTGCTTTGATATCTCCAGTCCAGGTATTTATAGGGAATTTGACACCAAGACCATACTCGATACCAAGTCCGCCCTCTTTTCAAAAATAGTTCGCACCTTCAGCCAAAAGCATAAATGATGTAGATCCTGTATTATCGGAAACTTCATTATTAACCTTTGGACCACCAAAGAACCACTCAGGCACCAACGATACACCGATTCTTCCTTCTGCTGCGAAAACTGCTCCTGTTAAAAGCACCAGACAAAGAAGGATAGATACTACCTTTTTCATAAACACCTCCGATATCTATGATGCCTTTAATTATAATGTAGCTTTACCGAGCAGCTTCCAAAATCATCTACTTTTGCCACACTTGTGATATTTTGTCTAAATCCAAAGCCAAGGAAAAGAGAATTGGATGAATCAAGAAAAGCTAGCTATATCAATCATAGATATGCAAAATGATAAAGCTTTCAGAGCTCTTCCCCTCTTCTACATTACAGAGCTACATATAACTAGACAATCTCACTTGCCATACCTTACTTTAAGTCTAGCTGCTTTTTCAGGAGTCATGGTAGTTGCTTCTTTAAACCAGGCTTTGGCTTCTGGTGTACTTAACCTTTTTACAGTAGGAGATCCGTTGTCGATAGCTTTCCCAAGGTTCTTGATACCCCAATCAGGATTTACAGTGAATGTTCTGCTGAATGATTCAATAGCCATGCTATACCTCCTATATTCCAAGTTTATCGAGAAAAACTATTTCCTAATCATCATCGAATGATAACAACAACTAAAAATGTCTTTATCAAAAAACAAGCTTTCTATGAATCAGACTTAGAATATATGCCATTTGAATTTTATTGCATACAAAACACAACCGCCAAGATTTCCCATTATCAACCGACAGAATTTCCAAATCACAACCGACGAGATTTCCCATTATCAACCGACGAGATTTCCAATGGTTTCCTATCAGAAAGCCATGCATATGCAGGAACGATTCTTATCGTAAATCCAGATTCTTCGAATACCTTATTCTCATAATCAGTTATAAGCAGAAGATTTTTACATCCAGTCTTCTGAGCCGCAGATACAAGCCCCTTTATCTCACGTTTCAATGTCCTTTCATTTGAAATATCATATGAGACTTGGACAACTGCTATGACGTCACGGCCTCTGCAAACCAGAAAATCGCATTCGCTGCTCCTTTCCTCCCAATAGGCTATATCCAGTCCTTCTGGACGACCTCTACGAAGCAACTCTATCAACACTATAGACTCCAACCTCCACCCAAGATTTTCAGAGGCAAAGGCATCCCTTCTCATATTCATCAGTGATATATCTATAGTATAAGCCTTATTCCCCTGTATCCGTTTCTGGCTTTTGTAAGAGAACTTTGGAATCAGGCACATGAGATAAGCCTTTTCAAGATATCCGACATAGTTCGCAGCTGTATGCTTTGACCGGAAACCAAACAAGGAAGAGATATCGGCATAATTAATTTTGGAAGGTGCTATGTTCATAAGATGCTGAGCCATTCTTTCAAAGGCTTCCTTATACGCAATCTTATACCGCTTCTCAATATCATTCGTTAGAATACCTGAAACAAGCCCTTGTACATATGCTTCCTTAC
>CASDRY010000083.1 GCA_949283235.1 uncultured Spirochaetales bacterium | reverse complement strand
TACAGGATCCGATACATGCCGCTCTGATATGGCGAAGGTACTTGAGAGGGAGACAGCAGGAGTCGGTGTTGACTTCAGAAGTAAAGCCAAGACAATAACCATGCTCAAGCTTGAGGAGTATGCTGAAGCTGCTGGGATAAGACTTTCGGAAGCATTCAGAAGGTACTATGAGATGTATCCTGAAGATACTGATTATTCCATCTACCCTAGGGCTAAAACTGAAGAGCAATCTTCAGAGGAACCAACGGATGATAATCCCGATAATGAGGAATAACCGGAACTATCAGGTTGGATTAATGCGTTAATCCTATTTATTTATATAACCTATTAGGTGAAGTCTTCTGGTTTGCTTTAGAGCGAATCAGAAGATGGCTTTTACATACTGAGTCAGATATCCTAGGAAGAAAGCATTTTCAGAGAGATAAAAAGCTTTCAATATTCTCAGAGAACTCTTCAGCTTTTATTCCTTCTATTCCTGATTCTGAAACAATGAATGTGTTTGCTTCAGGATAAGCTTTCCTGAATGCTGCAAGACCTGAAGCTTTATTTGAGTGTGCACTCTTAACTTCTATGCCAATTAACTTACTGCCAGTATCAATGACAAAATCTACTTCCTTTGATTTATCCCTCCAGTAAAGAAGTTTAAAGTCATTACTACGAGTATAGCTTATTAGTTCAGAACCTATACTTGATTCAAACAACCTTCCCCATGTAACACTATCATCACGAACAGATGAATAATTTTTGTTCAATCTTGCGGAAAACAAAGCATTACAATAAACCTGAAGCTTTGGAATTGATGTTCGTTCTGATAGTTTACCTATTGAATAATTCTGTAATCCCGCAGAGAAACACGCTTCATCCAATAGATCAAGATAATTTACTATTGTTGTCAGATTTCCTGCTTCCTGTAACTGCCCTTGCATTTTGTTATATGACAGGATCTGTCCACTATACAAAGAAGATAAATCTGCAACCTGCCTCAACAATGCAGGTTTATCTATGGGAGTCAGCATCAGGATATCCTGTGAAAGGACTGGCTCAATAATTGAGTTATTGATATACCCGCGCCATTCTCTTTCATCCCCTATCAGATCAATTGCACCAGGATAACCACCAAAGAAAACATACTGATCATAAGAAAATCCAAATGCCTCATGCATTTCTTTATATGACCAATGAGGTGCAAAGATTACCTGAAATCTGCCAAGCAATGATTCTCCCATCTTTCTTTGAAGCATAAGACGCGAAGACCCAGTGATTACCACCTTAATATCATTGCCTTCCCTTGTATCTCTATCCCAATTGCGCTTTACAGCTTCATTCCAGTCTTTTATTTTCTGTAGCTCATCAAAAATCAGAATCTGCCCTTTCCCGGTAGCCTTTAGTTTTCTCCTGACAACATCCCATGAATCATCGATACGTTCTGCTGTTCTGATTGTAAAATCATCAACAGAGAAATAGCTTGTGTTTTCATGGCTGTTAAGGTAGTCAAGGACTATCGTTGTCTTTCCTGTCTGTCTAGGACCAGTCAAGAGCTGAATGAACTTACGTGGTCGTTCCAGCCTTTTCTCTAGCACATGATACATTGATCTTTTCATGATTTAAGAATAATGGATAAGCAAAAATTTTCAATATATTGAACAAAAATTTTCAGTACATTGAACAAAACAAGCCCTATCTCCTTCTATATGCAATATCATTTCCAGTTTGTTGTTATCTGAACCAGAAGCTATTCAAGTAAAATGATTCTGTATGAAAGCCCTCCGTTTTGGAGAGCTTTCTCAATGTCCATTATGATCTGTAAGGAAAATTTCTATTGAGATTCTCAGAGAGACATTAATTTCCTGAGCTTATTTACTTCATCAATTGAAAGGCTCGTAAGCTCTGAAACCTTAGAAATTGGAGTTCCATCTGCTATGAGCTTTCTTGCAACTTTTCTAACGCCATCAGCTTCGCCTTCTTTAAGACTGTTTTCCCTTACTCTTTCAATCATTTCATCAAATACTGCACTCATCTCCGCCACTCCTTTTTCTGTTTTCTTGTAATAGGTTACCTTGTCTCTAAGTTCAGTATAATGCATCTCATCCGGATTCGCACATCTCAGATCATGCATAAGACGCCCAAGAGGTGTTCCTTCCTCTGTGAGATTGGCACTCACATGAATGATATGCGATCGCGTAGACCCTCGCAGGGTTATCCCTGCGAGTAGCCCCGCACAGAACCGCACGTGCGCAATTAACGCATACGGCTCTTCAAGCCAGCATTCAGCACCATATCCGAACCTTTACCGATGGTGGTGTGATGTAGTACTTCCATATACGCTGAAGCTTCTCCCATGCGAATCTGTCCTTCTGGCTCCGACGCCTCATAGTTATGAGAAAGCGTCTTTTCACATAATCATAAAAGGAACATATCGCCTTGAGATTTCCATTCACGCCATAGTAGTTGCAGTGACCTTGCAGCTTGAGGTTCAGCAGTCTCATGGTCTCGTCAATCGGCTTATGCATCCTCTCTCTGAGCCATTCCTTAACCGCTTGTCTCTTGGCTTTCAGCTTCTTCTTGCTCGTAGAGACCTGTAATCTGAAATATCCGTTACGTGTCTTGCCATTGGAGAAGGTGAATCCGAGGAAATCGAAGCTCTCTTTC
>CASDRY010000082.1 GCA_949283235.1 uncultured Spirochaetales bacterium | reverse complement strand
TCTTGAGGGTATTCATTACCTGAACGCCATACTTGCCAACGATGTTTATGTAGTAGCGTCTTGCATCATCAAGCCACTCACCCTCGAAATTCACCTCATCTGCATAAAGGTTGCCTGAAAGCGCTCCGAATGTTCCGAAAGCATCAGCTGAGAAAAGGAAGCCATTTGATGTGTCGAATGTAACCATTACCTCTGGCCAATGAACCATCGGTGCAAACACGAAAGCGAAGGTATGCTTACCAGTTGTGAGCGTGTCCCCATCCTTAACGATGTGAGCGCGTGAATCCACATCGAATGTATAGAACTGCTTAATCATCTGCACAGTCTTTGCATTTCCCACGATTTTCACATCAGGATAGCGAAGGACAATCTCAGCAATCACTGAACAATGATCAGGCTCCATGTGGTTAACTACAAGATAATCAAGAGCACGACCAGAGAGCGCTGCTTCCACATTCTCAAGGAATTCTCTCGAAACGGAGTGATCTGCAGTATCGAGAAGCACTGTCTTCTCGTCAAGAACGACATATGAGTTATAGCTTACGCCACGCTCAATCGGATAAATATTCTCAAATAGAGCCAGCCTTCTATCACTGGCACCTACATAAAAGACATCATCTGCAATTCTTCTTGTATTGTTCATCTGATAATCTCCTCCGCAGAACTATATACGAAGGAAGGATTATCAGCAACAACCTAGGAAAGGAAAGCGGCAAGATGCGGGACAAGTTCCTTAATTACAAGATTAGATGTATTGATACAGAGGTCATATGAGGATTTATCTCCCCATTTCTCTCCGGTATAGAACTCGTAGTACTTCATGCGGCCTTTATCGACCTTCTGAATCATCTGTCTCATCTCTTTATCTGAAAGATGCTCACCCTCAGGGGCTCTATCGTGGCATCTTCTTATTCTGCTCTCCATGTCAGCATATACAAAGATCCTGAATGGCTTTATATCGCGGAGAATATAATCTGCGCATCTGCCTACGATAAGACAATCAGAAGCCGCAGCCATCTCCTTTATGATATTGCTCTGCTCGACATAAACAGACTGCTGAATCTGGAATGTCATATCAGGATAGAGGCTATGTCCTATCGTTATAGGAAGAAGAGGATATGGATGATGCTCAACGACGTTGTGCACATACTCCTCTGTAAGCTGAGTACGTTTTGCTATCTCAGTAAGAATCTCCTTGTCGTAATAGGCAATCTGCAGATGGTCAGCAAGTCTACGTCCAAGTTCTCTGCCACCACTACCGAATTCACGTCCTAAAGTTATAACCATACCAAACCTCCTTCTTTTCTATGCATCATAGCCCCAGATAAGCCTTCATACAAGGCTTAGAGGACTTCCCTACTCAATTCTCCTATACCTTGTTATAAAAGATGCTTTCCTTACCGTATTCCCATGCATAGATGGCTGTATCTCTCCCGAGGCTACCATCTGATTGATAATATTCCCAAGCGCTGCAGGCTCAGCAGCCCCTGATGAAACAGGAAGCTTTGCATACATCGCTATGAGATCCAGAAGATATGGATCCTGAGAGCCATCACCAACTACGAATATCTCAGCAAACTCACGTCCTGAGATTCTCTTCAGATCTGAAAGGATGGATCTGACAGTAAGCGCTATCGAATGGTAAAGCACAGCAGCTGCCTCTCCGACTGAAAGTCCTGAAACACCTATTCCTTCCTCTATAGAGCTAAGGGTAGAGAAAGCAGACTCAGAAGTGCTGAATGTTCCCCTCAGTCGTGATTCTTTAGCGGAAAACCTTAATTCCTCTAAGGATACTCCCGACTCATTCGCAAGATTCCTCAATAGGGAAAGACCAGAGAAGCTGCTTGTCACTCTTACACTTCCATCTGAATCTCCCTCATTCGAGATATCGCTATACATAGCCTCCTCGTCCATTTTAAAGGATGTATCCACATAACCCAATGTGAAGCTGTCGCCAGCGAGAAGGAACAGAGTCCTCTCTTCCTCGGGAGTCGCGAAGGCTGAGGATGAAGGTGCGTATGAGTGTGATAGCACAACAACAGGCGAGCATCCTATTCGGGAAGCAATCTCATCGCTCACAGTCCCTACTTCGCTTCCAGGATCAGAGAGCGCAGTGAAAAGATGCACAGGAAGTCCTAGGCTATCTATCATTTCATGATTCCAGGACCTTGTTGCAGGATCAAGAAGGCCGGAGACCGACGCGAATGTATACTCATGCTTCATTATTCCTGTAAGCCTGTATGAAATATAGTCTGAAAGCGAAAACAGGAAGGCAGCTTTCTCTAAGATATCAGGATGGAGGTCTTTCAGTTTAAGGAGCTGATACACAAGATAATCCCCTGCTTTCTTAAGTCCTGTCTTTCTGAAAAGATTCTCCCCATCAGGCTTTGACTCAGAGCCATCACCGGGGTATGATCCGCATTCGCTCACTGCATTTCCTCCATCATCAAGGAGGATGAAATCATAGCCATCCGAATCAACTGAGATATAATCAACCTTGCCGCTTTTCTTCAATCCAAGAACAATCTCGGCAAAGACCCTCTCCGCGTCCAAAACAACCATTCCATCATCCTTGACTGTCTTGGTATTCCGGAAAGAATGGACAAGCTCCGTGGAAACTCTGCCACCTGGTAACAGACGGCCCTTAACAAGAGTACAGCGCTTTGCGCCAAGATTTACTGCAAGATATACCATGCATCAATTTTACAGCCCGATATTCTCCAAAGCAAGGAAAATGCAAAAAGCATGGGGTTTAAGCCTTAAATCATAAAATCAACTATGCTACAATCGCTCCCATGAGCAACAGGAAAAAGCTCCAGCCAGGATTGAAGCTTGCGCTGGGTTTTATGCTTCTGATAGCAATTGGCACTTTGCTGCTTTACTTACCAATCTCACATCAGGAAGGTGTTGATCTTTCCCTTCTCGATTCACTCTTTATCTCAACATCCGCTATATGCGTAACAGGTCTCACACCTGTGGATATCTCGGCAACACTGTCTGTTTTCGGGTCTACAGTACTGATGCTTCTAATCCAGTTCGGTGGCTTAGGATATGCTGTTATAGCTGTAATAATCATCAGAATCGCCAGCGGCAGGATAGATGCATTCAGCGGAAGCCTTCTCAGGGACTCATTAGGTGCGGACCATAGGACTGGAACGAAGAAAATCCTCGCTACAGCTCTTGTTGTAACCTTTACAGTGGAACTTCTAGGAGCGGTGCTGCTTCTATTCTCTTTCGGGGGAAAATTCCCGCTAGGAAGGGCAATATACCTTTCTGTATTCCACTCTGTATCAGCTTTCAACAATGCGGGATTCGATCTTTTCTCTGACAGCATGATGAAATGGAATGATGATCCGCTAGTGCTTATCACAATAGCCATGCTTATTGTTCTTGGAGGTTTAGGATTCATTCTCTATAGCGATTTAGCAGATCATATCAGAATAAAGAAGAAGATTACTGTTCACACTAAAATCGTTCTTTCAACAACGCTTTTTCTGATTGTAGGCGGTACAGTGCTTTTTCGTCTGATTCTTCCAGGAATTGATTGGAAGAATGCGTTCTTCCAGTCTGTGACGACGAGAACAGCAGGATACTTCTCATACGATCAGAGTGCGCTTCCACCTGCGGGAGTTGCACTTACAATCATCCTTATGTTCATAGGAGCCTCCCCAGGATCCACTGGAGGTGGTACAAAGACAACCTCATTCTTCACAGCAATCAAGGCTTCATTTTCCCTCCTCTTAGGAAAGAACCCAACAGCGTTCAAAAGGGAAATAAGCCAGGATTCGATAATGAAAGCTTTCTTTGTAATAATCATATCAACACTGCTTGTTGCTGTAGCTACATTGCTGCTTACTATAACAGATCCGCAGTTCAGCTCAGATAAGCTTCTCTATGAAGTAGTATCAGCTTATGCAACAGTAGGGCTCACGATGGGAATAACTCCATCAATATCTTCCGTGGGAAAGATCATCCTCATAATAATGATGTTCCTTGGAAGAGTCGGATTCATGACAATCATCTCAGCATTCGCCCAGAAGAGGGCTGCTGGAGCAAGATACCTCGAGGAGAAGGTAATAATAGGATAACAACATGAGGAAAAAGGAAGGAAACCAGGTTTTCGGAATAATCGGAATCGGAAGATTCGGACTTGCGGTAGCAGAAGAGCTTCTCGCAAGAGGCAAGTATGTAATTGCAATCGACCAGGATCAGCAGAGACTGAAGCCTCTTTATGAAACAGATGCGGAAGTATTTGTCGTGAATGATGTTTCAAGAGAATCTCTCATGGATGCAGGAATCCAGGATGCTGATACAGTCATTGTAGGTATCGGAAAGGATGTCGAAGGCTCTATCCTTGCTGCTCTTAACTCCCTTGAGCTTGGAGTTAAGAATGTAATCTGCAAGGTAATAAGCGAAGATCATGCAAAGATTCTGAAGAAGATCGGAGCTGATGTAATATTCCCAGAGGTAGAGATAGGAAAGCGTACTGCAATAAGGCTATCTGAAAAGCTTGCAGAGGATATCCTACCGCTTTCCGAGGAGTTCTCAATCATCCAGATAAGAACGCCAGAGGAACTTGATGGCGAGACCATCAAGGATGTTAAGCTCAGAGAAAGATATGGAATCACACTTATAGCTGTAGTGAAGGATGGAAAAGCAAACGGCTCTGTCGGACCTGATACAGTTCTACATGAAGATGAGCTGATGGTGCTTTCAGGTACAAACAAAGCCCTCGCGAAATTCCAGGAAGCTATCGCGAAATAAGAAGCACGACAGTTTCTATATGGCTTGAGCCGGGAAAGAGGTCAACTGGCTGAATCCCGGCTACTCTGTAATTCAGGAATCGATGAATGTATCTTAAATCTCTTCCTAGCGTTTCTGGATTGCATGATACATAGACAATACGCTCTGGATTCATCTTTCCTGCAGCAGCCAAGAACTCCTCAGTCGCTCCTGATCTAGGAGGATCAAGGAAAAGGACAGAACATTTCTGGCCTTCCTTGGTTTTTTCTTTCATCCACTTTGAAGCATCCGCTGCAACGAACTCCGCGTTGGTAATACCATTCAGTCTTGCATTCTCCCCTGCATCTTTCACAGCATGAGGATTTGTCTCAACTCCGATAACCTTCCCGGCCCCGCTCGCTGCAGCTATCAAAGCAATTGTTCCTGTTCCGCTATAAGCATCAATTACTGTATCGTAGCTTCTAAGATCAGCCATATTCATTGCTATCTTATAGAGGTTCTCAGCCTGTCTTGGATTCACCTGATAAAAAGAAGCTGCAGAGATGCGGAAATCGAGGTTACAAAGCCTATCAAGGATATAGCCCTTACCATAGATCACCTTCTCCTTTGCTCCTTCCGGTATTACCATTGATGTCTTCTCGGTATTGATGATTATCGAGACAGATTTCACATATGGATGTTTCTGGTGAAGCGCCGCTGCAAGGTCAGATGCAGATGGCAGATCAAAGGAAGAGGCAACAAGCACAACAAGAGCCTCATCGTAATACTCTGAACATCTTATCAGCACATGTCTGAGATGTCCTGTCTTCTTATCCTCATCATAGGCTTTTATATGGTATCTGCCAGCAAGGGTTCTTATTGTTGATAGAATCTCCCCTGCTCTCTCATCTTCCAGAGGACAGGATTTCACAGGAATAAGCTTATGGCTGCCTTTCCTGTAAATACCGGTAGCAAGCTTACCATCAATACTCTGGCATACAGCCTGTATCTTGCATCTGTAATGAGTTGTTTTTGGAGATGGAAGTATCGGGGAGACCTCTCCGAATCTTGAAAGGAACTGCTTCTCTTCAAGGAATTTCTCAAGAAGCTCATCCTCATACTTCATGTTCACATATTCACATCCTCCGCATCTTGGATAGAGCGGGCAGTATCTTCTCTTAGACATATTGTCATAATAGCAAAGGATGAAAAGCGGGCCAAGCGAACAATCTCAACAGAAAAGGCAGCATATGAATTCCATACACTGCCTTTGCACAAGAACTAGATAAACAAGCTTACGTCCTTATTTCCCTGTTGAATGGCTTTCCAAGTGCTGTAGGTGCTGTTATCTGATTTCTTGATGTAAATGAAAGGACAACGATTACAAGCACATATG
>CASDRY010000081.1 GCA_949283235.1 uncultured Spirochaetales bacterium | reverse complement strand
CCTATGTTCGGTCCTGATTCAGGAAGAAATGGCCTCTCTGGTCTCCCTCTTGTAATGTGTCCTGTCTCTCCAATTGGCGAAAAGTATGAAGAGGTGAAGAAGCTCTTTGAATCGATGGGACTGGATGTTCTCGAGATGAGTGCTGAAAAGCATGATGAGGAAGCTGCCTACTCGCAGGGTGTTACCCACTTCGTTGGAAGAACGCTTAATCAGATGGGGATGAAACCAACTCCTATCGCAACTCAGGGATACAGGAATCTTATGACAATCGTGGAGCAGACATGCAATGACCCTCTGCAGCTTTTCTATGATCTCCAGCGTTATAATCCCTATGCGAAGGAGATGAGACTCTCTCTGCAGGTTGCCATAGAGAAGGTTCTCAATGCCCTTAGGAGGGAAGAGGGTTGAACGTATATATCTATACCCTTGGATGCCGACTGAATCAGGCAGAGAGCGAAGCTATTGCTGATAGCTTCTCAAAGAATGGGTACACGATGACATCCTCGGATGAGGCAGATCTCATAATCGTCAACTCATGCACTGTAACGCAGAAGGCGGAGCAGAAGGCAAGGAGGATGATCAGGCTCTTCGCGAAGAACGCCGAGGTGATAGTAACCGGTTGCTATGCCGCTGTTAATCCAGATGAGATAAAGGCCCTTTCAGATAGAGTTACTGTCTTCTCTCTCAAGGAGAAAGCTTCACTTTTATCACTGCCTCAGCATATCTCATCAGCTTTGAGCGCGGGACTAACACTCCATGAGGCGATTGATTCCTTTACATATAGGTCATCAGATCCTTTTGCCTTCGATGCTTCATCATTCCAGTATCATTCGAGAGCTTATCTGAAGGTGCAGGATGGATGCGACAACAGCTGTGGATACTGCAGAACGACAATCGCGAGAGGTAAATCTGTTTCGCTTTCAAGCGATGAAGTTGTTGAAAGGGCCCTGAAGCTTGAAGCTGAGGGTTTCCATGAGATTATGCTCACGGGTGTGAATCTCACGATGTATGACCATGAAGGTGAGGAACTTGGAGGACTTGTTGAGAAGCTTCTTGCGAAACTTGGAAGCGGAATGCGAATAAGACTTTCATCGATGGAACCCGATCATGTCGATGATCGTCTTCTTGATACCCTCTCAGATTGCAGGATGCAGCCTCATTTCCATATTCCTATACAATCAGCATCTGACAAGGTCCTGGCCATAGCGGGCAGAAGATATTCAATAAGCCATGTTGATTACATCATCTCCAGAATGAGGAAAGCAAAGGATGATCCATTCATTGCATGTGATGTTATCGCGGGGCTCCCAGGAGAGGGGGATGATGAGTTCATGGAGACCTACTCATTCCTATCATCCCATGATTTCTCTGCAATGCATGTCTTCCCTTATTCCCCTCGTCCAGGTACACCGCTTTTTAATGTGAAGAATCGTCCAGCTGAGAGGGTAAGGGATGAAAGGGCAGAAAAACTGAGAGAACTCAGTGAGGAGCAGAGCAGGAAATACCTTCAGCGTCAGCTTGGAAAGAGCGTTGAGATCCTGGCTGAGAAGGATAGCACAGGAACTACAGGGAATTATCTTAAAGGAAGGATAATCCTCCCTGATAACCGCATCCCGATCTCAGGCATGATCTATAAGGGAGAAATAACATCAATTGATCCTGTAACAGTGACAGTTGGAAGATGAGTTCCGCCTCTTCTTCATGTTTTTAAAATTCTGCAGCTAACAGCAGAAAACTCAAGTAAACTGAGATTATGAAGAGCGCGTTGGAAAAGCTTCTTATTGGAATTAAGAAGGGCCGGAATGTCAATGCTTCCTCTCTAAGGCTTGGAAAAGAGGAGTTTGTTTCCCTTGTCTCCAGTGCAGTGGAGAACGGATACATAGAAGGTGTCTATATTTCCTTCTGCGATAGCCAGAGTGTTGATAATCTTCTCTCCTCTGCGGTGCTTACCGAGAAGGGGAGATTGTTCCTTGAGGGGTGACAATACCATTCGCCCTAGGTAATATATCGTTATGAATGTAAAGGATGAGCTTCTTTCAATCCTTCTTGATGAGGAATCTGGGGTATCAGGATCCGAGCTTGCTGAAAGGATTGGCTGTTCAAGAATGGCTATATCAAAAAGCGCGGCAGGGCTTGCTGATGAGGGTTACAAGCTGACTGTATCTAAAGGTGGTGGGTACAAGCTTGAAAAGAGCGATGTGCTCTCCCTTCCTATCCTGAAGCGTTGTTTTGATATCCCGGTATATTACCGACCTGTCTGCAGAAGCACAATGATAGAGGCAAAGGATCTGATTAACCAGGGGCTTGATACTCCTTTTGCTGTGATTGCAGGAAGACAGGAGAATGGAAGGGGAAGGCTTGGCAGGAGCTTCTTTTCCCCTGAAGGTGGAATTTATCTTTCGATAGTGCTCTCTGGCGATTCAATACCAGCGCCTGATATGCTTACGACAGCTTCCTCTCTTGCAGTTGCTAGGGCTATAGAAGCGCTTACAGGCATCGGATGCTCGATAAAATGGGTTAATGACATCTACATACATGGACGCAAAGCTGTGGGTATTCTCACTGAAGGCCTTGTGAATATGGAGGAGGGGGGGCTCGATAAAGCCGTTATTGGTATCGGAGTCAACCTCCAGCCTGGCGCTGAGGAAATACCTTCTGATCTGAAAGAAAAGATGATTTATCTCTATCCTGCAGGTGGTGCTCCTATTACTAGAGCAGAGCTTGCTGCGAGAATTGCAAAGGAAGTTATTGCTATCCAAGGTGAGAACTTCATAGATGAGTATCGTTCACGCTGTTTCATTCTCGGTAGTTCGATAAAGGTTATCAGGAATGGAGTGGAGCGGGATGCTGTTGCGATAGATGTGGATGATAAGGCCGAGCTTGTGGTAAGGTATCCTGACGGCAGAATAGAAGCACTCTCCTCGGGAGAGGTTACTCTTAGGATATGATGAGGTTTATATGCTAAACGAACTTAAGAATGAATGGAAAAAGACAATAGAGGCTGAGCTGAGAAGCTATCTTGGAACAGATGAGATTCCAGAGCTTTCAATCGGAGTTCCTCCTAAAAGCGATATGGGCGATGCCGCTTTCCCGATGTTCCCATATGCAAAGAGTGCAGGAAAGGCTCCTGCTCTGATAGCTAAAGATATCATGGAAGCGCTTTCCGGAAAGGACCATCCGGAGGGTGAGATGCTTGTCGCTGGACCTTATCTTAATATCCGCTTTGATATCCCATCGCTTTCAGGAAAGATTCTTGAGGAAGCAGAGAAGGGAGGGGACTTATATGGCCATGTCTCAGATCTCTCTGGTAAGAAGATCATGGTTGAGTTCTCCTGTCCTAATACCAACAAGCCTCTCCATCTTGGACATATGAGGAATGATTCCCTTGGTGAGTCTGTCTCCCATCTTCTCAAGGCAGCTGGTGCGGAGGTGATGAAGGTAAACCTCATCAATAACCGCGGTGTTCATATCTGCAAGTCTATGCTGGCTTATAAGCTCTTCGGAAATGGAGAAACTCCTGAATCCACAGGAGAGAAGGGTGATCATTTCGTTGGCCGCTACTATGTGCGCTTCGCTAATTGGGAGAAGGAGGCTGAGGAAGCCAAGAAAGCTAATCCAGATATCATAAACGATCCTTCTTTCATAGATCCTGACACAGAGGCACAGAAGATGCTCAGGCTCTGGGAAGCTGGAGATAAGGAGACAAGAGAACTCTGGCAGAAGATGAATGACTGGACTCTCTCAGGCCTTGCGGAAAGTTATAAGAACATGGGTATATCCTTCGATAGGCTTTACTATGAGAGCGAGACATACAAGCTCGGTCGCAGTGAGGTTATGAAGGGGCTTGAGATGGGAGTATTCAAAAAGGAGGAAGACGGATCCGTACAGGTAGATCTTTCCCCGATTGGACTCGATAAGAAAGTCCTTCTCCGCCGTGATGGAACAACTCTTTACATGACACAGGATCTAGGAACTGCTGTAAAGCGCCATGAGGACTGGCCTTTTGATTCCCTTATCTATGTTGTTGCGTCTGAGCAGAATTACCATTTCAAGGTGCTCTTCTATGTTCTTTCCCTCCTTGGTTATGATTGGGCGAAGGAGCTTCATCACCTTTCATATGGAATGGTTAATCTCCCGGAAGGTAAGATGAAGAGCCGTGAAGGAACAGTTGTCGATGCTGATGATCTTCTTGAAGAGCTTACAGTACTTGCAAAGAACGAGATTGAAGCAAAGGGAAGGGAAGAAGCTGTAGGAGATGTCTCTGAGACAGCTAGGAAGATTGCGCTAGGAGCTCTCAACTACTACCTCTTGCAGGTTCAGCCTCAGCATGACATGGTCTTCGATCCTAAGAAATCCATCTCTTTCAATGGAAATACCGGTCCGTATCTTCAGTATACCTGTGCTCGTATTTCCTCGATACTCAGAAAGTACGAGGAAGCCAAGGATGAGTATGATGGCGCTGAAAGCAACTGCAGTCTCCTTGTGAATGATGATGAGAAGCTTCTATTGAAGTCTATTGAATCGTTCCCTGAAACTGTAAGGAAAGCTGCTCTGAATTATGATCCATCGATCATAGCATCCTGTCTTTATGATAACGCCAAGACTTTCAGCCATTACTATCATGATAATCAGATACTGAAAGCGGAGACGAAGGAGCTTTCTGTAACAAGAATCAGGCTTATAAGAGCACTCAGAACTGTCATGAAGAATGGTTTTGAGCTTATCGGGGTGCCTTATCTCGAATCCATGTGATTCAGTAATTCTGCAAAAGATTCTGAGTCTTCAATGAAATCCTCTTCTCCTCCATCGAGTATTGATTCCAGATGCAGGAGAAGCAGGGAGGCAAAGAGCGAGGAGATGAATGTATCCTGATATCCGAGTGAGTTGATAATCACATCTATCTGGCTTCTGATCATCAGGGAAAGCGCCCTCGCTTCTTCTTCAGCTCTCTCATCTGAATATCTGAGTGAATAGACAGCTCTAAGGTAAGGAAGTAGACTTTCATCTGAGAAGATTTTTGTCCATTCGGAAGCTGCCCTTGATAACACTTCCTCTGTGCTTCCTTCAAGATTAAGGCGGAAACCTTTCGCCATAAGCTTCCTGTGGCCTTCTTCGAATACAGCTTCAAGTATCTCCTCCTTGGAGGAATACCAATGATAGAGAGAGGCCTTATTCAATCCAAGTTCCTTTCCAAGCGACTGCATTGTGAGCTTGTCGAGACCTGAAAAAGCTATTATCTCAGTAGCTTTCTCTATGATTTCTGCCTTGTCCTTAATCTTCATACCAGAATTATAATCTTACAATCGTTTGGTTGAGAAGCTTTTCTTCTTGTATTCATCTTCCTGTTGTGCAAGAATACAGGGGAATGCAGGGGAGCTTATAAAGCTGAGAAGGTAAAACCTGACCCTTGGAACCTGTTGGTTAATACCATCGAAGGGAGCATGTAAAGCGCTTCTGTCCTCTGCATCGAAGGAGGAATATGCATACAGCTTTGACAATCGCCGGCTCCGATGCCTCGGGCGGTGCAGGAATCCAGGCAGATATCAAGACAATGTCAGCATTAGGCGTCTTTGCCATGTCTGTAATTGTCTCCGTTGTCGCGGAGAATACCAGAAGAGTTATCTCAATAGGGGATGTTCCCACAAATATCATTAGCGATCAAATTGATGCGGTCTTTGAGGATATTCCTCCTGAAGCGGTGAAGGTCGGTATGCTTTCATCCCCTGAATGCATGAGATGTGTTGCCGCGAAGCTCAGGGAGTATAAGCCCCAGCATATCGTGATTGATCCTGTAATGTATGCGAAAAATGGATCTCCTTTGATGGAAGAGGGGTCTATCGGGACCTTGATTGAGGAAGTTATTCCTATCGCTACTGTACTTACTCCTAATATACCTGAAGCGGAAAGGATTTCTGGCGCGTCTATCCATTCGATTGATGATATGAAGAAAGCTGGAGAAGCTATCGCTAAGATGGGAGCTTCTGCTGTTCTTGTAAAAGGCGGGCATCATATCGGAAATGCTGATGATGTGCTCTTTGATGGAAATGAGTTCCACATATTCCCCGGGCGTCGTATCAACACGAAGAACACACATGGTACAGGCTGTACTCTTTCCAGTGCTATCGCATCATACCTCGCTTTAGGGAAGGACCTCACAGAAGCGGTAAGGCTTGGCAAGGAGTATGTCACAGGAGCAATAGAACACGCGCTGGAACTTGGAAAGGGCAATGGCCCGACAGATCATTTCTTCATGTACAGAAAGGGAGGCGATGTATGAAAGCAATGGAAAGAATCATCTCTGATTCTATGGATTTATGGGAGGAAGCCGCGGCTGTACTTTTCCTTGCGGAGCTTGGAAAAGGGTCTGTTGATAAAGAGCTTTTCCTGAATTATATCGTTCAGGACAGTATATATCTTCGGTATTATATCAAGGCATTCGCAATGGGAATGTATAAGGCGGAAACCTTGAAGGATATGCAGTTCTTCTACTCAGTTCTTGGTTTTGTGAATGATAGCGAAAATGCTACAAGGCTTTCCTATCTCAAAGAAGCTGGAATGACAGATGATGATGTGGAAAGCGTTCCTATGACAAAGGCATGCAGAAGCTATACTTCATTTTTGATCAACACTGCGGAGAAGGGAAGCCTAGAGGAGATCCTCATGGCTGTCATGCCTTGTATGCTTGGTTATGGCTATGTGTTCAGAAAGACTCTTGAAAAATGGCCTGGAGTGATGAATACGCATTATGCTCCGCTCGTCTCTGATTACACAGCTCCTTGGTATGATGAGTGCTGTGATGCCTGGACAGAGTATTGTGATAAAAGACTGGAAGGACTTGGAGAGGATGAGATCAGAAAGCTAAGCGCGGTATTTAGGGAAGCGAGCAGACAGGAACTTATATTCTGGCAGATGGCGGGAGGAGATGATCATGAATGATGTTTCAGCAGTAAGGGAGAAATGTCCCCTTGTGCATTGTATTACAAACTATGTCACAGTTAATGATGTTGCTAATGCAATCCTTGCTATAGGAGCTTCTCCTATAATGTCTGATGATATAAATGATGTTGAGGATATTGTCTCGATAAGCCAGGCTCTGGTTATCAACATAGGGACTTTGAATGAACGAACCGTCGCTTCCATGATAGCAGCTGGAAAGAAAGCCGATGAACTTGGGATTCCAGTTGTGCTGGACCCTGTTGGTGCTGGTGCTTCCAGATATAGATCGAGTGTGACAGACCGACTTCTTTCAGAGGTGGAGTTTGCTGTTATCAGGGGCAATCTTTCAGAGATTTCATATATTGCGGGAAATGGTGGAGGCACAAAAGGTGTGGATTCCTCGCTGACTGAAAAAGACGCAGATCCTGTAAAGATCGCAAGCTCTGTTTCTCAGTCCACTGGAGCTGTTGTCGCCATAACAGGTAAGGTCGATACAGTCTGTTATGCCGGAAGGATTGCAAGGATATCATCAGGATGCGCGGAAATGGGACTTATTACCGGTACTGGATGCATGCTTTCAGGGGTTATCGGGGCATTTGCTGGGGCTGCAGATGATTATTTCAAGGCAACTGCCACCGCTATAGCTGCAATGGGCGCTGCAGGTGAGATCGCTTTCGAGAAAGCTGGAGCAAGAGGCACGGGAAGCTTCCACATTGCATTGATTGATGAACTCAGCCATATGATTGATGAAACTGTTGCAGTGAGAGGTAAGCTCGAGTATGCAGAGTATTGATTACACTCTCTATGTCTGTACAGATCGTGGGCTTATGAGCTCTCCGACGATTGAGGAAAGCGTCCGAGAAGCTATAAAAGGCGGTGCTTCGGTAATACAGCTTAGGGAGAAGGATGTTTCAAGCCGTGATTTCTTCAAGATAGCTGAGAGCGTACATAGCATAACCAAAGCTTCCGGTGTTCCCTTGATCATCAATGATAGGGCGGATATCGCACTTGCGATAAACGCTGAAGGTGTTCATGTGGGGCAGTCAGATATACCTGCCTCAGCTCTGAGAAGAGTACTTCCTCCTGAGATGATTCTCGGCGTTTCCGCTTCCAGCGTGGAAGAAGCTATTGCCGCGGAGCGTGATGGTGCTGATTACCTTGGTGTCGGAGCAATGAACCCGACAGCTACCAAAACAGATGCGGAAAATGTCAGCATTGAGACTCTCCGGAGGATAAGGGAAGCTGTATCTATTCCGATAGTCATAATAGGCGGTATCAATATGAAGACGCTTCATTTATACAAAGGTATGGGAATAGAAGGTATCGCGGTTGTGTCAGCAGTTGTTTCCGCTCCAGATCCCGCAGCAGCCGCATCGGAGCTGAAAAGAGCATGGCTTTCATGAAAGGCGCTATCTTCGATCTTGATGGAACACTCCTAGACTCCTCGTCAGTCTGGGAGGATATTGATAAGAAATTCCTCTCTGAGCGTGGGTTGGTGATGCCTGGGGGATATATCGAGGCATTGTCATCAATGAGCTTTATCGAAGCTGCAAGGTACACAATCAGGTTATTCTCCCTCTCTGATGCTCCAGAGGAGCTTGTTTCATTGTGGAAGAAGATGGCGGAGGATGCTTATCGTCATGATATAAAGCTGAAACAAGGTGCAGAAGAATATCTTAAGGCACTGCACTCCAATGGTGTGCTCATAGCAGCTGCTACAGATCTTGCTTATGATACAGCATCCAGCTCTCTTGAGAATAACGGCGTGTTGGGTTTCTTCAGGAGAATAGCTACCACTTCAGAGGTTGGAAAGGATAAGAAATTTCCGGATGTTTATCTCTCAGCATCCTCTGCACTTGATCTTAATCCAGATGAATGCGAGGTATATGAAGACATACTGACTGGAATAAGAACAGCACGAAAAGCAGGATTCCACACTGTGGCGGTATATGATGATGCTTCCAGTATGGACTGGGAGAAGATGAAAGCGGAAGCTGACAGATCCATAGTTTCATTTTGAAAGAACTTTCTTCTGCCAGGTTCTCTTTCCGCACAAAGGACATTTCATGTACCTTGTCCTACCCATGTGCGGGGCCATCATGACTGATGATAAGCTTGGAATGTATTTGTGATGGCAGCTTTTGCATTCATAGTATCCTGCAGTCTTTTCAATATTGAGTGAAAAATAGCCTCCAACAAGCAGGATTATGAATGAAAGGACTATCAATATAGCTGCAAGAGGAACACTTGTTTCTGAAACGAAATAAGCAGATATGAGCACGATAATAAAGAAAGATGCAACTGATATTATCCCGATTACCCACTCAAGCTGAAGAAGATATCTGTTCGTCTCTTCCTCTTTTCTTTTCATCTCCACAATAAGCTTTTCCGCTGTTTCATTGATCTTTGATTCCATTATTTCTTCTCCAGATAGCAGTTCATTCACTGTGATCCCAAAGAGTGTGCAAAGAGGTATCATCTGCGATGAATCCGGAAGACACAAACCTCTTTCCCATTTTGAAACCGCCCTGTCTGTAATCCCGAGTTTCTCTGCAACCTCTGCCTGAGTGAGAGATTTCTCCTTTCTCTTATCTGCAATGAATTTTCCTATCTTCGCCTGATCAATCATTGTGTTTCCTCCTCATAAATGGAATAAATAGAAGTCCTGTAATAACTGATGGGATAATCCCGGTAATGCCAGGTCCTAGAAGATATGGAGTACCTGGACGGAGGAACATAAGGCCCATCGCTCCTGCTGCGTTTATCGAGCCATGGAATAGGGCAGGAGCCCAGATTGACTCGGTCTTTTCTGCAAGATAGGAACACCAGGTTCCAAGCACAATGCACGAAAGACACATTGCGACTATTCCTGTAATCGGGTAGCCCGAATATCCAAGACCATAATTGTATCCCATGATATTAACCGGCGTATGCCATACACCCCATATGATTCCTGTAAGGATATATGCCTTTGTCCTTCCAGATTTCTTTGATAATTCAGGTGTAAGAAAACCTCTCCAGCCTATCTCTTCACCAAGCGCAAAGAACATATTGAAAATGCTTCCTGGTATGATTGTAGCAATAGCAAGAAGCAGGAACTGATGAAGTTCCATAGAAGTGGTTTCAAGAATCTGCATTGTAAAGTTTTCTTTGAATACGAGGAAATATACTATGCATCCGATGCTTGTCAGGATAATTGGCAAGAACCAGGCAAGAAGAAAGAATTTCAGATTCTTCCTTAGTGAAGGTTTCCAGGAAAATGCTATTGCCTTTCTCTTTGTTATAAGCTTGGTGACTGCAACCGAAGATGCAGGAAGCCACATGATGAGAGCTGATATTATTGTCCCGAAAAGGCCCAGTGCATTCAGTCCAAGCCAGATGCTCCAGGAAACTGTAAATGATATGAGAAGATAGATTAGAATATTCATGCTTCTTTCCTCATAGCCAAGTATAGGAAAATATATTCAGGAATAAAACAAACCATTGGTTGAGTCAGTATTTCAGAACCTCAATGCACATAGCGATCATGAGTGAATTTGCCAGAATAGCAAAGTAAATGATAGCATATTTGTTTCTTCTAAAGATTGTCTGTTGGCTATCGTGTGGCTCTTTTTTCTCAAAACCTGACATAAATCGGCACTTAGAGGGTATTACTTATAGGTGCATCTGTTGGTGCTCCTAAAGGAGGACAATAGTGAGTAGTTTTTATACTACTGCGGATTATCGTGAAAAGCTCAAGGAAGTCACAATGGAGGATGACTGTTTCTTCACCAAGTGTCTTGCGGGAGATAATGTTTGCACTTCCTTGATTCTGAGAATCATCTTAAACAGGGATGATCTTACAGTTCTTGTATCGGAAACACAGGAATGGTACCAGAATCTTATAGGGCATTCTGTCAAGCTGGACATATGGGCTAGAGATAAGGATGGAATTATGTATGACCTGGAAATCCAGAAACTGACAAGAAGAGCAAGCAGCAGGCGTGCCCGCTATTACAGTGCATCCATGGATACCAATACCCTTAAGAAGAATGAAAGCTATGAGAATCTTCCAGAGAGCTATGTGATCTTCATCACACCTGAAGATGCATTAGGAGAGGGGCAGGCTATCTATGAGATTGAAAGATATGTCAATGGGACAGGTAAGAAATACGGCGATGGTAGTGCGCCAGTTCGGTGCATATGACATAGTCAGGTGAAACTCCTGACCCGACAAAGCCTAGCCAGCAGTCGGTATCCAGTCCTTGGATGCGAAGCCGTGAGGTCAGCATTAAGCGTAGGACGGAAAGCATGAGAGCCAAAACGAAAGTGAAGTGATTGAGCCTCGTAACGTAAATAAGCAGGAGTCGATGCCCTTGCCATCGGCAGCAGACAGAATGGTCTCTATCGAAAATGGCGAGATAGAGAAGCGCCTGCCGGGGTCGTAGAGCTTGGCGAGCATGCAAGGTGTCACATGCATACCTGGGAGGTCTGCCCGATTCTGCATACGCAGTAAGAGGAATTGAAGCCTATAAACGGAACAGATTCCTTGAATATCGGGCAGAAGTCAGACCATCTCATAGTAGCAATGAAGCGTATGAAAGTACGTGGAGCGAAGGGGATGGCAAGTCGGTGATTCCGAAATGGAAACATGGTCACACAGGAGGTGAACGAACGAACCATGGAAACTGGAATCGAGGAAATAAGGCGACAGTCTCGGACATATGCGAGGGTGGAGAACCTTATGAGGAATGTGAACAGGGAAAGCCTTGTTGAGATGCATCAGAGCCAGCCTGCAAATAAGGCGAAAGGCGT
>CASDRY010000080.1 GCA_949283235.1 uncultured Spirochaetales bacterium | reverse complement strand
CATGCGGAGAAGGAAGAGCTTATGAATCCATCTCTCTTCGTTCCGGGAAAATGGGAGACACACTCCCTTTCTCGCCCTGCAATTGCTGAGACTGAGAGTGTCAGGGATCTCATAGAGAGTGCGGAGGAGACTGGTTTTAAGGGAACTCTTCATATCTGTCATGTTTCCGCTGCTTCTACAATAAAGCTTGTAATCGAGAAGCGTAAGACAGCTCCTTTCCGCATCACGATGGGAGCAACTCCTCATCATGCTCTTCTGACAGTGGAAGATGCAGCAAAGCATGAGCTTTACCTGAAGATGAATCCTCCTTTGAGGAGTGAGGAAGATAGAGCTGCGGTATTTGCATCCCTCATGGAGGGAACAATTGACTGGGCTGAGTCAGATCATGCGCCACATACGATTGAGGACAAGGAGAAGGGCGCTTCAGGAATTCCGGGGCTTCCAGGAATGCTGCTTCTTCTAGCAAAGCTCAGAGAAGCGGGGTGCAGTGAAGAAAGGCTTGAGCATATTTTCGGAAAGAATGCGGCAGTTGCATTTGGTCTTTCCGATTACTCTTCATCCATCCCAGATAACCCTATCGCTCTCTTTTCAGAGATGAGCGGAGAGTATCAGTGGAATCCATATAAGGATTTCGTCACCAGGCCAGAATGAATTTCCAGATTGGAAGGACATGAATGTTTCTTCCTTCAAAAGAGATTGCTTCGGAGTGCTCTGTTGTAAGGATATAGCCTTCATTTAAGGAAAGTTCTGTCATTGCTTTCTGCATTCCTCTTATCTCCCTTTCCTTGCTTACAGCGAAATCATCAGTTACCTGTATAAGAGAAAGGGGTATAAGATCTTCGTCTGAAATCAGAAAATCAACTTCATAATCATTTTTTGTCCTGTAATAGAATATTTTCTTCTCCAATCTTTGTATATGGGAGAAGACAATCATCTCTTCGCTTACACCCTTCATCTGAGAGAATTCGTTTAGATGTTTTACTAGAGCATGATCTACTGCATAGTATTTCACAGGGTTAGCTTTCTGGATCTTTTCATTCCCATAGCGTGGAACAGCTGTGATTATAGCCGCTTCTTCCATCATTGTTAAATATGAGGAAATAGTAGGGGACGTAAGCTTTTGTCCTATGGAAAGCAGATAGTGTTCAAGCCTTTTCAGAGTCTGAGGGCTTGAAGATGTCTTGATGACTCTCCTCATCAGCTGTTTGAGAGTTGAAGCCTTTTCTATCTCGAATCTTTCTATCAGATCGCGCGAGAACATGAAATCAAAATAGGAAGCAAGTATCTTTCCCCTGAGTGTTTTATCATTGATTGTAGCAAGTTCTGGGTAAGAACCTCGTTCTATGTAGAGGTAGAACATATTTTTTATAATCGCTTCTTCTTCAGAGGAATACACTTCTTTTCTTTTCAGCTTTTTGTTGTTAAATAACATGAATTCATGGAATGAAAGGGGGTAGAAGTGCTCTGGTATCGCTCTTCCTCTGAGTTCTGTTGCGATATCAAAAGAAAGATATCTAGCGCTTGATCCTGTGAGGATTACTCTTGCAGGATGTCTGTCCATAAGGGAAGTAATACCAGCTCCCCAGTTTTTCAGTACTTGTACTTCATCGAATAAAAATACAACTTCACTGTCGTTATAGTATTCTGGATACAGCTCAAAAAATGCTTTTTCAATTTGCGATACAGTCACTTCTTCGTCAACAAATGTATCTTCAGAAAATGTAAGATAGCAGATTTTTGTTTTTTCAATACCCGATTCAATATATTTTCGTGCAAGAAGCCTCAAGAGCGATGTTTTTCCTATTCTTCTTGCCCCTGTTATGACTGTTGCTTTGTTGGGAAGAAAAGAGACGCTGCAGTCTCTTTCAATGAGATTATCTTTAAATATAAGAAGTGCATCATCAATTATCTTCTGTTTGAGCTGTGAGATTTCCATGACTTAATCATACCACCATATTCAATAGTGTAAAATACATTTTATGAGATTGGTTAAAAGCGTAAAATATATTTTATGAAATCAGTAAAAACCATAAAATACATTTTACGCTTTGGTGGATTCTCCTGAATTTCCAGCTTAAATTATTCTTCTTCATGCTCTTTTCCTACTTGGTGTTGTGTGTTACTATCGCCGGTGGAGGAAAACACTATGGATGAAGGTGGCAGTATAAACCCTTTGCCTTTACATGCAAACAATGAAGTCGTGGCCTTCTATCCTTTCTTCTGAGAAATGTGATCGGAAGGCCCAGGGAGAGCCTGATGATTACAAAAAGAACAGATTTAAGTCCAAACCAGAAATATACTTGGATTGACTGCAGGGAGATTGATAAGGAGGATATCTCCATCCTAACGGATGAGTATCTCGTCTCCTCCGAGCTTCTTGCTGATATCATGGATGCTGACGAGCAGAGCCGTATTGAGAAAGAGAATGAGTACACAGTTATAATCTGTCGTCTTCCATCTGCGGAGGAAGATGATGAGAAGCCTCTCGAGAGAACCACCATACCTCTCGGTATCCTTCTTTATCCAGATAAGATCATAACAATATGCCGTGGTGACAGTGTTGTTATCGATGACTTTGCACGTCATCGTTTCAGACAGTGTCCTGTTGAGACAAAGGAGGGCTTTGTCCTCTCCATTCTTGGCCGATCAGCCCTTGTCTACATCAGATTCCTCAAATACATAAACAGACAGAAGGATCTTGTTGAGGAGCAGCTTCATCAGTCAATCATGAACTATGAACTGATACAGCTATTGCAGATTCAGAAATCGCTTGTATATCTCACAACAGGTCTTACAGATAATGAAGTGCTCTTAGAGAAGCTCCAGAAGACACCATACTTCCATCTTTCCACAGAAGAGGAGCTGGAGTTCCTTGAAGATAGCATTGTTGATAACAAACAGGCTATCGCGATGGCTAATATCTATTCAGATATCCTCACAGGAACGATGGATGCTTTCGCTTCTGTCATTGGAAATAACATGAACGTTATCATGAAAAGGCTTACAACGATCTCCCTTTCATTGATGTTCCCCACATTCATAACAGGATTCTTCGGTATGAATGTTGCTATCCCTGGTATGGAAGGGAAGTGGGCATGGCTTTTCCTTCTTGGGCTTTGTGGTCTTGTTGCTATTGTCGGTACGATTCTCATCTCTGACAGAAAGAACAGGTCAATTATCAAGGCAGGTCTTGGAGAGAAGCGAAAGAGGAAGAAGGAGACGCATTCTCCTTCCGAGATAAAGTATCTCAGAAGGAAGAAGCATACATTGGAAGGGGAGGACTGATTATTTCAGTACTCTCAGGATATAGCCTTTAAGGTATTCGCTTTCGGGAAATGATAGGCGTACTGGATGGTCCTCTCCCGCGCTGAGCGTTCTCAGTATTTCCACATCGCAGAGTG
>CASDRY010000079.1 GCA_949283235.1 uncultured Spirochaetales bacterium | reverse complement strand
GGAAATTATCCGATGTCTTCCGGTACTCTTGGCTTCAATGAGATGCCTCTTAATGATCAGCTTTTCCTCATACAGTCAAATACAATAAGAAAGGTTGCTGCAAAGGAGTCCTGCATAATAATCGGCCGTTGTGGTGATTACATCCTTAAAGATAATCCTGATCTGATTTCCGTATTTATCCACGCACCTCTTTCGGCAAGAGTTAAGAGAGCAGTGGAGGTATATGGCGTTCCTTCCGATAGAGCAGAGGATGTCTGCCTGAAGAATGACAAGAGCAGGGCTAACTTCTACAATTATTACTCCGACAGGAAATGGGGAATGTGCCGTACATACTCGATCTCTCTCGACTCCGAGCTTATCGGAATCGATGGATGTGTGGATGAGATTATTCATTTCAAAGAGCTTGTCGAGAAAAAAAAGGCTGGAAAATGATAGTATTTGATACTCTCTCGGAGCTTGAGAGCTATGAGGGAGTCTTTAGTGAAATAAGAACTATAATCGATGTGATGGACCGCTCCCTTCCCTATGATCAGGGGAAGGGGGAGTATGATACTCCAGAAAAGAGCAGCGTGAAGTATGTTATCGATACATTCCTTACCTCCGACAAAGGCTTTGATGGAGGTGAGAAAAGTGGTTCGAAGATCATGGAGATAGTCCTTGAAGGTGATGAAATCATCTCTATAGATGGATCGGTTTTCAGAATGCAACCTGGGCGTTTTGTTCTCTATAGTGGAGATTCTGTTATAAAAAGAGGGCTTTCATATGCCCTCCCTGAACATACTAAGACTGTGAGATTCATCTTCTAAAAGAGTCAGCTCTAACAAAATTAGAGCGCTCCTTCTCCGATAAGATAATCAGTATAGGTATCAGCTTCGGAAAGGAAAGATTCTACAGTTCTTAGGAAGACTTCCTCATCAAGCCCTGTTTCAGGATAACGAAGAGTGTAATCTGTATAGAATGTCCTGGTAAGCGGCTCATAGAAGCAACGTATTGTAAACACCTGTCTGTTTCCTTCATTGGCAATTTTATATGCCTCATCGCTTGTGACGTTCTCTGTTGCTGACCATCCACTTTGAATGTAGATTGAATTCTCCTCAGGATAACCAGGTGTAGCCCAGTAGAGCATTTCATACTGGTCATAGAAAGATGCATCTCCTTCCTCATCTACAAATGCTTCGTATCCTGCACCCTGCAAGATGGAGACAAGAGACTCAGATGTTACAGCCTCTGCTGCGCTAAGCTGTGTAACCCATAACAATGCTAGAATAATCAGAAATAGCTTTTTCATAGAGAAAGTTTAGCATGCTTTTTACGCATTGGATGTTAAATCTCTGTATAAGTCCAGTACCAATGCATGATTTTATCAATTGAGTATATGTGAACTTATTTGCTTGTCTTCTATTGTGAATCTTTTCTGTTCTGTATCTGCTTCAAGAATTTTCATATGTGTCTTTCTGTAAGAGTATGGGCCCATTCCATAAATCTTTTCGAATGTATGTGCGAAATGCTGTCTGCTGTTGTATCCGACGGCAAATGCAATATCGATAATTTTCAGTGTGCTGTTTACAAGAAGAAAGACAGCTTCTTCCATTCGTTTCCTTGTTGCATATTCAGTAATACTGCAGCCAATACCTTCTGAAAATAATGCCTGAAGATAGGATCTGCTGATTCCAACATATGAGGCAATCTCTGGTATTTTGATATCTGAATGGAGATTCTTATCTATGTATCCGCAAGCTTTTCTCAAGTAGCGAAGACCTGTATCATTTCTTCTGGATGTAATGGAGAATGCAAGTTCAACCATGGTTCTTGACATGAGAAGCTCTAGGAGAAAGTCATCTTTTACAGTGAATCTCTGTATGTGGGAAATAAGATCTTTCAGGGCGTATCCAAGATCTCGAGAATCTGAGCCGTAGAAACAAGAAGGAATGCTTTTCCAGAATTCCTTGAAGTCTGCACTCCTTTCCAAAAGTCCTTCCAGTGGAATATCTCCCTTATTGGTAAAGCTGAATTCGAGATTCAGTATTGAGCAGGGTTTATCTGGATTGATTTCCAGTCTATGCGGCACATGGGAGCGTATGAATATGAATTGGTTATTTCCTAAGCTATGTGTGCTGTCTTTCGTGTGAACAGTGCATTGACCACTTGTGACATACATTATCTCATTGCTTTTGTGAGAATGAAAATTCATGTGGAATTCTGAAAGGGACAATGCGTAGAATGCGGTAATATTCCCATAGATTCTCTTTTCCACTCGGTCTCTCCTTGGATGAATCTATTATGAATGCTTATGGTTTTCAAGTAAAAAATCAGACAATATATTGCATTCTGGAATAAGTTGAAGATATCAGATTGCGCAGGTTCAGAGAAAAGAAACTAGACTATGCAAAACTTTAAAGGAGTCTTTCATGAGTTTCAAAGTTTCTTTCATAGGAGCTGGCAGTCTTGTCTTTGCCAGAACATTATTCACAGACATTCTTTCTGTACCTGAGTTCCATGACATAGAGGTATCGTTTACTGATATCAATCAGGATAATCTCGAAAAGACAAGAGCGCTCTGCCAGAGAGATCTTGATGCGAATAATATTCCTATCACGATTCAGGCAACGACAGATAGAAGAGAGGCGTTCAAGGGGGCAAGATACATTGTCAACTGTGTGCGTATCGGAGGGCTTGAAGCCTTCGAGAAGGATATTGAGATACCTTTAAAATATGGTGTTGATCAGTGTGTTGGCGACACGCTCTGCATTGGAGGCATCATGTATGGGCAAAGAGTCATTGCCGAGATGCTTGAGTTCTGCAAGGATATAAGGGAAGTTGCAGAACCTGGTGCCATAATGCTCAATTACTCCAATCCGAATGCTATGGCAACCTGGGCTTGCAATAAGTATGGTGGTGTCAGAACTATTGGACTCTGCCACGGGGAGATACATGGAGAGAAGCAGATAGCAGAGGTTCTTGGTATTCCTCGTGAAGGGCTTGATATAACCTGTGCTGGTATCAACCATCAGACTTGGTATATCTCTGTAAAGCACAATGGCGAGGACATGATTTCCAAGCTTCTTGAAGCCTTTGAAAAGCATGATAAATACAGCAGGGAAGAGAAGGTCAGGATAGATATCTTGAAGCGTTTCGGGTATTACTCCACTGAATCCAATGGTCATCTCTCAGAGTATCTTGCCTGGTATAGAAAGCGACCTGATGAGATACTCTCCTGGATTGATCTCGGTAAATGGATCAATGGGGAGACTGGCGGGTACCTTAGAGTAACAAGGGAAGAGAGAAACTGGTTTGAAACGGATTACCCGAAAATCATTGCAGAACCTCCGTTTAAGCTGGATGGATCGATGAGAGGGAGTGAGCATTGTTCATACATCATCGAATCCCTTGAAACTGGTAAATGCTACAGAGGTCACTTCAATGTCATGAATGAAGGGTGCATAACCAATCTTCCATGGGAATCTGTTGTGGAGGTTCCGTGCTATGTGGATGGAAATGGCATAAGCGTTCCTAAAGTAGGAGATCTTCCCCTTGGATGTGCCGCTATCTGCTCACAGTCTATATGGGTACAGAGATTAGCTGTCGAAGCTGCTGTTCATGGTGATGTTAAGCTCTTGAAACAGGCTGCATTGATGGATCCTCTTACAGGAGCTGTCTGCAATCCTCCTGAGGTATGGCAGATGGTTGATGAGATGCTAGTTGCTGAGGAGGAGTGGCTTCCACAGTATAAAGAGGCTATAGAAGAAGCGAAAAAGAAACTATCTTATAGAAATACCATTCCAGCTAAGAATTATCATGGAGCTGCAAGACTTAGGGAGAAGACCTCTGAAGAAGTTGCTGCAGAGAAGGACAGGAAGATTACGGTATAAAGACATGAAAGAGGGGTTGCATCAAGCAACCCCAATGTCATGAATACCCTTAATTTATACTTCTGCTGCTTCGATACTATCCAGCGTGATATCAAAGATGAGGAGGGAATTAGGCTCGATTGTCTGTGTTCCTGCCGCTCCATATCCAAGCTCAGGTGGAATGTATGCTCTGATGCTGTCACCGACAGTCATTGCCTTTACAGCTTCTGTAAATCCCGGAATGAGGGAGGAGAGGGAGAACGTGACATCTGTTCCCTGATCCATTACAGTGCCATCAAGAAGGGTGAGGGTATAGTCTACTGTAACTGTGTCAGTATCTGTAGGCATTGCACCTTCCTCAGGATCATCATAAGTGAACTCAATCTGGACTCCTGAAGGAAGCACTGTCACCTCAGGTCTCTCTGCATTATCTGCAAGGAATGTCTCTGCCTCTGCAAGATTTGCTTCTGATATCTCCTCAAGCCATGCTCTGTAATCATCAGCAAGCTTCTGGATATATGCCTCGATAAATCCATTCATCTCCTCTTCTGTGAATACAGGCTCAGCTCCATAGAGCGCTGTAAGAACGCCAGCTGCGAACTCATTAGCCTGGACAGTCACACCACCATAGAGAAGATTTATGATTGTGAAGTATCCATAAGCATAACCGAATCTGTCTTCAAGAGACTCAGGTCTTTCAAGTGCAAGGATGCTCTCTTCATCTGCAATTACCTCACCATAATCTGTAGGAAGTCCTGCATTATAGACATCACGCATGAACTCATCGAGAACCGATGACATCTCCTCAGCAGTGAGAAGAGGTGATACCTCTCCGAGAGCAGAGGCGTCGATTACTCCTCTTGCGAAGTATCCTCCCCTAGGATAGAGGTTCTGAGCCATCAATCCTTCCATTGAAAGATAACCATAAGAATAGGAGAATGCGGAATCAAGATTTTCAGCATCCACATTTCCGATAGCAATCTCTACAGCAGGAAGCTCCGCTGGAGCAGAAGCTGTGTAGGAAATAAGACCTGCCTCAACTGCATCCGTTACATCCCTTACACTCACAGCTGGCATCTGGGGAGGAAGGGACATCGTCATTATTCCATTGTCCCTTACAAGGATGTAATCTCCATCCTTTAACTCTGCAAAAGGCTTATCTGTTTCAGTGGTTGCCTCATTTGCGATATATATAACTCTCTGTCCATCCTGACGGAGAGCATCAATCATGTAATTGCCCTGATCATCAACTGTGACAGCTGTGACTTTCACAAGTGTCTCATCGCTCTGTGGCTCCTGTACCCCCTGAGCAAAAAGAAGTGCTACGGAAAAGAGCAGAAGTGCCATTGCTGTTAGTATTCTCTTCATTAAAACCTCCGATTATGAAGTCATCTTCAAATTTAGCTATATGATATGAAGCGGTCAACGAAGTGACGTGAAGATTCTGTGGATATGAAGTAGAATGGGGTCATGAACGAAAAAGATAAGGAACTTCTGAAGAGAACAGCAGAGATAGCTCACGATGCAATGGAGAAAGGCAATCATCCATTCGGAGCTCTGCTTGCGGATAAAGATGGGAATATACTCCTTGAACAGGGGAATGAATTTCAGGAAGGGGGTAGTGCCTATCATGCTGAAACACTTCTCCTTCTGAAAGCTGCAAAGCTTTATGCTCCTGAAAAGCTCAAGGAATGCACTCTGTATTCGAATTTCGAGCCTTGCTGTATGTGTACTGGAGCGCTTTACTGGACAAATGTCGGAAGACTTGTTTTCGGTGCAATGGAGAAAGACCTTCTGAAATTCACAGGGGACAATGAGGAGAATCCTACATTCTCCCTCTCTTCAAGAGAAGTTGTGGCAAGAGGGCAGAAGGAGATTGTCATCGAAGGACCGACAGATGATGTAGCGCTATTGGAGCTAATCTGCCGTGATCATGTGGATTTCTGGCGTGATTGACTCTCTTCTTCCCCCATATCTTAGACATGAGAATATCTCAAGGATAACAAGCGATGGTATTTTCATAACAGATAGGCGTTCTCTGCCTTTCAAGGAGGAAGAGGTCTTCTGTCATGATTATGCTGAAGCTGCTGTGGCTATAAAGGAGATGGTGACACAGGGAGGAGGCCCCCTTGAGGTCGCTCTGAACACCATTCTCTTTACATACAGAAAGGATCCATCCCTTCTCGATAAAGCCGTCTTTTCTCTTTCAGCAGCCCGGCCAACTAACACGACGATGAAAAGGGAGCTTGAAGCTTTAATGAAAGAGTATAGGGCTGGCGGAGATATTGAAAAGCTTATTCCAGCTGCCTTTGAACGCTATGACAAGCTCTATGACAGGATTTCAGATGTCGGGGAAAGTTTGATTGAGGATGGAGATGGTATACTCACGACATGCTTTCCAGAGCATACCTTCATGCTTTCTGTGAGAAAAGCTGTTCTTAAAGGCAAGCATGTAAGTGTGTTTGTTCCTGAAACAAGACCATATCTTCAGGGAGCGCATCTTACAGAACCTTGCTTGAGAGCGATGGGTATCGAATGCTTCCTTATAACAGATGGAATGGCCGCCCATTTCATGAGAGAAGGTAGGATAACCAAGTACATGACGGCTTCCGATCTGGCGCTTGAGGACAGGACTGTTGTGAATAAGACGGGAACACTTGGAAATGCGATAGCAGCCAGATATTATAAAATACCGTATTATGCATTCTCATTGGGCCTTGATAAAGGAAAGACCCATGATGATATTGAGATAGAATACAGAAGCGGAGAGAGTATCAAGAGAATTGGAGATGTACAAATAGCCTCCGAAGAGGCTGTGGCGCTCTATCCATGCTTCGATATAATAGATTCTGAGCTTGTCACAGGAATCATTACAGATGGAGGTGTTATTTGAAGGCTATAATAGGTGGAACTGGAATAGATAAGGATCCAAGGTTCCTGGAGAATATGGAGAGGCTTGTCACGAAGTATGGAGAGACATACTACTCAGTTGTTGATGATATCCTTTACCTCCCGCGTCATAGGCCAGGTCATTCCGTTCCCCCCCATATGATCAATTACAAAGCCAATGTCCAGGCTCTTATAGATCTGGGAGTTGATGAGGTTATATCCATATATGCAGTTGGATCCATCACAAGGCGTCTTTCCCCTGGTCGTTTCGGCCTTGTCCGTGATTTCATAGATCTTGCTTATTCCAGAGAGAATACATTCTTCGATGGAAGCACCAGAGAGGTGAGACATACACCATTTGTTGTGCCTTTTGATAGAATGCTTGGGGCAAGGTTTGCCAGAAATGCAATCAATAGCGGAAACTCTCTCGCCCTCGACTGTGTCTATATAACTACAAATGGACCAAGACTTGAGACTCCTGCAGAGATAATGGCTTACAGAAACATGGGAGCGGATGTAGTTGGCATGACTCTGGGAACAGAAGCAGCCCTCTTAAAGGAAGCTGGCATAAAGAACGCGGCTGTTGCTTATTCCATTAACTGGGCAGCTGGACTTGATGCTGAAGGGGTATCATTTCTGGAGGATGAATCAATCGAGAGGCTTGCAAGAACGATAATAGACATAGCTCAGAAGACACTTTGTGGAAATAATGCATAGCTTGCTATTGAGTTATAGTGAGTGGATAACTAAAATCTACAAGTGTGGGAAGAGAGCATTTAACACCGGCTTTCAGATTTCTGAAGCTTACATATGGCACATATCTTAAGAGAAAATATAAGATGAGCAGTACCGGTATGGAGGCTGTGCTTCCATTCACCGGTCCTGCTGTCGTATTCGGTAACCATACGCATACAAACGACCCTTTTTTCATATCAGCAATGTATCCTTATACCATCAGATGGGTAGCGGGAAGCTATCTTTTCAAGATGAAAGGTGTCGGCTTTTTGCTGCGTCACCTGGTACATGCAATTCCGAAAGTGCAGGGCAGAAGCGATCTGGAGACTATAAGGAATATATCCAGGGCGCTTAAAAGCGGTGATATCGTGGGGCTTTTCCCAGAAGGAACAAGAAGCTGGGATGGCGAGATGATGGATATCACGGCAGCAACTGCCAAGCTTGTGAGAATCTTCAAGGTTCCGATCATCTTCATCCATATTGAGGGAGGCTTCCTCAATAAGCCACGCTGGTCTGACAAGGTCAGGAAGGGTCCTGTTTCCGTCCGTGTCGTCAGGGTGCTGACACCTGAAGAGATTGAGAAGATGACACTGCCTGAAATCACAGCGCTTACAAAGGAGTGTCTTTCCTTCTCAACCGATGCCTGGGAGGAGAAGGCGAGGATTCCTTATGATTCCCCGACACTCGCAGAGGGATCTGAGCGTCTTTTCTACCTCTGTCCAAAATGCGGTAAGTTCTCAACGATGCATAGCCATGGAAAGACAGTTGAGTGCGGAGAATGCGGCTTCTCCTCTGAATTCGATGAGTATGGCCGTATCAGGACTAATGACAGTGCAATACCATATACTCATCTTTATCAGTGGCATGAATGGGAGCGGGGTGAGCTTGAAAGGATTTACAGTGAAGCAGGGGAAGAGCCATTGTTTGCGGATCATGGCATTCTTTTTCAGATTCCGGGAAAGAAGAAACTGGAGACAGTTTCCGATTCCTTTACAGTTAAAGCTGGAAAGAAAGGTCTTCTCTTCACTTTCGATAAACCGATAGCGCATGGAGCGGTTAATGCCTCTGAGCTTTCATTTCCCTTTGAATCAATTGAATCAATGGTGATCAACGCTAAACAGACTATAGAATTCTATTCCGATGGAAGGCAGTACAGGTTCCGGACAGCACTGGATAGATCTCCTCTGAAGTATCAGGAGCTGTATTTTGCTTACAGGAATAAGGCGGTGGAATAATGGATTTCAATGCAATAATCAATCTCGGAGTTGTCGGACTAGGGCTTCTTGTAGGAGCTTTATTGAGGGCTAAGGTCAAGCTTCTGCAGCGTTTCCTTATTCCTTCTGCGATTATCGGAGGGTTCTTCCTCCTCTTCTTCTATAATTTCGCAGCTCCTAGAATCGGGCTCGAGGCTACATTCCTTGGGGATCTTGTTTATCATCTTCTCAATATTTCTTTCATTGCTATGGCTCTTCGTAATCCCTCTGATGATAAACCGAAAGATGGCAGTGCAAGGCGTTCATTTGTGCAGAATGTCGTTGCTATCTTCGGGCAGTATGGTCTTCAGTGCTTCTTCGGTCTTCTTGCCACACTCATCATGATAGTTACATTCATGCCGGATCTTTTCCCTGCTATAGGGCTTTCACTTCCTCTTGGATTCGAGCTTGGGCCTGGACAGGCTTACTCGATATCGCTGCCATGGGAGGATATGGGTTTTGAGGGGGCTACTTCTGTGGGCCTCGCGATGGCTGCAGCTGGTTTCATCACGGGAAGCATCGGCGGTGTTATCCTCATAAACCTTGGTGTGAAAAGAGGCTGGATACCAGAAACAGACGCAAAGAAGCTGCAGGAGAGAAAGCTCTTCTCTGGATTCCTTAAGAAGGGGGAGAGCCGTGAAGGATCCAGGCTCACATCGGAAGGTGAGTCGATTGATACGCTTTCATATCATGTCGCGCTTATCATGGCATCGTATCTCCTTTCATGGGCAATGCTTGCGATTATCGAGCGTCTTCTTGGTTTCCTCGGCCCGATAGGTGCTGAAATCTCATCGACTCTTTGGGGTGTGAACTTCATTTTCAGTATGTTTGCAGCCGCTATTGTCAGGGCTATCATCAAGAAGACAGGTATTGATTACACAATAGACAACGGAACGCTGAACAGGATAAATGGTCTTTCCGTCGATCTTACTGTTGCCGCATGTCTTGGAGCTATCTCGCTTACTGCGCTTGCGTCCTACTATATTCCGGTAATCATATTGATCATCGTTGGTATACTCATCACATGCTTTGTTCTTCCTTGGTATTCCTCGAGGATCTTCTCTGATCATCAGTTCTACAGGATGCTTGTCCTCTTCGGTACAGCCACTGGCACTCTTCCGACAGGTCTTTCCCTGCTTCGTGTAGTTGATCCGGATTTCGAGACTCCTGCTGCTAGGGATTACGCTTATGCATCAGGCATGGTATTCGTCTTCGTATTTCCCCTGATTCTATTCGTGAACCTCCCTGCATATAGCTATTCGCAGAATAATCCATCTCTCTTCTATACAATGCTTGGAATAACCCTTCTCTATACAGTCATCTTCGCAGTTGCTTACAAGCTTGCCGCGGGAAAGAGAGCTTTCAGGAAAATAGGTCAGTTCTGGCTGAAGGATGAGAAGTAATGAATCTTCTTGAAGAATGGATGACAGATAACGCAGAGCTCTTCAGATATGCGGGAGAGCTCTCATGCATGAGGGAGAAAGCTGAGAGGATACTCCTTTCTGGCGCTGCTTCCATCTTTCTTGCACCTCTTTTCAGGACAATCTATCCAGAGAGTACTATCATTGCATCTTCTGATGATGAGGAAGCCCTGAACGAGGTATCTGAATCGGTTTCAGATATCATAAAGGATGATGTACCGCTCACAGAATGCGAGTACAAGGATATTGATATAGCAGTCTCCGTGCTTGCAATCGAGACTTTGGAGACTAGGGAACTGACAAGTTATCTTTTTTCGCTTCATGATGCGCTTGTTCCCAAGGGGAATCTTTACATCTCGTTCCCTTCCACAGATAAGTTCGTGTTTTCCCCGATGAAGGAAGAGAAAGCATGGTGGGATGATGGAAAGATTATCAAGATGAAGCGTTACCAGGGTGATGATGTCATGAAAGCGCTCTCGATGATTGGCTTTGATATAAAGGCTGCAGAAAGGGATGTGCTTCCTGATCTTGGTACTGTTATTTCGATTCATGCAGAGCGTAGATAGTTTCATTGTTGATTATGTGAAGTCGCGTTTTTTCATATGAAAAAGTGCTATCTTCAATAGCGGAGGCAGAAAATGAAAAAGAGTTCGATCATTACACTGGTCTTTGCTATATTGCTTATAGTCGTTGGACTTGCGCTTTCAGTAACAGGAGCATATTTTGCAGTTCCTCATCATGCGGTATATAACTACGGGCATGGTTATTTCTCATACTCTATGAGATATGTGATAGCTTCGCCTAACTCGGGAACAGTTCTTTCCTCTTTCGGTCACCTTGCATTCAATGCTGGTCTTGTATTGATGGTGATCTTTGCAGTGCTTCAGGTAAGCGATCACAAAGTTGAAAAGAAGCTGGATGAGAAGGAGAAGAAAGCTGATGCCGCAGATCTGAAGAAAGCTAAAGCTGAAGCGGTGGATGTGGAAGCCCACGAAGCTGACAAAGAGTGATTGAGAGGTCGGGTGAGAGATCATCCGGCCTTTTCTGTTTTTCCCAATGTGGCTATCATAGCGGCGGAGGGAATATGTCCGATATCCTTATCAGAGCATGCTTCTTTCTTCTCATGGTGGTACTTGGCTACCTTATGAAGAAGATAGGAGTTCTTACAAAGGAAGATGGCGTTGCTGTTGCTCGTGTGGTTCTTAATATCACACTGCCTTGTGCGATACTTGTAAGCTTCCGCACCTTTGAGTTTGAGTGGAGTTATATGTCCATTCCTTTGATATCATTCGCAGCTAACTGGCTGATGCTTCTTGCAGGCTTCATTATATCCCGAAGAGGGGACAGAAATGAGCGCAGTTTCTACATGCTGGAGCTCCCTGCATATAATATCGGCAATTTCACGCTTCCATTTGTCTCTGGGATATTAGGAGCTACAGGTGTTGTCGCAACCTGCCTTTTCGATATGGGAAACAGTCCCATGTGCCTTGGTCTTAATTTCATAGTCACAGCCATGGTATTGGGAGTAGATCCTGGACGCTCTGTCATAAGATCTGTCCTTTCCATCTTCAAGAAGCCTTCTTTCACTGTTTATTTCTTGATGCTTGTTCTCAGCATTATCGGAATCCAGCTTCCTGATAGAATCTTCGAATTTGCCTCGATGGTAAGCCCTGCAAATGGCCCGATGGCCATGATCATGATTGGTCTTATGCTCGAGTTCAGCTCTGAGAAATCGAAGGTGAAGGAAGTTGTTACAGTCAATCTACTGCGACTTATACTTGCTGCTGTTATTGCATTTCTTTTCTACAATCTTGCTCCATTCTCATATGAAGTAAGGAAAGCAGTGGCTGTAACAGCCTTCTCCCCGATAAGCTCTGCAAGTCCTGCATTTGTCTCTGAGCTGAAGGGGGATGTGGAGCTTGTAGGCTTTGCAAGCACTGTTTCAATCATAATCTCCCTTATCCTGATGCCCATTCTATTTGCTGTTCTTTAAGCTGTTGTTGACCCCGACCAATGGGTTGGGGTATATTCTACAGGAAACAGATACTGAATAAGGAGAAGAGTATGTCCAAAGCACATAGAGGAACAGGTATCCGCGATCAGTTCAACAATGGAAGAGCAACTTGCCCAGTATGCAAGAGAACTTCCATCAAGTGCCTTTATGAGAGGGAGATTGACGGAAACAAGGTTAAAGTCTGCAAGGAATGCAACGCAAAGCTTTCCAAGTAAGATGATGCCATTCTGGAAGAAAAAGAATGAGAAAGTGAGGATACAGAGCGCTGTACCCTCATTTTTCTCTCCTATAGGAAGTTCTGTAAGTATCAGCACGGCAAAAGAGGCAAGGAAGGTCTGTGAGGAGAACAAGCCTTGCTGCATAGTTCTTGTGCCAGATGAATCTGTCTTTTCAGATAGGCATAGCTGGGCAAATGCGCTTTCATCTGCTCAGTATCTGGTGGTCATTGCAGATCCTGATACAAAAGAGTCCAAGAGTTTTATGAGGGCTCTGGATGGTATTGTCTTCTCGCCAGTTCCAAGGCGTCTTGCTGCTGCATATATGGTAAGAACAAGGGAGGAGGCACTATCATTGCTTGAGGGCGTGAAGGAAAGCTTCCCTGCTATATTCACGCTGTTTGTAAATAAAAACGAATGATATAATTTCGTTGGAGGTACTTCTTTGAAGAGCATGACAGGCTACGGCCATTCTTCATTTATCTCTTCCGATTACACAGTCGAGTGTGAGATAAAAAGCTATAATAATCGCTATCTGGATATTGTTCATAATATATCCCCAGGGCTATCTCAGTACGAAGCATGGGTTGATGGTAAAATCAAGGAGAAGGCTAGAAGGGGGCGTATAGAATTCTCTCTCCGTCTTCATGTAATCAAAAGCAATGCTGAGCTTGCAGTTGATGAGGGGCTTGTCATGGCATATAGGGAAGCTTTCAGCAAAATCGCGGATCTTGCAGAGACTCCGCTTCCGCTTATCTCCGATTATGCTTCGATTGATGGCTTGATCACAGCTGTGAGTTCCAGCGATAGCTCCGCTTACAAGGAAGGCGTTGAAAAGAGCGTTGAGGAGGCACTTGATGCCTTTGAGAAAGGAAAGCTCAGGGAAGGAGAAGGCACCAGGGCGGATCTGGAAAGGCTTGGAAACAGCTTTGCTTCTTCTCTAGATGGAATAAAAGCTCGTTCCGCGGAGCTTGAAGCGCATTACAGGAAGCTTCTGGATGAGAAGTACGAGGATCTCACAGGAAAGAAAGCTGGTGAAAGCGATTTCATGGCAGAGCTTGGAGCGATTCTTGTCAGATACTCAATCAATGAGGAAGTCTCAAGGCTTGGAGTGCATATAGCGGAGTACAGGAAGCTCTTGTCTTCGGAGGAGCCTGTCGGGAAGAAGCTGGACTTTCTCTGTCAGGAAATGCAGAGAGAATGCAATACCATCGCTTCAAAGAGCCAGCTGGTTGAGATCAACCTTCTTGTAGTAAAGATGAAGGATGATGTTGAGAATATAAGGGAACAGATAAGGAATATCGAATGAGAATAGCTATTTCATCTAGAAGCGGCTGTGGTAATACAACTGTTACAAAGCTTCTTGCAGAGAAGCTCGGATACCCCATGATTAACTTCACATTCCGCCAGATGGCAGAGGAAAGGGGAATGGATTTCTGGGATTTCTGCCGCCTTGCTGAGACTGATTATGATATCGACAGGGAACTTGACAGAAGGCAGGTCGAGATGGCGATGTCTGTTCCTGATTGCGTTCTGGGATCAAGGCTCGCTATCTGGATGCTCCGTGATGCAGATTTGAAGGTTTATCTTACAGCTTCTGCTGAGACAAGGGCTAAACGCATCCAGAGAAGGGAAGGTGGAAGCTTTGAAGAAAGATACAACCAGACTGTAAATAGGGATAGCCATGATACTCGGCGTTATATGAAAATCTATGGTATCGACAATACTTCTGCGGAGGAGGTTGCAGATATAGTTATCGCAACTGATGAGAGAACGCCTGAAGAGATAGTTGAAATCATAGCTGAGGCTGTCAGGAAGAAGAAAAGCGGGGTATTGGCATAAAGGACTATATTACGCTAAAATAACAAGGCTTTTATAAGGAGATTCAAGTGATTCCTCTAGATGAACTTATCGATAAAGAAGGCAATGTCTACGAGATGACATGCGTAGCTATAAAGGAAGCTGCTATCTATTCAGCAACTGACAAGAAGAAGGAGATAGAGGACGAGGGCGACAAGATCGTTTCCGTTGTTCTCACTCGTGCCCTCCACGATGAGATTGAGTACACAGAAGAGGACAGCAAAGAAGAGTAAGGCTGTCGTGCTGATCGGTCCTACAGCAGTAGGAAAGACAGCTTTGACTGAAACTCTTTTCGCATCTTCTGCAGAAATCATAAATGCGGATTCTGTTCAGGTTTATAGATATCTCGATATAGGGTCGGCTAAACCTGACGAAAAGCTTAGAAGTCTTATTCCTCATCATCTTGTTGATATAAAAGATCCCTGGGAGCAGTATACTGCCGGGGATTTTGCTCGTGATGCCGCTTCCCTCATTCCAGAGATAGAGGAGAGGGGTAAGATTCCCCTCATAACAGGTGGAACAGGATATTATATCCGTCAGCTTGTCTATGGCCCCTCTTCTGCTCCTGCCGCAGATGAGAGAATCAGGGAGGAGGTAAGGACTGAAGTTGAAGAGAAAGGCAAGGAATGGGCCTATTCTTATCTTCGGGAAATTGATCCTGTCTCCTATGGGAGAATCAGTGAGAACGATCTTTATAGGATAACCAGAGCTATAGAGGTGTATAGATCATCAGGGCGCCCTCTTTCCTCCTTTCCTCTTTCATCAGAGCCGTGTGATGATTTTGTCCTTATATGCCTTGTGCGGGAAAGGGATGAGCTTGTAGAGAGAATCAAGCTCCGTGTTGATGAGATGTTCAGAATGGGGCTTTATGAGGAGATAAGAAAGCTTTTCAGAATGGGAGCTTCTTCGGAATGGCCAGCGATGCAGGCTATAGGATATAAAGAATTCATAGAAGCCGCGGAATCCGGGGAAGCATCCATTGAGACTATAAAGGAAGAGATTATCAGATCGACTGTAAAGTATGCAAAGCGGCAGATGACTTTCTTCCGTTCGTTCTCATCATGCCGCTTCTTCCATCCCGATGATTTGGATGGTATTGCCTCATATCTGTCTTTCCAGGGCGTATGTGCTGACAATCTCTGTTCTTAGGAACTCGCTGTCAGTTATCTCGGTATCTGTTATATTCCACCAGCCCCTGTCATTCCATGTGAATGTGAAGCTCTGCTCAATGTCATAGACATAAACAGGAATCGATGTGAGTGTTGCCTGGACTGCTTCGCTCTCATCATATGGATAAGGAGTATACCATGTGCTATCTGCAAGATAGGTATTCTCTCCGGTTTCCGTGATGTCATTAAGAACAACTCCATAGATTGTGGAAGACTCCGGTACAGCAGGCATTCCTTCCTCAACCCATTCATTTGCATTGATAAGAGGGTCGAAGTTCTCATATGCCATTCTTGTCCTGGTTGAGACGAAGAGGTTGGTAACTTCCATCTCCTGGGGAGCTGAACAGCCTTTTAGCGCTGTGGAAAGGCTTTCGGGCTCGCAATTGCTCTGAGCTTCATAGAACGCCTCGATTATCTCCTCAGGCTCCAGATCCTTTGTCAATGGCGGTTCAAGAAGGTGTTTTATGTAATTGAAGAGGAAGCCTCCTACGGAAAGAACGACTATAACGGAAACGATTATTATCGTGCCCTTAACCCTCCAGAAAGCATTTCTTTTATTTATTTTCTCCCTGGTTCTGAAGAAGGCAGAATACTCCTCGGAGCTTTCAGCTCTTTCGATATTCTTATCCCTTTCTTCTTCCGTCATATCCGCAAGTGGCCATTCCAGGCCTTCTGAACACCTGAGGAACCAGTCTAGGTTCTCTCCTCCGTCCCTATTGCCCATAATATCTCTCATTTCCCTGCTCTTCGCATGGAAGATGAAGTTTATAAGCCCCTCGGTCTTCTCTGGAAGCTTCGCATAGATTGAGACAGGTACTTCCTTGTATCCAGATCCTCTTACAGTATCAGATGCAAAAGGAAAACGCCCTGTCGCTGCATAGTAGAGCAGCTCCGCCATCTCCGTGATAAGCAGGAATGGCTTCTCTGCAGTGCTTTGGATGATTCTGTTAACTTCAGCTTCCTTCCTTTCCTCTGTACGCATGATTGCAAATACATCGCCAAGATCAGGAGGGAGTATAAGAACATCAGTGTCCCCATATATCCAGATTCTGAAAAGCGGTAAGACTCCTGTAATAAGGTCAAGAAAATCCTTCTTCATCCTCTTCAGTGCGAAGGCTGTATTTCTCACTATTTTAAGAGCATCGCTACGGCAAGAAGTGCTGAGCTCATAGATTGATCTGAGCTTGCATGGCTCAAAATATACATACCTCTCGCCATCTATAGCACAAAGTCCATCCCAATACCATTCTTTCAGAGTCTTTCCATCGGAGATCACGCCATGCTGCTTCTCGCCCTGCATGAGATGTTTTGGTATTCCGAAGTCATCGCTTCCAATCCAGATGGCTGTCTTATCCTGTCCATCGCGTACAATATTGATAATCTCTTCCATTAGTCCATGTACAAGGCAGCATGTCCTGCCTTCGTCTCCTTTTCAGAAATTCCTAAAAGATGCCATCTTCCGCTTCCAATGCGGGAAATGCTCTCGATAAGAGGTGTACCGCAGGCTGAGATCCTCCCTTTTTTCCACCTCTCCATAAGCTTCTCTCCATTCTCAAGGAGTGAAACCATTTTATCCCTCTCGCATTCGACATCTGAGGTTTCCATTTTAGCTGTCATATTTGAAGATGCTATGAAGACTGTGTTTCCATCATCAAGTTTCTTCAGATCATTAGCAAGCTTCTTAGTATCCTCTCCGCTTTCAAGATGGGCGAAAACAGGGTAGAGCACAGAGTCTGGATTATGATAGGCGATGAAAGGATACAGTAGCTCCAGACTATATTCTTCCTCTTCATATGGAGCTGAATCATCATAGCCAAGTGATTCTATCTTCACATTTCCAAGCGTCGTCTCCTCGATTCTTGAAAGAGGGGAAAAGAGTTTCTTGCCATTGTCTTTCATAAGGACTTCTCTGTGGATGGGAATGAGCGCTATTATTCTCATTCCATTCCTGATAGAACCAAAAACCTCTCGGTAAAGATGTGCTATGCTTTTGAGTTCCATATGGGGAAGTATGAAAGCCTTATGCGTTTCTTTCTCCTCAATCGGAGTGACAAGCTTTATAAGCTCCTCTTGGGCATCAGGATAGAATATTCCGCTGTGGTATATCATCCAAGTATCTCCTTGACCCTCTTCTCATCAAGTGTGACGGAAAGATTCCTCTCCTGTGTCGGCAGAACAAGTCCTGTTTTCACATCCTTTGCCCTCCTGAGGTATTTGACCTCGGTATAGTAGAGATCAGCCTTTCCGCTTTTCTTAGCTTTTGAGTAGTGTATAGCAAGTGAGGCCGCATCGAGAAGTACAGGAAGAGGTACGCTCTTTCCTTTCTGTGCTTTTATGATTACATAGCCCCCTGCATAGTCCCTGGTATGAAGCCAGATATCAGAACCTCTGGTATAATGTCTGAGGATCTCATCATTCTCTTTTGCATTCCTGCCTATTATGATATCAAAGCCCTTTACAGATACCCATACCCCAGGCTTCTTCGCATCATCTTTTCTGCTGTCTGCTGGCTTCTCTGTTTCTTTTCTTAGTTTCTCAGGAGAAGCTCCTTCAAGCAGGGCTGAGTATTTTTCCTCTGTAGCCGCTATCTCTTTCCTGATTTCCTCCGCCTCTTCCTTCGCCATCTCAGAAGCTCTCTTATCCTTCCTGTAGCGCTGGTAATACTTTTCGAGATTCTCATTAGGGGAAAGTGCGGGATCAAGGGAAATTGAAAGCTTCTCATTCTTCTCCCAATCATCAAGCTCAACACACTTCATTCCCTTCTTAACGCTCCAGATTGCCCCTGAAAGCAGATCTGCAATGCGTTTTGTCTCCTCAAAGCCCTCTGTTTCTTTGATCCTTCTTTCCTGTCTTGAGAGCCGGTCTTGGAGAATGGCAAGTTCCTTATCTCTTTTCTCCTTCAGTTTTTCCTCTAGCTCTTTTCTTCTTTCACTTGAAGATTCTATGGAAGATGTCTTGTCTATGAATTCATTGAAAGTCTCTGTGTCATAATCCCTGACTGAGAACTTCCTTTCTCCCTCGGATGTCCTTTCTTCTATAAAGAGCTTTTCACCTTTCTCCTCATGTCGTCCAGGTCTCCTGTAGAGAAGTTCTAGGATTGTATTTTCAGAATCCGTGATGATTATATTCGCTCCCGGACCGGAATAAAGACGTATATGCATCCTTAGAACATTCTTGCTTGAACGAAGATCCATCACGAAGGCCCTGTCATATGGATATTGCCATACTCTCTCTATCTTCCTCCCTACTATATGAGCGTTCATATATTGGGTGAAGCGCTGCATTCTCTTGTCTTTCTTCCTTATCCTATCTGTACGGCATACACGCGCATAAGGTGTCGATACCTCCACATAGAAAAGGAAAGCCTTCTCAGTTCTGGAGAATAGCGAGAATGTGAATGAGGAAACGGAATGCTCCGTTATCTTCTGTATATAGCTTCCCTCAAGAGGCAGCTCCGAGAGAATAAGTTCAAGTTCTTTCCAGTTAAGACTCATTGCTTTTCCTTAATCTTTCCATCTCGCTTGCGAGATAGAAAGAACCTGTGATGAGTATATCAGAGGAGAGGGTGAGCGCGCTATCCAGAGCGATGTCAGCATCTTGTTCCATCATGATATCCTTATCAGGAAAAAGTTCCTTCCCTTTCTGGTAAAGCCTCTCTGGATTGCTTTTCTTGAAGCTGTTTGTCTTCGTTATGATTATCCTGTCAAAGAAGGGAAAAAGTATTCTTATTATCTCATCCTCTTTCTTTCCATCAGCAAGAGCTATGATCAAGGTCTTTCTTTCCTTTTTTGATACCTTCAGGAATGAATCCATCGTGGACGAGGCTGAGTGCGGGGTGTGGGCAGTGTCTATAACGACAAGATTTCCTTCAATGATTCTCTCCTCGAATCTTCCTGGAAGCTGCACGTCCTCCATTCTTTTCACTCCTTCCTCGGAAAGAAGAGACAGCTTTTCCGCTGCGAGAATCGCGAGAGCTGCATTTTCAGCCATTTCCTTTGAGGCCATCCTGAGTTTCAGCTTGTATTCTTTCCCCTCGATAATAAATGAGGTTATTGCCCCTTCTGCTGTTATTGTGGATGCAAATGATGAGAGATGCTCTGGAAGATAAAAGAACTCTGCTCCCATAGCTTCCGCTCTTTTCCTGAATACTTCCTCAGCTTCTTCCTCCTGACAAGAAGAGAAGACAGGAGAACTTGATGTTATGATCCCAGCTTTCTCTCCAGCTATTTCTTTTATCGTGTTTCCAAGGAGTTCTGTATGCTCAAGTTCTATAGGGGTAAGAATCGCGGCCGCGCTATGGAGCGTGTTTGTCGCATCAAGTCTTCCTCCGAGTCCTGTCTCTATAACTGCCTCACTGCAGCCTGTAGCCTTGAATAGCATGTAGCCGTATGCTGTGTAGATCTCGAATTCCGTAGGTTTCTCAGAGCCAAATGAGGATGGAAAGCTGAAATCCTTGACTTTTCCAAGAAGCTCATTGCATGTCTCTATGTACTCTCTATCATGGAAGAACTGGCCGGAGAGTGTGAATCTCTCACGCACGGAAAAGAGGTGAGGGGATGTGTATAATCCGCATTTCCTTCCGCTTCCTGAGATGATGGCCGAAAGGTATGCTGCGGTGGAGCCTTTACCCTTCGAACCCGCCACATGATATGAACGGAAGCTTCTTTCGGGATGCCCCAGATAATCAAGAAGCATTTCCATTCTCTTTATCCTCATCTCCCTGTTCCTTGGCTCCGGGGTCGTGGGGTAGAATGAATCAAAGACACTCTCTAGCTCTTCTATTCTGCAAATCACACTGCGATTGTACTCTATATTGCATTGTCTGTCAGAGCTTCGATGGTTTCTCCTATATCCTCCTCCATAGCAATTGCCCTTCCTCTTATTTCGCTGGGGATGTAAGCCTCTCCTTTGTTGATAGTGCAATATATTGCTTTCCGGTTCTCTGCTGTCATTCTCCAGAATGGATACTTTATTATCCCCGGGGTATTCATCCCGACACCCAGCTCCAGAAAGAGTATTTTCCTTCCCTTATGTTCATCAAGGAATTCCTCATACATCCTTCTTGCTCTATACCAGCCATCATCTTGAACAAATCTTTCATCGACCCTGAGATTTGTCGTCATCGGTTTTCCGCATACAGGGCAGTGTGGGATTAGAGCGGATGGAATTCTCATATCCTTCTGCTCTCTGATCATATCTCTGATGAATTCCTCATTGTCATAGGTCTTCTGACAGCATGGCTTAGAGCATTGGAACAGGCCATAATCTCCTTGAGTGTAGAAAAGCCTTTTCTTGTCAAAGCCAGCTTTCTGCGTTTGGTGATCGACATTTGTCGTTATGATGAAATAATCCTTGTCCCTGACAAGAGACAGAAGATCCTTGTAAGGTTTTCCAACAGGGCAGTCATACCTGTTAAGCCATATCATGCGAGACCACCATGCCCAGTATTCTTCTAGTGTTTCAAATGGATAAAATCCACCTGAATACATATCTGTAATACCATACTTGGTACTAAAATCTCTGAAATTATCATCAAAACGCTTTCCAGAATAGCTGAATCCTGCAGATGTGGACATTCCCGCGCCAATTCCAATCAGAATCGCTTCAGCTTCCCTTAGTGCAGTACTGAGCTTATCTAGTTCTGAGAAGTTCTTCATATATCCTTCTGTCCTCGTCTTTGAATACATTGAAAACCACCTTTATCCTGCTTCCTGTTCTCTTCAGATAATCAGAGACTGTTGATAGCGCAATCTCTGCAGCTTCCTTATTCGGGAAATGGAATTCTCCTGTGGATATACAGCAGAAGGCAATACTTCCAAGCTTGTTTTCGTCAGCAAGCGATAGGCATGAGCTATAGCAGGAGGCAAGTAGCTTTCTGTCCACTTCTGTTGGATATTCGCTGTAGACTATCGGACCGACTGTATGAATGACATAGGAAGAGGGAAGGTTCCAGCCATTTGTGATCTTGGCCTGTCCCGTTGGTTCCTCATGTCCTTGCTTTTTCATTATCTCATTGCATTCAAGCCGAAGCTCAATTCCTGCATATGTGTGTATCGCGTTATCTATGCATCCATGGCAAGGCGCATAGCATCCTGTCATGCCGCTGTTTGCAGCGTTGACGATTGCATCCGAGCGCAGTGTCGTGATATCTCCTTGCCGGAGGTAAATACCATCACTTATTGGAGTCAGTGTATCTAGCTCAGTGATGCCCTTTGCGCTTATCTCTTTTCTGAGGAATTCATCCTGTACTGCAAGAAACTCTGATGATATAGGAACTGCTGGTCTTATATTCATGAGAGATCTGAGGAGTTTCCATTGTGAAATCCTGTCATCAGGAATAGCGATGCTTTTATATTCCTTTCTTTCAGAGAGAAGATACTCTATAAGCCATTTTCTCATCTCATCATGTGTCATGATTTTCTCCTCACCACAGCTTTTTCCGGACAGACTTCCTCACACCTTCCGCAGAAAAGACAGTTCTCGGTTTTTATGCTGAAGGGTAGAGTATTGGTTATTATGCAGGACTGAGGACAAGCCTCGATGCATTTTCCGCAGCCCGTACAGCTTTCTGTGATGACTCGCTCTTCCGTTTTCTCCTTCATGCAAAAACTGAAAGCTTTCCTTGTAATCGGTTTGGTTGAGAGATCGAAGAATTCTCCGCTTCCCTCGTGAATCCTGAAAGCCACAAGCGCTTTCCTCAATTCTTCCGTGGGATAGATTTTATACATATAGCTGTTCTTCTCGAGAAGATGCTGGAGTATATCGTCCCCGGCTTCCTCTGTTTTCCCTCTTATGGAGATAGCGATGGATGACATGGTGTTATTGCCTTTTATGCCTGTCAGCGCGATGAAGTGTCTTTCTTTAAGTCGATGGTAGAAACCTTTGCCTCTTGCTGTTAGAAAGTAGAGACTGTCAGAATCGCTGTCCATGATATCTATAGCACATGTAACAGGTAATCCTTCCTCATCGATTGTCGCGGCAATAACCGTGTGAATCTCTTCAGACAAACGATAAAGCGGATTTTCGCTATTTCCCGATGATTTCCTCAATTCCATTCCTGATGTCCTCAAGGGTGTATTCCTTCATCCTGTCTTCCATCGCATCCTGAATTGAAAGAAGCTTCCCATCCAGAAGGGCGTGTATATTCCTTCCAACAGGGCAATCAGGGCTTGGGTTCTCATGGAAATGGAATAGAGATCCTTCTTCTATCGGGTCAACAGCCTTGTAGATATCGAGGAAAGTTATATCCCGAAGCGGTCGTGTTATCTCTATTCCTCCAGTACCCCTCGCAACCTTTATAAGTCCTGCTTTTGAAAGCTGTCCAAGAATGCGGCGGATGATGACAGGATTGGTATTGATGCTTGATGCGAGGAAGTCACTGGTGACCTTGCATTTGTCCTTGAAGTACTCCACGCAGGCGAATATATGTAAAGCCACTGTGAATCTAGAAGATATCTGCATATCTGCCTCCTCGCATCATTCTCAGTCAAAGTTAAGTGTAATGTCAATGATTACATCAGAACTTACCATTGCTGTTCTTCCAGGTTGATTGATCCGCAATTGTCTCCATTACGTCCCAGTGCTCAGCAATCTTGCCATTCTCAACTCTCCAGAGATCATAGTAGGAAGTAGGAACGCCGCCGAATGTACCTTCGCTCACTCCTAAAACAAAGTTGCCTTCCGCAAGAACCTGATGAGTTGTGTTGTAAATCATTTGTATTCCCTGCTTACTAAGTTCTGTTAGTGCTGTTCCAAGCCCGGAAAGTCCATCCGCAATGCTGATGTTGTGCTGGATGTATCTGTCTCCATAGAAATAAGAAGCAGTCTTTTCTGGATGCTTTCCCTGCATTACGTCAATGAGGAAGTTTCTTACAAGCTCTCTGTTCTCTTCTGTCTTGTCGAGATCCTCAACAGCCATATATCCATCAATCTGTGTATGATTAGATGGGTTAGGAGCTGCAAATACAGCAAGATTGTCCCAATGCTCAGCAATCTTCCCATTTTCATCAAAGCGGAAGATATCGAAAGCAACCTGCTTACCAGCTCCAGCGAAGTTGTAGACCGTCTGCAGGAATACCTTGTCTCCATCTTCAAATGCCCTGATGTTCTCAACTGTTGTCTTTACAGGTGCTGATGCAAGATATTCAACAGACCCGATAAACGCATCTCGTCCTGTTCCATATGCAAGATTATGCTGGATATATCCCTCCGCAAGAAGTTCTCTTGCTGCTTTCGTGTCTCCTGATTCGAATGTTCCAATCAATGCCAATGCTTTCTCTTTGTTTGTCATGATAATCCTCCAAATATTCCTTGTTGCAACTATGGTAGTTCTAACTACAAAATGGAAGATAAACTAGTTCTGATGTAATGTCAATAGTTACAACTAAAGCTTTTGAGTTTTCCATTATTGTGAAGGAGAGGAAGTGAATTGCTGCTTGAGAATCATCAGGGGGGATGAAAATATGGCATAGGGAAATTGCCTATGCCATGTAATCTGTTTGTAGGGAGAAATTACTCAATAGGAAGATTATGCTGTTTCAGAAATGATAGTTTGTCCCAGTATCCTCTCTGGAAAAGTATTTTCCCATTCACTACATGGAAAAACCACAGCCTCTCAATCCTAGAGGATCTTTCCACTCTAGAATGGACCATTCTCCATCTTCGAAAATGTTCTCAACAATTGCTGTCATTTCAGCTGTAGCGAATTCCGATGTGAACATTTCCCTGATGGCTTCTATGCCAATGACAGGAGAGTTCGCTACTTGATGATTGACAGCATCCTCATGATACAAACTCACAATAGCTTCAACATCGTGCTTATTGAAAGCATCTACCCACTTGCTTACTGCTTCCTTTGGGCTCAGCATAATTCCTCCTTGTGGTCATTGATTATATAATTGATTCACTATGCCTGAAACTGCAGTAATAGTCAGCAAAATGATCTGGATGATCTGATCGTGGAGAGAATGGTAATCCGAAACCAAGATATAATATCCAGTCAGATATGCTTACTTTGAAAATGGAGTCAAGACCTGAGAACATAGAGTTGTCACTAGGTTATAGGAAAGAATCCCAAAATAGGGGAACGAATCTTAAAAATGAGGGAGTAAATCTCGAAAATGAAATCAAGCAAAACAAATCTTTTATTCGTAGAAAATCAATTCTTTGCCTTATTAAAGAGGCTGACAATATAACTACTTCTACGCTTAGTACAGCTCTTTCCTGTTCTGAGGCTACTATCGAAAGAGATATTTCATGGTTGAGGAAGAATGGATATATCATCAGGAATGGATCAGATAAATCTGGTAGATGGTTAATTCTTAAGGGGCTTGGAGAAGATGAATGATACCCTTAAGACAATAAAGCTTGCTTTTGTTATGTTCTTCTGAGTGACAAGGTCTTTTCATTACTGTAGAATCAAAGCGTTATGAATACCGAATTGGTTTATCAGTTGATAATGATTGTTGTAGGTCTCATACTGATCTACTTGGCAATCAAGAAGGGTATGGAGCCTACGCTCCTCCTTCCAATGGGTTTCGGAGCGATTCTCGTTAACCTTCCAGGTTCAGTCATGCTTCAGGATAATGCAATCCTGCAGTGGCTTTACAATGTCGGTATCGAGAGCGCGGAAGCTTTCCCGCTTCTTCTTTTCATCGGAATCGGTGCTATGATCGATTTCGGACCACTTATCTCAAAGCCATGGCTGATCTTCATCGGAGCAGCTGGACAGGGTGGTATCTTCATTTCGATGATTATCGCATCCCTTCTTGGCTTCCCACTCAATGATGCAGCTTCAATTGGTATCATTGGTGCGGCAGATGGTCCTACAGCTATTCTCGTTTCACAGCGTCTCAATTCCAACTACGTTGCTGCTATCCTTGTTGTTGCTTACTGCTACATGGCTCTTGTCCCAATGATTCAGCCAATAGTTCTCAAGGCAACTACAACAAAGAAGGAAAGGGCAATCCAGATGCATTACTCTGCAGGTTCTGTATCCAAGACAACAAGAATCGTCTTCCCGATTGTAACAACAATCGTCTGCGGTATTCTTGCACCGGATTCAGCTGCGCTTGTCGGTATGCTCATGTTTGGAAATCTTCTGAGAGAGTGTGGTGTTCTTGATAGCCTTTCAAGAGCTGCTCAGGATATGCTTTCACCGCTTATCACACTGCTTCTTGGTCTTGCTATCTCCCCGATGATGTCAGGTCCTGCACTTCTCCAGCCAGCAACACTTATGATCATGGCATTCGGACTTGTCGCATTCATCTTCGACACAGCATGTGGTGTTGTATTCCTTAAGATAGTCAACATCTTCCTTCCAAAGGATAAGAAGATCAATCCGCTCATCGGTGGTGCTGGAATCTCCGCATTCCCAATGTCTTCTCGTGTTGTACAGAAGGTTGGTATCGAGGCTAACAAGCAGAATCATCTTCTTCCGTTCGCACTCGGTGCAAACGTATCTGGACAGATTGCATCCGTACTTGCTGGAGGTCTTCTCCTTTCAGAACTCCTCCCATTCTTCGGTTGATAAGGAGGGTAGAATATGCCTAATGCAATTGTAATAGCATTTCAGAGCTGGGGTCTCCTCGCAGGAGCTCTTGCAATCCTCTTCGTTGCTCTGGTAATCCTCAACAAGATTACAAGCAAGAAGGATAAATAAAACAGAAAAAGCCGGGGCTGAAAACCCAATGTCGTTTAGTTAAGGAATCATGAAGGTTCCGAGGCCACGGCATTCCGAGAGCCCTGTTAAGTTAAGAACCGGCTGGAAACGGGGTTGAACCTCCCAGCCATACAGAAAGACCACAGCCTCCTTAGAAACGGGGACTGTGGCCTTTTTCATGTGAGGTGGATGACTGATATCTGCGAACGAGGAATGGGAATTGTGTTTCTTGGTGGATGCTGGTACATGACGGAATGAGCCATCCTTACTGGAATGGCTGTCATGCGACCCTATAGTTGAAGCAGATGACGCCTTTGGGCCGGAGCTTCCGCTTATCGCTTCTCCCCGGCCTGACGGGCTCGACATATCGGCGTATCAGCTCGCGGATGTCAATGTCGAGGCTGTTCTTCAAGAACGAGAAGCAGATGTGTATCGCCTGGGAGAAGTTGACTTTGTAGACATGGATGTTCTCATCAGGCTGTTCGATGATTACCGAGTTCGCTATGCGGGCGCAGAAATTGTACATAAGGAGCCGTGCGAAGATCTCCTGCCTGATGGACTCCTCCTTCCGCGAATGGAAGTTCGTAAGCCCGATGGCGTACTTCAGCCATCTGAAGGACGTCTCGATGCCCCAGCGCAGGTGGTACAATTCCTTCAGCTCCGCGATGAGAAAATGGTTTCGGTCCAGCGATGTCACCAGCGTCTCGTATTCGCCTGTCTCCAGCTGGAATCTGACCACACGCAGTCTCATCAAATATGGTGACGGATGGAACCATGATACGTCCTTCTTCTTTTTTCCGAACTTGCTCGGTCCTGGAAGGATTTTGACTTTTCCCTCAGCAAAGAGATGTTTCGTCTCCTTGGTCTGCTCGGTGACGATGGTAAAGGAGATGTCGGTATCGAATTCCGCCATCGGCATCCGCGCCAACTCCGAGATGAAACCATTCGGAACCCTGAAGAGGAAATCGACGTTCTGGTCACGGATCGTCTCCATGAGGTCGAGGGATGCATATCCCCTGTCGGCGATGACAATGGTGCGGCATGATGATTTCGGCAACCGCTTCACCATCATGCGGGCGGCCTCGACCTCGTGCTCCTTGGGAGCGGACTGTATCACACAATCGAGGAACGTATTGTTGAGGATGTCATACAGGGCGTTCAGATGCAGCTGATTGAACCCGGTCTCTGACCTGTTGTTCGGCGGGAAGTAGGTATCGGAATCGGGATTGAGGGCGATGTTCACATCAGAACCATCCACTGCAAGGAGACGATATCCCTGATAGAGGCTCAGGTCGTTCACTCCCGTAGCAGCATTGAACCTTCTGAATGCCTCCTCGAATGCTTCATGTCTGATCTTTCCTCGCTGCTGGACGAACGCGGACTTCGTGATGAATGGATTGTCCGGCTGGAGGTTGTAGAGATCGCAGAGTTCCTTGTTGAGGGAATTGCCCTCCATGTAGAGCACCGCCTTCATCGTCTCTGCGAACGGCAGTTTCCTTCTCCTGCTGAAGTCACGTCCTGGAGACATGACGAACCGTTCGGCCTCCTTTTCGAGGTCGTTCAGATTGGAGATGAGGATGTTCCGGTAGCTTTCCTCGAACCCTGCCATGTCCTTCCTGTTCAACAATTCAATATAATGAGGTGAAAATCCAGCCGTTGCACATATTATTATAAGTACAGATTTCGGGAATGACAAGGGAAAAGTCTCAAAATAATGCGATTTTTTGGTCATATTCCCCCATATTGGATTATGATATTGAATAGAATCAGATATAGGACATTTATACTCAATATGTTAATCCATATCACTTGTTTTTCTGCGTCAATCTGTTATACTATGTACAAAGGATATC
>CASDRY010000078.1 GCA_949283235.1 uncultured Spirochaetales bacterium | reverse complement strand
GTATATGGCTGGAGTGGAGAGAGAAGGATTCGGACCTTCGAAGGCTTAGCCAACAGATTTACAGTCTGCCCCCTTTGACCGCTCGGGAACCTCTCCATAAAACCAAAGGTATTAAACCGAAAATACGACAATTAGTCAATAGCAAAATGGAATTTTATTTCATTTTGTTACTAACTTATTGTGTGTTAATCAGTTACGCTTTACTGGAAACTTCTCCTCCAATGCTTTCTTAACAGGTTCAGTCACCATTGAGGAGAAATCAGCACCGAATGCAGCAAGTTCCTTAATCTGGGAAGCCCTTATCAGGAAATATTTGGGATCGGTAGGCATAAGCAGTACCTCCAGATCTGGATAGAGAAGCTTATTCATCATCGCCATCTCAAACTCATATGAAAAGTCTCCTGCACCCCTCACTCCCCTGATCATGATAGAAATATCATTATCACGGGCATAATCAACAGTGAGGCCTGAGTGAACAGCGAATACCAGGTTTGAAGTATCCGGAAGAGACTGCTTTATAAGGGCAATTCTCTCCTCAGGAGTGAATAGGTATTGCTTTGAGATGTTATCAGCAACAACAACATGAAGCTCATCGAAAAGCGCGGCAGCTCTCTCGATAATATTTATGTGTCCAATAGTAGGTGGATCAAAAGATCCAGGGAATATCGCTTTGCTCATCTTGTCCTCAGCGATGCAATATATTCCTTCATTGCCTTGGTGTTCTCACTGCTCTCAAAAGGAATTTTCCTAATGATAATAGGCTTTCCTTCCTCATCTTTTCCTACAAGGGCGAAATTTCCTGACCCGATATATGAAACCATCTCACCTTCCTGTGGCTTAGCCTCTTCCTTTATTCTATCGAGAACACAATCGAAATGAGCATAATTACCATCTGCAAGGAGGAAAGCAGAAGCAATGTTCTCTATTGTCTCATTGCAGTATTCACAGAGAGGATGAGGCTCTGTGATAGGCTCTGGAGTCTCTACAGGAATGGAGGATCTATGCTCCCTTGGTCTAGGTACTCCCGCAACCTGATTGAGAGTTGAGAAACCAGATATTCCTGCGCTTTTCTTCTTTTTCTTCTTATCCTTCTTAACCGAAGGCTTCTTAGTAGACATACTGCGATTCTACCATCAATGAGGAGAAAAATAAACGGCAGGTAAATCCTGCCGTATCGTTATGCGTTCTTTTTGATGAGAAGCTCTGGAACCTTTGCTGCCTTTCCAACGCGGGAGCGGAGATAGTAGAGCTTTGCTCTTCTTACGCGTCCTCTTCTTACAACTTCGATCTTCTCGATTCTTGGAGAGTGAAGTGGGAAGATTCTCTCAACACCAACGCCATAGCTAATCTTTCTTACAACGAAGGTTCTTTTGATACCAGTATTGTTCTTTGCGATAACAATACCCTCGAAAACCTGAATTCTCTCAGTTGTTCCCTCAACAATCTTGAATGAAACACGAACTGTGTCACCGATACTGAAATTCTCGGCGTTCTCTTTCATCTGCTTAGCTTCTATAGCTCTGATAATATCCATCTGTGCCTTGTCCTTTTATCCTGATCTAGTATCAACAGAAGTCTTTTCCGCTCATCGATGCTGAGAGGGGCATCAGAGAGCAGATCAGGCCGGTTAAGCATCGTCTTTTCCAGCCTTTTGTCACATCGCCATTGGGTAATATGGCCATGGTGACCGGTTAATAATACATCGGGGACGCATTTAGTGCAATACCTGTAAGGGCGTGTATATTGAGGATATTCAAGAAGTCCATCATTAAAGCTTTCATCCTCGAGGCTCTCTTCGGTTATGACACCATCTATCAGACGGAAAACCGCATCGATTATGACAACTGAAGAAGTTTCCCCCGATGAGAGAACGTAGTCCCCTATTGTTATCTCATCAGTAACATATTCATCAATAACCCTCTGGTCGAGTCCCTCGTAGTGACCGCAGATGAAGATAAGCTCATCCTCCGCAGAAAGCTCCTTCGCATACTTCTCTGTAAGAGGCTTTCCTGAAGGAGTTGCAAAGACAACACGCTTTCCCTTTGCGTTCACACTCTCCAGCGCTTTCGATATAGGCTCAGGCATCAGCACCATTCCAGCGCCACCGCCATATGGGATGTCATCAGCTTTCTGATGAACTCCCTCAGCCCAATCACGGAAATTGATGATTCTGTATTCGATTATGCCCTTCTCTACTGCCCTTTTCATTATCGAAGAACGGAAGAATGGTTCTACCATCTCTGGGAAAAGGGTGAAAACAGTAATCTTCATAATTCGAGAAGGTCTCCCATCAAAAGCTCTATCTCACCCTTATTGAAATCTGGGTGCGATACAAATACAGGAAGATTCGGAACGAGGAAAATCCTTCCATCCCTTTCAACCTGCAGAAGCATAGCCTGTGCGCCCTCAGACACATCTTTCACTGTACCTACTTTCTCTCCGTTGTAGATAACAGATAATCCATAAAGATCCGCGACATAATACTCACCTTTCCTGAGCTTTCTCGCATCTTCACGTTTCACTTTCAGTACAGCACCTGAAAGCAGCCTGGCGCTCTCCGGAGTTTCATAACCGGAGAATTTCATTAGGAAAAGATCCCCTTTAGAACGGACTTCAGAGACAGCAAGAAGCTTCTCCTTCCCGTCAGGAAAAGATGCTACAGCACTCTTCAGTTTCTTCAGATGAGCATATTCGCCTGAAAGCGAATAAATCCTGAGGAAACCCTCAACGCCGTGTGTCTTTCCGATTGTCGCGGTAGAGAGAAGCTCTTCCATCAGTCTAGAATCTCCAGAACGGCACGCTTTCCATCACGTGTTGCAGAAGCTGAAAGGATTGTCCTTATAGCCTTTGCAATGCGTCCCTGCTTGCCGATTACCTTTCCGACATCACCTTCAGCGACATGAAGCTCGAGGATTGTTGATTTCTCCCCCTCGATAACATTCACATTCACTTCATCAGGCTCATCGACAAGGCTCTTGACCATAAATTCCACAAGTTCCTTTTCCATAGGCCCTCCTGGAATCAGTTCTGCTTGCGATTAATCTGGATACCCTGCGAATTGAGAAGATTCTTTACAGTATCTGATACTACGACACCCTTGCCGAGCCACTCCTTGACCTTCTCCTCATTGAGTGTAAGCTGGTTCTCTGCCTCTACTGGGCGGTATGTTCCAACCTCGTCAATTGTCTTGGAAGATGTAGCAAGGCGGCTGTCCTGTACTACGACCCTGTAATAAGGTCTCTTCTTTGTGCCGAAACGCTTAAGTCTCATTGTTGTGCTCACGGTTTACTCCTTATACTGCTTGAAAGCTACATGCCGAACTGTTTCAGCATTGCAGCTTGTAATTTCTTATTTGTCATCACCTTCTTCATCATAAGGCGAGTTTTCTCGAATTTCTTTATAAGTCTATTCACTTCCGCTACAGAAGTTCCAGACCCTTTTGCTATTCTCTTGCGTCTGGATGGCCCGATTATCCTGTAGTTTCCTCTCTCAAAGCGTGTCATTGAGCGGATAATGGCCTTCTCCCTCTCCAGCTCTTCAAGATGAAGATCCTCTTCAGAGATATTCCCTTTAGCCCCTGGAATCATCTCAATAAGCTTATCAGCAGAGCCCATCTTCTTTAGATTCTCAAGCTGATCAAGATAATCCTGAAGATCGAAGGTGTTCTTCTCCATCTTCTTCTGAAGGCGTTCAGCTTCAGCTGCATCGAACTGCTCCTGAGCCTTCTCTACAAGGGAGACGATATCACCCATACCGAGAATACGGGTTGCGATACGCTCCGGATGGAATACCTCAAGGTCTTCCATCTTCTCGCCAGTTCCAATGAACTTGATAGGCTTACCTACAACAGAGCGAAGGGAAAGAGCCGCACCACCGCGTGTATCTGAATCGAATTTGGTAAGGATTACTCCTGAAATCCCAACCTTCTCCTCAAACTCCTTCGCGATATCAACAGCGCTCTGACCAGTCATTGCATCTGCAACGAATAGCGTCTCATCTGGGCGTGATACTTTAGCAACTCTCTGGATCTCCTCCATAAGAGCTTCATCAAGGTGCATACGACCAGAGGTATCTATAATGACTGTATCAATAAGGTCATGTTTTGCTCTTGAAATAGCAGCTTCTGCGACTTTTGCAGGATCTTTTTCACCAGGAATAGTGAAAACAGGCACACCTGCTTTCTCTCCAAGCACCTGGAGCTGTGTTATAGCTGCAGGACGGACAAGGTCTGCCGCAACGAGCATTACCTTTCTGCCATCTTTCTTCAGCTTGTATGCAAGCTTGTGTGCAGCAGTAGTCTTACCAGATCCCTGAAGACCCATTAAAAGGATAACAGATGTAGCATCCTTTCCCTTGAGGTTGAGGGATGTGCTTTCACTTCCTCCAAGAAGCTCTACCATCTTGTCATAGACAATCTTGGTAAACTGCTGTCCTGGATCGACAGAAGAGAGGACCTTCTCTCCAAGAGCCTCATCAAGTGTTGAATTGACAAAGCGACGTACAACACGGAGGTTTACGTCAGCATCAAGGAGGGCTTCCTTGATTTCCTCCACCGCGTCTCGTACATTCTTCTCAGAAATCTTTCCCTTTCCGGAAAGAGTCCTCATAATTCCTGTGAACTTTCCTGCTATACTATCAAACATTACAAACCCAAGCCGGAATTCCAGCCTTTATGCTTATACAATAATGCAAGGGAGCTGTCAATTCACCGAAGCTTTCCATCGCTATCGAAATCAACAACATTATCATCATCATTGAGGATTACAGGCTGTCCTGCAATGCGATCAAGACGATAACTGACAGTTGTCGAAACACCCGCTTCCATCTGGGTTACACCCAGAAGCGTCTCTGAACCAGTAACTGTGTGCTTGTTGTGCGTGATGATAATGAACTGGCTTGTCTTTCCGAAATCAACAAGAACATCAAGAAAGTACCCGATATTCTTATCATCAAGAGCAGCATCAAGCTCATCCAGAATACAGAATGGAGACGGCTTTACCTGATATGTCGCAAATAGAAGAGCGACAGCTGTCATACTCCTCTCTCCACCAGAGAGAAGCGAGAGAGTTACAAGTTTCTTTCCAGGTGGCTGCGCAAAGATATCGATACCGGAGGTAAGCACGTTCTCAGGATCCTCAAGAGTGAGTTTTGCAACACCTCCTCCGAAAAGACGAGTGAACATCGACTGGAAATTATCACTGATCTCATTGTAAGTCTTCAGGAAGAGCTCCTTAGCCCTGTCCTGGATTTCCTTCAGGACTGTCTCGAGATCGCTTCTCGCTTTGTTCAGATCATCAAGGTGCTTTGCATAGAAATCAAACTGCTCCTTAGCTGAGTTATAATCATCCTCTGCAAGATAATTGACTGTACCCAGCTTCTCAAGCTCTTTATTGACTTCCCCTAGCTCATTCATCAGGAGAGTATCATCTGGAAGATCTTCCTCCTCGATGATTTTCTGGAACTCTCCGAGGTTTCTTGAATACTTATTGAAGAATCCCTGGACAACGGATTCTATCAGCTGATCGGTTGAACCGATATTCGCTTCCTGCTCCGAGTATATCCTGTTCGCTTCCGCAAGATCCTTGTAAGCGGTATCCTTGTCAGATCTCTTCTTATTGAGCGCGTTGGTAAGCTCTGCAACAACATTCCGCTTGTCCTCGATAGCCTTGGATTTCTCATCGAGGCTTATCTTGAGCTCCTTTCTTCTCTCTTCTTCCGCCTTGATCCTGTCATTGTAATCCATGACAAGATTCCTATCCTTCTCGGACTCTAGACGAACGTTCTCTATCTCATTCTGCTTCTCTTCGATTGAAGCACGTGTATTTGATAGTGTATTCTTTGTGATATCAAGATTTGAAAGAACACTTCTATAGTGTTCCCTCTGCTGGTCCAGCGTTTCAGAAAGAGAATCAACATCGGTACGGAGAACTGCAATCTCATCCCTGTTGCTTTGTATTGCTTTCCTGTTATCAGCGCTTTCTTTTCTTACTTCAGCTTCTCTTTTCTCGATATCTCTCTTTCTCGCTATAAGGCCATCAGAGGAGAGAAGCTTATCGACAATCGGAGGAATTGAAGCTATGTACTCCTCGAAAAGCTTTACAAGTTCATCGATGCTTGAATGGAATACATTGAAATCCTTTTCAGTAATCTCTCTGGAAACAAGGGCATCTTCCTTTAGGGATTCAAGGAATGCGATTCTATTTGAGACAATCCCCTTCACCTCTTCAGCTTTATCGAGAAATGCTTTCTCGGCTTTATCCCTTCTCTCTCCGGAGAACGCCGTGTCTGTATTCTGATCGACTTCAGAGACAAGATCCTCTATAACAGCTTTCAGCTCCTCCGTAAGATTGAGAAGCTCATCATCAAGCTTAATGGAAAGATTCTCGCGCTCAGCTGTATCTTTCTCAAGGGATTCGATTCTCGCTTTCTTCTCCTCAAGCATCTTCGTGATTGCTGTAATCTGCCTAAGCTCTTCATCCGCCTGCTCTTCCTTTCTTGAAAGGAGATCCTCGAGAGACTCTATTTCACCGCTTAGTCTATCAACATTGCTCTGGATGGAAAGGATCTTATCATCAGCAGATTTAAGCCTCATAGCCGCTTCCGAGAAGCTTGTGGTCCATAAATCAATCCTCTCCTTAGCTCTTTCGATATCATTTTCGAGGTTGTTTATCTCAATTGTGGAATCATAGAGAGCTGTATTCTTTTCCCTTAGCTCTGCCTGTGTATCCTCAATCTCAGCATTGAGGGTGTTCATCAATTCCCCGAGTCTTGCAATCTCAGCTTCAGCGTTTGCTTTCCATTTCGCTCTCTGATCCTTCATGAGATTGTATGTCTTGATCTTAGCAAGGTTGTATCTCACATCAAGATCGAAAGCCTTCGCTTCTAGCTCTCTAGCTCTCTTTGCTTTCTCTGCCTGGCTTCTGGATCTGTCACAAGCTCTTTTCGCTTCATTATATGAACGCTCGATATCCGCGATATTATCATTGGTCTTCTGGAGATCAAGCTCAGCGTTATGGCACTGCTCCTTGTATCTCGATATCCCTGCAGCTTCCTCAAAGAGGTATCTTCTGTCCTCAGGCTTTGTTGAAAGTATCTGGTCGATCTTTCCCTGCTCGAGAATTGAATATGCGCTCTTACCTACACCTGTATCGAAAAAAAGCTCCCTTATGTTCCTCTGCAGACACTTCTGCCCATTCAGGAAATACTCGCTCTCTCCTGTTCTGAAATACCTTCGCTTGATAGCGACTTCAGCAACATCTGTCGGGAGCTGATGCTCGGAGTTGTCGATTGTAAGCTCGACCTCGGCAAAAGGCATAGGCTTTCTGGTATCGGTACCATTGAAGATGACATCCTCCATCTTGCCTGCTCGAAGCGATTTCGTACTCTTTTCTCCAAGAACCCATTTGATTGAATCGACGATGTTGGACTTACCGCATCCATTTGGCCCAAGAAGTGATGTGATACCACCTGCAAAGTCAATGTGCGTTTTATCTGCAAAGCTCTTGAAGCCGTAAATATCGAGAGACTTGAGGAACAAGCTCATCCTCCTTGAAACAGAATCCAGATGATTATAGCATCCGAGAGGATATGGAAAAAGGCCTTTTCGATATAGATTTCAATGTAGATGGAATGATTATCTGCGGTGCTGATGAGGCAGGGAGAGGACCTCTTGCAGGTCCTGTAACAGCTGCGGCTGTTGTTCTTCCCAAGGATTTCCCCTTCTCTATTCTCAATGACTCAAAGAAGATGAGCGAGAAGGAAAGGGATGAAGCTGCGCTTGTCATAAAGGAAAAGGCAGTCGCTTGGGCTGTGGTCTCTCTCAGCCACAAAGTGATAGACAGGATAAACATCCTCCAGTCTTCTCTTTACGCGATGAAGCTTGCATATGAGCGCGTTGCAGGGAAAACAAAGGTCGATGTCCTTCTCGTCGATGGCAATAAGAAGCCTGATGTGCAGATACAGTGCCAGGCTATCGTGAAAGGAGACGGAAAGATACACGAAATAATGGCCGCCTCGATACTAGCAAAGACAGAGCGTGACAGGATAATGAAGCTATGTGATAAAAAATGGCCCCAGTATGGCTATGCTAAGCACAAGGGCTATCCGACAAAAGCTCACATAGAAGCCATTGAGAAATATGGGCCGTCCCCTATAGAGAGGACGACTTTCACTTATAAGGAAACTGACGAAACCCCTTCCTTATTCTGAGTCTTCCTCGTTCTTCTTCAGACTGCTTGTATCAGCATGGCGACGTCTGACCATTCCTGTCGGGCGTGGTTTTCTTGTTCCATGGATTTTTATGAAATCGATAGACTTCTGGAATTCCTTGATGAATTCACCCATATCTTCCTGATAAACAATAACAGACTGTCTGAGGAACCTGCCCTGTGTATCCGTAGGCCTGGACTCAACTATATTAAGGAAGAGATCTCCATAGATATTCTCCTTTACATTGAAGAAATAAGTTCTATCATCCTTCACCAGTTTTGTTGAGAATACTTCTCCGCGCTCTCCCATAGGGCCCTCCGTTATATTTGATTTCGGAGGGACTATATCATAAGAAAAGGAAGGCATCAATTACGAAGCTAAAGAGAGTTTTAAGAAATTTTCAGAATATTATTGACATCAGTTTTGCTTTTGTGTATTCTCCTCTCCGTTAGCGATAATGCGACTGTGGTATAATGGCTATTACCTCAGCCTTCCAAGCTGAAGATGCGGGTTCGATTCCCGTCGGTCGCTCTCGAATAGCTCCTTACAATGCAGGGAGTTATTTTTTTTATTTTGTTTGTACAGAATTCGCGCAATTCAAATCTTCACATCTTTTCGGGTCTTTACAGAATTGTGTGGGATTTGAATCTGTAGGGCCCCCTCAAAGAAGCCTGCTT
>CASDRY010000077.1 GCA_949283235.1 uncultured Spirochaetales bacterium | reverse complement strand
GAACTTAGAGAATTTATCATCAATGGCGTTGAAATGATTTTAGTGGAGCCCGGAGAAAATGCAACTTGGACGTATAGCGTAACGCTATATGATTCAGACAATCATCCTGTTGATGGAATCAATGCTGGATCAATTATAGTAAGAGAGTAATCTATCGGGGAGCTTTTGCTCCCCATTTTGTTGCCGATTTGCTCAGCTGTTAGTATCTTCCATCTTGGTAAATCCTATGGAGGAATTATGTCCACGAAGAAGTTCAAGACAGAGGTAGCAGATCTTCTGCACCTTATTATTCATTCACTATATTCAAATAAGGAAATCTTCTTGAGGGAACTTATCTCGAATGCGTCCGATGCTATCGACAAGCTAAGATACCTTTCCCTTACAGATGAGCACCTCAAGGGATTCTCTTTCAGCCCACGTATCGATCTCAGCTTCACTGAGGAAGGTGAGAGAACTCTTACCATCAAGGATAATGGTATCGGTATGAACGAGGCTGATCTCAATGACAATCTTGGTACGATTGCCTCTTCAGGAACAAGGAAGTTCCTTTCTTCCCTTACAGATGAGCAGAAGAAGGATTCAAACCTCATCGGTCAGTTCGGTGTTGGTTTCTACTCTGCTTTCATGGTAGCGAAGAAAATCACTGTTATCTCAAGAAAGGCAGGAGAAGAGCAGGCCTGGAAGTGGGAATCAGATGGAGAATCATCATACTCAGTTACAGAAGCGGAGCGCAGTGAACAGGGCTCGACTATAATCCTCGCGCTCAATGAGGAGGGAGAGGAGTTTGCTAACCGCTGGCAGCTTGAGACGCTGATCAAGAAGTATTCTGATAACATCGCATATCCTATCTATCTAGAGTATGATCAGGTCCATTACGACAATGAGAAGAAGGATGAGAATGGCAATGCCCTGAAGACAACGGAGCATAAAGTAGAGCAGATCAACTCCGCTTCAGCTCTCTGGAAGAGACCTAAGTCCTCGATAAAGGATGAGGATTACAAGGAGTTCTATAAGAATGCATTCTATGATTCCGAAGATCCTCTCTTCTACATACATACACAGGCAGAGGGAACAACGGAATATACAACTCTTTTCTATATTCCGGCAAAAGCTCCTTTTGATATGTACTATGCTGATTACCGCCCAGGTGTGAAGCTTTATGTAAAGAGGGTTTATATCACAGATGATGACAAGGATCTTCTTCCAACATACCTGAGATTCGTCCGCGGTATTATCGATAGCGAGGATCTTCCTCTCAATGTCTCCAGAGAGATTCTTCAGGAGAACAGGGTAATGGCTTCAATCAGAAATGCGTCCGTGAAGAAGCTTCTGGGAGAATTCAAGAAGATTTCTGAGAATAATCCAGAGCTCTACAAGAAGTTCATCACAGAATATAACAGGCCACTCAAGGAAGGTCTTTATTCTGATTACGCCAACAGAGATACACTCCTTGAGCTTGTTCGCTATAAGAGTTCTACAGAGGATGGCTATGTTTCACTGAAGGAGTATAAATCCAGAATGAAGGAAGGCCAGAAAGCCATTTACTACATCTCTGGAGGAAAGGAAGAGGTTCTCAGAACATCTCCGCTTGTAGCTTCTTATAGAGAGAAGGGTTATGAAGTTCTTATCATGGGCGATGATATTGATGATATCGTTGTTTCCACAATAGGTGAGTATGACAAGACTCCTCTCAAGGCAATAAACAAAGCTGGAGCTCTTGATGATCTTAAGAGCGATGAGGATAAGGCAAAGGAAGAGGCTAAGAAGCCTGTTGCTGAGAAAATTAAGGCAGCTCTGGGTGACAGAGTAAAGGATGTTGTTATCTCATCCCGTCTTTCATCGACCCCTGCTGCGGTAATCCTCTCCGATGACGATCCTTCTGTTCAGATGCAGCGTCTGATGAAGCAGATGGGAGGGGAGATGCCAGAGGTTAAGCCACTTCTTGAAATCAATCCGGATTCTCCTGTGATCGCAAGAATAGAGGCAAGCAGCGATGATGAATTTGTAAAGGCTATGAGCAACGTCATCCTCGATCAGGCTCTGATTCAGGAGGGTGTAATGCCTTCAGATCCTGCAGAGTTCGCCGCAAATCTTACAAAGCTTCTTTCTTAACATATATCTGTTAAAATGATGGGTGGGGTTTCCCACCCATTTCTAATATAAGGAGGATACAATGCTATTACTGGAAGCTGCTTCCAATGCTGTAACTGAGAGCAGTGATTTGTCCGATGCTGTCGGAGAACTTTCGACAACTTTCCATATACCTCGCATTGCCGTCTCTGCTGCCGTTGCTGTTCTTATAATCATCATCGCTAAGATACTGAATAAGGTTATCAGGAATTTCTTCACAGGTATTTCAAAGAAAAATCAGAAGTTCACTCCGATAATGGCTTCGCTTGTCATAAGAATATGTTCCGTTCTCATCTGGATTATTGCGATAGTCGCGGTGCTTGGTGTTTTCGGTATAGATCTTACCCCAGTGCTGGCAGGACTTGGAATTACAGGAGTTGTCCTAGGCTTTGCTCTTCAGGAATCTATCAGCTCTCTTTTCAGCGGTGTCATGATAGCAATCAATAATCCTTTCAGAGTGGGAGACTGGATAGAAATCGGGCAGGATGGAGTTGCTGGAACTGTTGTCGATATGGACTTGATGTGTGTCACACTCTCCACAGCAGATAACAAGAAATATACTGTTAACAACAAATATGTCTGGAGCAACACCATTCTTAATTACTCTTACATTGATAAGAGAAGACTCGATATGACAGTGTCTGTCCGCTATACAGATGATATTGAGAAGACAAAGCAGGTCTTGAGGAATCTTATAGCGAGCTATCCAGAGATTCTTCCGGATCCTGCTCCTTTAGTTGAGGTCGGCTCCTATGGCGATTCTGCGATAATCTTCTATGTTCGCCCTTGGGTCGCTCCTTCTGATTACTGGAATGTTTACTGGAGATTCAATAGCGATATCCTGAATGCTCTCAGAGTTAATGGTATCGACATGCCGTTCAATCAGCTTGTTGTGCAGCTTTCTTCGGATAATCAATAATCAGAAGAGGTGGGTTTTCCTGTAAAGACGAGGAGGAATTCCCGCTATCTTCGTGAACTGATGGGAGAATGTGTAGATATCTGTGTATCCAAGTGCGTCGGAGACTTCAGAGCACGTTCTCCCCATCGATAAAAGCTGTTTTGCTTTTTCTATCCGCTTTTCCAATCTATATGCATGCGGGGATTGTCCATATGCTTTGAGAAATTCCTTCCTGAATAGTGAGTATCCGATTCCTGCTTTACCGGCAATCTCCTCCAGCGATGAGGAGAAATCCGTTTCCAGCATCTTCCTTGCCTCGTTCAGCGAGGATATCCTGCCTTCTGACAGAAATGGAGATAGAAAATGCAGGATGTATCTCTCAAAATCTGGCAGAACGGAAAGGAGCTCCTCGTTTGCCGTGTCCTTGATTGTCTGATAAAGCATAAGGAAATTCTCAATATGATTCATGTTCTCTTCTATTCTGAAGACTGGAGGAACAAGTAGCATGTTAGGGTGCATCTCGGTCAGGATCGTGAAGAGCTCGTTTGGAATTCCGAAGTAGCATCTCCTGTGTTTTGTTCTTGAGAAAAGCCTGAGATGGTAATCCATCTGGCTGTGTCTGAGAATTACAGAATTGGGTTCGATAGGATAATCCTTTCCTCCTGATGTAAGCATTCCTTTGCCTGAGACTACCCAGGTAAGAATCATGCCAGTTTCCGTTTTGTTGGTTCTGTCTATGGTCTCGGTGTTTGAGCTTATTCCGCAGAATATCTTTCCTCCCAAAAGGGAAGCTTGTTTGTCCCTATGATCATCAAACCAGTTCCATTCCATGGAAGTATTATCTAATGTGATATCAATTCTGACAAGTTTACATGTTAAATCGACATTCTAAGCTATATAATCTGACAATAGAATTTAATTGTAATGAAACAGAGCAGCTTTTATCGCAATGGTATGATTCTGATTCCCACAGCTTCTTTTGATGATTGTGGCGGATGGTTTGTAGATAGTGAATTCATCCTTCAGATGGGTGCTCCATATCTTCTTGCACATGGTCTTGGCCTGCCTGTCTCCGATGCGGTGACACGCTTCAGAGTCGATAAGAAAGGTAGCTATCATGTATATGCCTATACTTATAACTGGGTTTCCCCATGGCATGAGGATATGACTCCAGGTATTTTCAATGTATTCATTGATAGCGAGAACACTGGAGAGTTCGGTCATACTTCGTCGTGGTCATGGGAAGAGGGAAAGTCCATTATTCTAGAAGAGGGAGAACATACTGTTTCTCTCCATGATCTTTCAGGCTTTGAAGGCCGCTGCGCTTATATTCTTCTCTCCTCTTCTGATAACCCCAGCCTTCCTTCGGGAAAGGATTCCATTATGTCCTTCTATAGGGAAATGGCAGGAATAGGGGAAACGAAGACAGAAGCTGAATATGATTACATCGTAATAGGTGGTGGAATGGCTGGGATCTGCTCAGCTGTCGCTGCATCTCGCCTTGGCCTTAGAACAGCCATTGTTCAGGACAGACTCCTTGTAGGAGGCAATAATAGCTCCGAAGTTCGTGTCTGGCTTGGAGGTGGTACAAATTACGATCCATTCCCAGGTATCGGTAACATCGTGGGAGAGTTCGAGCAGAAGCGTATCGGACACTATGGAAGCGTTAACAAGGCTGATTTATATGAGGATGAGAGGAAACTTTCCATTCTCGAAGCTGAAAAAAATCTTACGATGTATATGGGGACAGAGCTCATCTCTTCAGAGATGGATGGCGATAAAATTGCTTCAGTTGAGCTCTGGGATTACCTGAATAACAGGATATTCCGTATCTCAGCTCCTCTTTATAACGATGCCACAGGGGATGGAAACCTTGGAGCTATGAGCGGAGCAGACTTTGAAGTTACCACAAATGGTCATATGGGAATGACTAATATGTGGTATATCGAGAAGACGGAATCGCCTCATCCTTTCCCGAGATGCCCATGGGCTATAGATCTGTCTTCCGCGGTTTTCCCTGGAAGGGGTGATACAAAGGATATCTATGGCCATTCCAGGGAATTCTCCCTTGGGTGCTGGTTCTGGGAAAGCGGAATGACTGAGGATCCAATAGAGTGTGCAGAGCGCTCAAGAGACCTTAATTTCAGGGCAATGTATGGAGCTTGGGATACGCTTCGCAATGTTGATAATGATTATCAGGATTATGATCTTGCATACTGCTCGGCAATAGGCGGAAAGCGTGAGTCGAGAAGGCTTCTTGGAGATCTTGTGCTGACTAAGGCGGATTTCCGCTACACATTCCCTGATGCATGTGTTCCGACTACATGGAATTTCGATGTGCATTATCCTGATAAGAGGTTCTATTCAGCGTTCCACGAGGGCGATGCCTTCCTCACGATGGATTGTCGTGAGGTATTCAAAGGGCCATATTTCCTTCCTTACCGCTGTTTCTATTCTCGCAATGTAAGGAATATGTTCATGTCAGGTCGTGATGCGAGCTTCTCCCATGATGCATCTGGAACAGGAAGGATAATGCGAACAGGAGGAATGATGGGAGAGGTTACGGCTTATGCTGCAAAGCTCTGCATCGATTATGGCTGTCTTCCTCGTGATATTTACAAGTCGCATCTTGTACAGTTCCTGGAACTGCTCAAGTCAATAGAGAAAAAGGAGGTTCACAAAGTCGGTAATACTATCGACTGAGTGGAATTGTAAGGAGGTTCTATGAGACGTTTTATGTCTGCAGCTCTTATTATGCTGCTCTCTCTTTCAATGGTATTTGCTTCTGGCACGCAAGAGGCACAGAGCACTGCAGATGGTCCTGTTGATATCGTATGGGCTGGATGGTCTGGAGAGGAAGAGGCTACAAGAGATATCTTCCAGAGAATGAGGGAAGGTTATGAAGCTCAGAGCGGAAACAGCGTTACATGGGTTGGCTGGACTTGGGCGGATACAGCTCAGCAGCTTCTGATTAGGCTTCAGGGTAGTGAGCCCCTTGATATAGCTCAGGCTGATATCGCGATATTCAACACAATCGCACAGACTGGAGCTCTTGCAGATCTCACGGAGATTATCGATCCAGCAGTGCTTGAGGATATAAGCCCGGCAGCTCTTTCTGTTGGAAATATCAATGGAAAGCAGGTTGGACTTCCTTGGTCAATGGCGGCTATCACGATGGTTTATAATCCAGAGATACTTAAAGAAGCTGGCTGGAATGAGCCACCTAAGACTATGGAGGAGTTTGAAAAGTGTCTTGCTGATGTGAAAGCCCTCGGTGGTGATATCGTTCCTTATGGTGTATCTACAAAGGAAGCAACATGTGCAGGTGATTTCATGCCATGGCTCTGGACATTTGGTGGAACAATCTTCAACGAGGATGGATCTGTTAATCTCGGAGAGACTGCTGTTGAATGTGTGAAGTGGTATCAGGATATGCTTGCTAAGGGGTATATCGCTATGGATATCGGCCGCGGTGATGCACGTCAGCTCTTTGCGCAGGGTAAGATGGCTTTCTATGACGATGCTGTTCTCGCGAAGGGACAGGCTGTCGCTAACGGAGTAGCTCCTGATGAGGTTGTGAATGTATGTTCAGCTATGCCTCGTCCTGTATTCAATGAGGGTGATGAGCCTCAGTCAACGATGTGGGGACACCTTCTCATGATTTTTGAGAAGTCGGAGCATAAGGAAGAGGCTGCAGATTTTGCAGAGTACCTCCTTTCCAACGATGTTGCTATGGAATACTTTGAGCAGAATGGTATGCCTCCTGTAACAGAAAGCGCTTCCGCTCTTGATGAGGTCAAGAACGATGCATATCTTCAGGGCTTCCTTGAAGCAACTGCAACAGCAAAGCTTGAAGAGACTGCAATGATGGTCGATGCAAATGAGATCAAGTCAATAATTACAGAAGAGCTTCAGGCAGCACTTCTTGGTTCAAAGACAGCAGAAGCAGCTGTTGCTGATATGACACAGAGGCTTGAGAGCCTTTGATGAGTAAGGGGATGATGAGATGGGAATGAGATTCAGAAATGATGGCAGACTTACTGATGGGCAGGTAGGATTCCTTCTTTGTGTGCCTGGAATCGCTATATTCTCGCTTATCATCCTCTATCCTTTCATTAATGCTATTGTGATGTCCTTCACGGATAGGTCTCTTCTCTTCCCTGGTTTTTCCTGGGTTGGGGTTGAGAACTATGTAAAGCTGTTCAAGGATCCTTACTTCCTGAAGACGATAGGGGTTACCTTCGTATTCGTTGTTTTCGCTACAGCAATTCCTTTCACTCTTGGGCTTATCTGGGCGATAGTACTAAATCAGGGATTCAGGCTATCTGGTTTCCTCCGAGGTGTCACTCTTGTTGACTGGATTATCCCAGGAACCGCAATAGGATTCCTATGGAGCTGGATTTTCAATGGACAGTACGGAATTCTCAACGCTGTGCTCAAGGGCATTGGGTTGATTGATGAGAATATTTCATGGCTGGGAGATTCTTCCACAGCTTTAATAGCTGTAATCATAGCAAGATCCTGGCAGATGCTGCCATGGTATATGGCGTTTCTTTTAGGAGGGTTGCAGGCTGTTCCTATGGATGAGATAGAGGCTGCGAGGATTGATGGAGCCAATAACTGGCAGGTGTTTCGTAAGATTGTTGTTCCAGATATGAAAACGATAATGTTCCTGGTGATTGTTCTTGGTGCAATAGGTAATCTCCAGCATTTCGATATCCCATGGACGATGACAAAAGGAGGACCAGCTAGAGCTACAACTACGCTTTCGCTTGAGGTGTACACAACGGCCTTCCAGAACTGGAAGATAGGCGCGGCTGCGACAATAGGAACTGTTTGGGCGGTGCTTCTCGGTGCATTCAGCTTCGTTTACCTGAGACAGGTCAGAGAATCAGACTAAGGAGAATATGATGTTCCAGAAAACACTTCCATTCATGATCTTTTACTGTGTTGCCGCAGTTCTTATCGGGTTCTTTGTATTCTTCCCTTTGGTCTGGATGATCAACACGGCCTTGAAGCCTTCTGATGAGGTTTTCACGCTATCATTCTTCACGTCCTTCTCTCTTGAAGGAATAAAAAGCATTGTCACGAATCCCGCGATAATGCGTTATCTGGCAAATAGCCTTCTGGTTTCCTTCGCCTCATCCGCGGCAGCTACGATCGTGAGCGCGTTTTCAGGTTATAGCTTCTCAAAGTTCCGCTACAGGGGAAGGAAGATAATAATGGGTGCTTTCATGATGAGCCAGGCGTTTCCTCAGGCTATCCTGCTTCTCTCGATCTACCTGATGATGCAGAAGGCTGGGCTTCTTGGTTCCTACTGGGCTCTTATCATAAGCTATGTCGTGTTTACGCTTCCTGTCGGTACCTGGACGCTTAAAAGCTATTTCGACAACCTCCCTGATTCCCTTATAGAGAGCGCTAAGATAGATGGAGCTGGAAACCTGAGGATTATGTTCAGCATAATCTTCCCGATGGCGGTTCCAGGTCTTGTTTCTATCGCTATCTATGGGTTTGTGTGGAGCTGGAATGATCTTCTCTATTCGATGACGCTCGTTACCGATACGGCTAGAAGAACCCTTGCACCTGGGCTTGTCATGACATTCCTCGGGGAAGCTAGTACGAACTGGAGCGCTATGATGAGTGCTTCAATCGTGGCGGCTGTTCCTGTAACGATAATATTTGTCTTCCTCCAGCGTTATTTCATCGCGGGTCTCACAAGCGGAGCCGTGAAGGGTTAGTTCTTCTTATCAATGCCTATGAGGAATATCTCAAAAGAATCATCCCTGGAGGCTTTTGGTTTGAAGGCTTTTGCTTTCTGGAAGATAGTTCTCATTGTCTTCAGCACTTCCTGCTCTCCGCCTCCCTGGAAGATCTTTATGACCATATTCCCGTGAGCTTTGAGCTGTTCCTGGGCAAGGAGCACTACCTGCTCCGCAAGGTATTCGGATCTGGTTGTATCAACAATCCTATTTCCTGTTGTCATAGGAGCGGCATCGGAGATAATCGCATCATATGGGCCTTCCTCCACGAGCTTTGCCCTTATTTCCTTTGAAAAGGCATCCCCTGTGAACTCTGTAACTGTAGGAGGTATAGGGTCGAGAGACAGCGGGTTCAGATCAACAGACACGATCTTCCCTTTCCCTTTGATTAGCTCCCTGTGGGTGTATAGCGTCCAGGAACCTGGGGCTGCACCTACATCAAGTACTGAATCCCCTGGTTTGATTAATCTGTGAGCCGCATTTATTTCCTCCAGCTTATATACGGATCTTGCTGGATAACCTTCCTTATGGGCACGTTGTGTATATGAATCTGCTTTATCTCTTCTTGAATTAGCCATACAGCGTGAGTCTATACAGAGTGGAAAGCTTGGTCAAATAAAAACCGCCAGACAGCATATGGGGTGGGAGAGAGCTGCCTGGCGTTAGTTTTTTCACACGTTGCAAAGGAGGTATGAAAAACTGTTGCTCTGTACATATTTTGTTGCATATAACGTGCCAAACTATGCATAAAATTGAGAAAATGATTAGAAAAAGACAAAGACGCCAGATTTTGGCGTCCTTGTACACACTAAAAAGGAGGTTTGTTGAAAAAACTGTTTGCTCTGTCTCTGTATTGCAAGTAGCGTGCCAACTTTTATGCCATTTTCGAAAGATATTTTAAAATTTTTCTTTTATTACTGTGAAAAATATTCACACACTGTGAAAAATTGTTCCAAATGTATCGATATTGACCATTCATAATAATTTGCTTAATTTGCAATAATGAACAGTATTATCAATAGAAAATTCAGATATACATACAGCAATTCCGCTGTAATGATTATTGTTGCAAACTGTATAGTCTTTTTTGTTGCATATCTGTTGTATCCCGCGCTGACATATTACTTTGCGATGATTCCTTCAGCTATTCTCTATGGCCATTATTACTGGCAGTTCGTCACATACATGTTCACGCATTCGGGTTTCTGGCATCTATTTTCTAATATGCTTGGCCTCTTTATTTTCGGGACTGCCGTTGAGAGGGCAGTTGGGACAAGGGAGTTTGTGCTGTTCTATTTCCTCACAGGAATACTTTCAGGCATTGCAAGTTTCTTTTTCTATCTTTTCACAGGAACCAATGCGATTCTTCTAGGAGCTTCTGGAGCACTCTACGCTGTAATGCTTCTTTTCTCAGTTATATATCCAAGAGCAGTAATCTATCTTTTCGGAGTATTCCCTGTCAGGGCTCCGATCCTTGTTCTCATATACTTCTTTGTTGAGCTATACAGCCAGATGAATTCATATGGTGGTGGAATAGCTCATATGACGCACCTTTTTGGTCTTGTCTTCGCGCTTCTCTATTGCCTGATAAGACTGAGAATCAAACCATGGAGAGTATGGTTCTCATGAGAGACCATACTCCTCCCTCAGAGCTGCATAGCCAGGTTTTATCACATTGTAGATGAGCTTCAGCCTCTTCTCATGATGTATGAAGGCGCTCTTCATCGCATTGAGGGTTATTTTCTCTATATCGTGGATATCGAGATCATAGACTTTGGCAGCAACTGAAAGTTCCTTTGTAAGGGATGTGTTGCTCATTAGCCTGTTATCTGTTGAAAGGAATACGCGGAAATGATTCCTGAAGAAGATAGGGAAGGGATGGGTTTCATAGCTTTCGGAAGCACCTGTTCCCACATTGCTTGTGAGGCACATCTCAAGCGGTATTCGCTTATCTAAGACAAAATGGGCGAGCGATCCCATTTTCTTTATTTTCCCGTCTTCTATTTTCATATCATCAGTGAGCCTTGTTCCGTGTCCGATTCTATGTGCTCCGCAGATCTGTATAGCTTGCCAGATTGATTCAAGCCCAAAGGCTTCTCCCGCATGTATCGTTATGTTGAAGTTCTGCGCTCTTATGAATTCAAATGCCTT
>CASDRY010000076.1 GCA_949283235.1 uncultured Spirochaetales bacterium | reverse complement strand
GTTGTTTTTGGAGATGGAAGTATCGGGGAGACCTCTCCGAATCTTGAAAGGAACTGCTTCTCTTCAAGGAATTTCTCAAGAAGCTCATCCTCATACTTCATGTTCACATATTCACATCCTCCGCATCTAGGATAGAGCGGACAGTATCTTCTCTTAGACATATTGTCATAATAGCAAAGGATGAAAAGCGGGCCAAGCAAGCTTTCAAACGCATTTTCACCGAAGGAATCATGCCAGGGTATTAATTCCCCAACATGATTCTCTGGCCTCAATGTTTCTTTCTGAATAATGGCGTGAATTCCTCTGCAGAATCGATGATAATCCCCTGATCCGTCAGGATTGCACCAGGAAGAGCTGAAAGCGCAAATGTAGCCATCTTCAGCAGTGTGCTTCCACTGCAAAGCTCACTTACAGCTTTTTCGGTTTTTCTGATTTCCTCAACAAGAATCCCCAGTGGCGCATCCGACATCAAACCTGCAACAGGAAGAGAAAGATGAGCGAGAAGCTTTCCATCAGCAGCAACAGCTATACCTCCCCCGCTTTGCTGCAAAGCCTTCACTGCGATAAGCGCATCTTCAGGATTCCTGCTGATTGTCATCAGATTATGGCAATCATGAGCTATGGTAGAAGCGACAGCACCTTTTATTATACCGAAATTCCTTATCGGAGCAGCTGCTGAATTATTCTTTCCATACCGATTGAAAACATGCATTATCGCCAGATCTGGATCATCCTCAATGTATAAATACCCATCTTTTACAGGAATTTCCTCATAGCACCCTCCATTGAAAGGACCAAGTTCCTTGCTATGGATTGTGAAAGTTTCCACATCCTCCTCTGGTACCTTGAGCATGAAATCAGAGACAGAAAGAGGTGGAAGCTTTATTGTGTTCACAAAGTGTCTTTCGTTATTTGCAGGCTGTATTAGACAGCGCCCTTCTCTAGCAACTTCCTTTCCTTCGAGAATAACAAGATAAGGACAACCTCCATCAAGGTTATCAAGAAGCTGAAGATCAGCAACAAATCCAGGAGCAATAGCGCCAAGATCTGAGAATCCATACTCGCGAGCTGCATTATAAGTGGCAAAACGATAGGCATCCAAAGGATCTGCGCCATATTCAATCGCCATTCTTATCACACGATTGAGATGTCCTGATTCAAATATTGTCGCGGCATGGACATCATCAGTACACAGAGATACATTATCCTTCCAGCGATGATTCTTAACTCCATTAAGAGATGCTTGCAGATGATTTGAAAGAGAGCTAGCCTTGAGATTCACATGCATTCCAAGCCTGACTTTCTCAAGGCATTCCTCAGTACTTCTGCACTCATGATCGCTTACAGGACCTGCAAGAATATATGCAGCAAGGTCAGCTCCGACAAGCTTTGGAGCATGTCCCTGAAGAAAAGCACCCCGCTTAGCTCCTTCTGCGATGATATCCATCATCCTAGGCTGCTGATTACATATCTGTCTGTAATTCATCAGTTCTCCTAGCCCCAGAATACGTGGAGTATCAAGAAGCCTAGATATCTCATTCGGCCCGAATTGGGCTCCACCGCTTTCAACAGCAGGTGAAGCTGGTACACAGGAAGGGGCAAGGAAGAACTGGCGAACAGGAGTGTCCTTGCTATCATCAAGCATGAAGTGCACACCATCAATACCCATGATATTAGCAATTTCATGAGGATCTGCAATTATCGTTGTTGTTCCCCATGGTGCAACTGCCTGAGCGAACTGTGAGGGAATCATCATAGTGCTTTCTATATGAAGATGCGTATCGATCAATCCCGGAAGAAGATACCTGCCCTCTCCATCGATTATCTTCAAGCTTTCTGGAGAATCTTCCCCTTTATCCCTGACTCGGACAATGATTCCATCAAGCACATCAACACCTGCAGGATAGATTTCGCCAGTGATTGTATTTACAAGCTGAATATTCTCAATAGAAAGATCGCATCGTCGTTTCCCTTGTGCAGCTTCCATCAATCTAGCTTTATCAGCCCAGACTCCTATTCTCATGCTTACCTCCTGTTATACGAAGAACTGAATGCTTGTAAGTACAGTGAAAACAACCATGAACCATGAAGGAAGCTGACCCTTTTCTCTCTCATCATCAAAAAGATAGTAAGCGAAATGAACTAGGCAGTATGCAATAAGTCCAAGTCCTATTCCCTTTGCTATTCCATAGAAAAGCGTGGAGATCAGCATAACACCGACAGGAATCCATTCATCAGGAACAAAATCCACATTCTTAAGCCCCTGCATCATAGACAATCCTATAATAAGAAGAACAGGAGTGGTTGCGGCTGTCGGTATCATGAGGAATACAGGTGCAAAGAAAATTGCTAGGATAAAAAGAGCTGCAGTTGCGAAATTCGCAAGACCAGTCCTTCCACCACTCTCAATACCTGAGGCACTTTCAGCATAGCTTGTGACGACAGTCACACCCATAGCAGCCCCAACAACAGAGCCTATTGCATCTGCGAGGAATATTCTTCCGATTGCAGGGAAATTGCCATCCTTATCCAAAGCACCCATCTGATTACCAAGAGCAAGAGCTGTAGATAATGTGCCAAAGAAATCACTGACAAAGAAGGCAAGCACGAAGGCAAGGAATTCCGGACGAAGAGCTCCGATGAGATCGAACTTGAAAGCAACATTCCCCAGCGATTCAAAACCACCGCTTGTAATTGCACTCTCCGGAAGCTTAACGCGGCGGCGGGGGGTGGGGGGCGCGGGGGGGGGGG